>DATEGF010000001.1:0-2746 GCA_035280245.1 Allostellaceae bacterium
CCTGGGCGCGGTCGGCGAGGTCGAGTGCCTCGCGGCTGCTCTGGGCGGCCGCCCCGACGCGGCTCCGCTCGAGCAACACCGCCGCCTGCGCACGCCGATGCTCGGGGGTCGTGATCGCCTTGCGCTTCAAGGCCTGCAACAGCGTCGCCTCGGCCTCTTTCCATTTGCCGGCGCGGGCCTGGAGCTCGCTCAGATGCGCGAGCGCCCAACCGGTCTTGGGCCGGAGCGTGCGGGCGCGCTCCGCGAACTCGAGCGCCGCCGCGTCGTCGCCGCTCTTGAGCGCATGGGTCAGGAGTCCGCGGAGCCCCAGGAATTCCGTCTCGGCCCGCTCCAGCATGGCGAGGAAATAATTGCGCGCGGCGCGCTCGTCCCCGTCGAGCTGCGCCGATTGCGCCTGCAGCAGAAGGGTGAGCGGCGGCTCCGCCAGCAGCGCATCCGCCTTGCGCGCGAGCCGGCGCGCCTCATCCGCTTCGCCCGCGGCGACCGCCACCATGCCTTGGGTCAGCGCCTTGTAGCCCTCGCGCCGCCGCCGCTCGCGCCGTGCGTGGAGGAACGCTCGGGGCGATCGGATCAGGACGCGCAACAGCCACAGCACGAGAAACACGAGCACGAAGAGCGCGGCGATCGCGGCCACGAGCCGCGCGAGCGGCGGGTCGGCGTGCAGCGTTCCCCATGCGATGTGCACCTCGCCGGGATTCTCGGCGAAGAACACCGCGACATAGATAAGGCCGGCGACGATCGCCAGGCCGAGAAGCAGGCCGAGCAGCCGCCTCACGGCTTGGCTCCGGCCGGTGCGGCGAGAACCGTCCGGGCTAGAGTGGCGCTCAGGCTTGCGACGGCTTGATCGGCGTCGAACCGCGCCTGCGCGTCGTCGAGCCACGGCTTCGCCACGTCGGCCGCGGCGCCCTGCAGCCGCCGCAGGGCCGCAACCGCGCCCGCGAGATCGCTCCGCTTGAGGGACGTCTCCGCGGTCGCGAGGATCGCTTCGGGATCACCAGCGTCGCCCTGCCCTCCCTCGGCGACCTGCCGAACGTGGAAGAACCGCTTCGTTCCCGCGACCAATCGGTCGCGCCAACCACCACCAGACGCCGGCGCCGCGACGCGATCGACCTCGACAGCGACCGCGCCGAAGCGCTCCCTGAGAGAGCCGATGTCCGGAATTCCGCGGTCGGCGCGGGCATCGAAAGCTTGCAGCTGCTTGAGGAGATCGGGCTGGTCCTTGGCCAGTGCCTCGGCAGCCTGCAGCTCGGGCGCGTAGGGACGGGAGGTCGCGAGCACCGCGCGAAGCTGGCTCACCGTCACCACGAGCGCGGCGTCGGTGCGGTCGCCGCCGGCGGACTTCTGGCTCTGCAGCGTCGCCAGGAGCTGCGATTGCTCGTCGAGCTTTTGCGTGAGGGCCTGGATCTGCGCCTGCAGCGCCTTCGTCGCGTCGGCGGCGCTCTGCGAGCTCTGCGCCGCCGCGAGCGTCGTGATCCGCTGCTCGAGCGCGCCCATTCGCTCACCGAGCGCGGTGAGCACTTGCGCCTGCTGCGCGGCTTGCTGTGCGTTCTGCGGATTGGGTGCCGGCGCCGGAAGCTGCTCCAGCTGCGCGACACGCGGCTCGAGCGCCGCGGACTTTTGCTGAGCCTGAGCGAGGTCGCCAATCCGCGCCGCGAGCGCGCTCAGCGTCGCGTCGATCGCCGCCGTATCGACAGCCGGCGGCTTATTCTCGGGCGTGCCGCCCCACGGCAGGATCGAGGCGATGGGCAGCGCCCAATAGGGCGAGGTTCCAACCGCCAGCACCAGCACGACGAGCGCCGTGATCGGGATCTGCCTGCCACGAGACTTGGGCGGCACCACCGCGGCGCGCTCTGGCTGAGGCTCGGGCCCCGGCGTCGGGGTCACATCGATGACGGTAGGGTCGCCGTTGGCGCTCGCGCCGGTCGGCTCGGCCTCGCCGCGCTGCTCGCTCATGAACTCCGCGCTCCCGATCCGCGCCTCTCCGCGCCGAGCCGACCCAAGGCATGCAGCAGAGCAGCCTCCGTCGGCTCCTCGGCGACCATGACGCGCCGCCAGCCCAAACCCTGGAGCTCAGCCGCCACCGCGGGGCTGAGCGCCACGGCCGCGGTCGTCGCGCAGTGGCGCCCGATACCCGCGGCGGCCGCGAGCCTAACAAAGGTGGCGGCGGTGCGGGGAGAGAAAAACAGCGCCGCGTCGATCTGGCCGGCCTGGAATGCCGCCAGCGTCGCGGCACCGAGGCCATCGGCGGTGATCGCCCGGTAAAGCGGCACCGAGCGTACGGTGAAGCCGAGGCGCGTCAGGCGTCCCGCAAGGTCGCCCGCCACCGCGTGGCCGCTCGGATGCACGAGCGCGCCGCCCTCGGGGCTGAGCCTCGCCGACACCAGCGCCACCAGCGCCTCGACATCACCCTGCGCGCTCTCGACCTGCGCGAAACCCGCCTGCCGCGCCGACGCCGCGGTTCCGTCACCGACGGCATAGACCCGGATATCCCGGCGCTCGCTGGCGGCGGCAAAACTGGTCGCACCGTTCATGCTGGTGAACAGCAGGGCTTGCGCGCCCGCAAGCGCCGGCCCGAGCCGCGCGCCAGCATCGGGGTCCGCGATGATCGTAAGCAGGGGCTCGACGACGGCATCGTGGCCGAGCGCCGCGAGCAGCGCCGCGAGCGCCCTCGCCGCGGCCAGCGGGCGCGTGATCAGCACCCTCACACCGGCGTTCCCTCGGGGATCGGCAGATCGAAGAAGCCCGG
>DATEGF010000002.1:0-2798 GCA_035280245.1 Allostellaceae bacterium
CCGACGATCTCGCCGACGTGATCCACAATGTGCTGAGCACCACGCAGTTCGCGAGCCGGGCGATGAAGCCCAAGCGCTACACCGAGGAGGAAGAGCCACGGGCCGACGAGCCCGAGCTGACCGACCTCGCGGAGGAGCTCACCGCATCCTTGCCGCACCCGGCTGCCATCCCTCCGCGCTTTGGTCGGATGGAGCGCGGCATCGCCTTCGTGAGTGTCGCGATGATGCTCGGGCTCGGGTATTTCGCCTTTTCGCTGTGGCAAGGAGCGGGCAGCCCTGCCGCGCAAGCGGCGGCACGAGCGCCGGCGATGGCGGTCGCTGCTCCACATTCTGAGGACTGGGGCGAGCGGGCGCGCGACATGACGCGCGAGCTCAACTCGATGGCGGTGGTAAGGGACGCCCCCGGCGCGCAAGCCTCAGGGCCCGCTTCCGACGCAGGTACGCAGTCGCAAGGACCAGAGAGCGCACAATAGATGCATCGATTTCAGCCGCCGTACGTGCGGACCATCGGCGTTAACGCAGAGTTAATGCGCCTCGCCTAAGACTTCGCCGAGTAGGGCGCCGACCAAATCTTCTCGAGCACGGAACCGCACGAGATCAGGAGCGATGATGGACGATACGTCGCCGAGGCAGGATCTGCCACGCACCGCCAATGGCCAATCCACCGGGGCGCAAGCGCCCGGGCACATCGGCATGGTCACCGTGGTGTCCGGCTTCAAGCTTTCCTTGGCGCTGTTCGGCGCAGGGTCGCAGCCGGGCGGCCAAGCGGCTTACGAGCATGTCCAGATCGGCGATCTCATCAAGGTACCGACGCCGAGCACGGTCGCGTTCGGCTTCGTCGACAGCCTCGCGCTCAAGGATCCAACCGGCAGCAGCGGGCGCGGGATCGCGATCGCGGAGGTCGAGCTGCTGGGCGAAATCATCACACGAAAGGACGGCAAGCCGCCCGTGTTCAACCGCGGCATCTCCGTCTATCCCACGCTGGGCGCGGCGGTGTTTCAAGCCTCGGCCACGGACCTCGACTGCATCTACAGCAAACCAACCTCGCCGAGCCTGCCGATCGGCGTGCTGCACCAGGACCCGTCGAAGGTCGCCTATCTGATCTCGCAAGAATTCCTCTGCAAGCACTCGGCGATCCTGGGCACGACGGGCTCGGGCAAGTCCTGCTCGCTCGCCGTCGTGCTGCGTTCGCTGTTGACGGCGCACCCCAACGGGCACGTCGTGATGCTCGATCCCCATGGCGAATACAGCCATGCCTTCGGCAACATGGCGGAGTGCATCAACACGCAGAACATCGAGCTTCCGTATTGGATGATGAGCGCAGAAGAGATCACCGAGGTGCTGTGCAGCCGCGAGCCGATCGCGCGGAGCCGCGAGGCGAACATCCTCAAAGAGGCCATCATCGCGGCCAAGCACGCCTTTCTCGGCGAGGACAGCACCGAGACCTTTCTGACGGTCGACACGCCGACGCCCTATCGCATGCCCGCGGTGGTGAAGCACATATCCGAGGCCATGGGTCGGCTCGACAAACCCGACAGCACGCTCCCCTATCTGCGGCTCATCGGCACCATCGAGGATCTCCGCCAAGACCTGCGCTACGCCTTCATGTTTCCAGGCCTCACGGTGCGCGACAACATGCCCGAGATCCTCTCGCGCATCCTTCGCATCCCCGTAGGTGGCAAGCCCATCACCATCCTCGACATCTCGAGCGTGCCGTCAGAGATCGTCAATGTGGTGGTGTCGTTGCTGTGCCGCCTCATCTTCGATTTCGCGCTCTGGAGCGAGCGCAGCCAGTCCGTGCCGATCCTCTTGGTCTGCGACGAGGCGCATCGCTACGTCCCAGCTGACACCGGTCTCGGCTTCGAGCCGACGCGCCGCGCGATCGCCCGGATCGCCAAGGAAGGACGCAAGTACGGCGTGTCGCTCTGCCTGGTGACACAGCGGCCCTCGGAAATCTCCGAGTCCATCCTGTCACAGTGCAGCACTGTCTTCGCCATGCGCATGACGAACGACAAGGACCAGAACCTGGTGCGGCGCACGTTGCCCGAGACCGCGGCGGGACTACTCAATACGCTGCCCACGCTCCGCCAGCAGGAGGCGATCGCGGTCGGCGAAGGCGTGCCGCACCCCATGCGCATCCGGTTCAACGACCTCGACCAGGCTCTCCGACCCCACGGCGGCAGCACGAATTTCCCCAGGGCCTGGGAAAAGGACCACGAGGGTCTCGGCTTCCTCAACGAGACCATCGACCGCTGGCGCTGGCACGCGACCTGAGTCGACCCTCGCCTCCTTCTGGATCGCGGCGCCAATCCGCGCTTAGATAGAGCCCCGCGCTCGCTCGCGCACTTTATCGCGCCGCGAGCGCTCCACCCATTCGGAGGGGCTCAGCATGTTCTCGTTGGCCGGCAAGACCTGCGTCGTCACGGGGGCCAGTCGCGGATTGGGGCGCGGTATCGCGCTCGCCTTCGCCGAGCAAGGCGCCGATGTCGTGCTGGCGGCACGCACGAAGGCCGACCTGGAGAAAGTAGGCCACGAGGTCGAGGCGAAAGGACGCCGCGCACACCTCGTCACCGCGGATATCACCGATCTGGCCCAGCTGCAAAAGATCGCCGACGCCGGCGTCAAGGCCTTCGGCCGGGTCGACGTCTGGGTGAACAACGCCGGCGCAGACATCCTCATCGGACCCGACGCGTCGCTGTCGGCCGTCGAGAAACTCGACCGGCTGCTGACCGTCGATCTGCGCGGCACGATCCTCGCGTCGTGGCGCGCGGCGGAACTGCTGGCCGCGCGGCCCGACG
>DATEGF010000003.1:0-3209 GCA_035280245.1 Allostellaceae bacterium
GTGGGGTTCTGCAGCACGAAATCAATCGGCGTGCCGTCCTCGAAGGTGCGGAACTTGATGGGGATTTCGCGACTGTCGAGCCACACTTCCTGCCGCTTATCGCCGCTCACGACGAAATGGCGAGCAGAGACGGCCGCCCCATTCACGGCGACCGTGTCGTAATCGCCGCCGGTGATGTCCACGTGGACCAACCGCCCCGTGCTGGTGGACACGATTTCCTTCCCGCCGGTGCGCCGGAGAAGCCAGGGATCCGACGGCGAGATCGTGCCAGGTGCGGTGAACGAGCCCAGCGTGCAATTCACCATGAACTGCTCGCCCCGCGCCTCGCCGTGCACCTCGAGGTGCCGGCCGTCCTTGTTGGTGACGCTCTGCAGCGACATCAGACGGTCGCCGTGCAGGACTTCCGTGGTGTCGGATTCCTCGCGATAGGCGACGACCCCTAGGAGTTTCACGGCGATTCTCAACTGCGCGTCGATGCGTATCGCTTCCGCGCTGCGATCGATCGTGTCCGTGAATGTGCCGATCTCGCCGTAGATTGGGTGGACGACGGTGTACGAATACACTTGTTGCCCCGCGAGCGCCGGCATGGCTCCGGCCAGAAGGCCTATGCTCAGTGCCCCCGCAATCGCTGCGGCTCGCGTCATGGGACGTCCCCTCCCGTCGCCTCGACCGACTGGATTTCTAGCGTTGCGCGAGCGGCCTTGAATGTCAAGCGAGCATGCGTATTAAGTCCCCGCAACCCATTGAAAATGCTCCCGCGAGAGCGATGTGAACGCCCTGGTTGCGCGACCTATCGCCAGTCAAAGCCTTGGGTTCAGTCGCTCAGTCGATTGAGCCCCGTCGGTTCATCGAACGCTCGGGCCGACGATCCGGTGCCCGCGGGAATTTCGACCCAGCCCTTTCGGCGATAGCAGGCGGGCAGAAGCACCGGCGCGGCGAGCGCGAAGGCGAGCCAGATCGCCGAGCCGAGATCGACAGGGGCGGACATACCGAGGAAGTCCCCGTCGTCGTCGACGAAGAGCAGCGCCATCACCGCTATGCCGAATAGGATGGCCTCGATCGGCGCCTGCTTCCGCCAGTAGTAGACCGGACCAAGCAGAAACGCCCACAGCGCCGACAGCGGGCTCACCAGCTGCATCGATCGCAGGAACGGCGATTGGAACCGGCGCGAGGAGCAATAAATCTCGAGCACCCGAACGGCGCGCCTGCGCGCCTAATCAGGAGAGGCGGTCGGCCTCGCCGTGGAACTTCGGAAACATCGGTTGATCGACCGGGCGCGTCAGGTCGTAGCGCGCGAGACCGATCACGATGGAGACCGCGGCGATCGCGACGAGCAGTCCGCACGAGAGCGCATTCGAACCGGTGTTGATGGAGATGAAGCGGCGAGGCATCGGGCGCATGGGACGGATCCTCCTCTCGAGGAGACCGCCTTTCTACGTCTGGGCTACCTAAGGCCGCGTTAAGTATCGCGAGAAACTATCGAGAATGCGCGGGGATTTCGGCTCGGGCGCTTATCCGCTTCAGTCCTGCTCGAGCACCTGCCGAAGGCCTTCTCTGTCGACCAGCGTAATCGCGCCGTCGACGACGCGGATGAAACCGTCTCGCTGCCAGCGGGCCAGCTGTTTGTTGACGCTCTCGCGCGAGGTCCCCAGTGACTTCGCAAGCTCGCCTTGGCTGAGCGTGGTCTCGAGCAGAAGGCCCCGCTCGGTCTGGCGTCCGTTCGTCCGCGCCAGGCTCAGCAGCTTCTTCGCGAGTCGAGCCGGCAGGTCGAGCAGCGCCAGGTCCTCGACCTGCTCCGTGGTCCGGCGCAGCTTGGCGCAGAGCGCGATCAGCAGCTTCGTCGCGACCGCCGGGTGCCGCTCGATGAACGGCAGGAAGTTCCGCCGCTCGATGACCAGAACCTCGGAGGCGGTAATCGCCGTGGCATCGGCCGAGCGCTCGCCGCCATCGAGGAGCGCCACCTCGCCGAAGATGTCACCGGGGCCCAGCATGTTGAAGATGACCTCGCGGCCATCGGCGCCGGGTCCGGAAATCCGGATCTCGCCCTTGATCACCGCCATCATCCCCGTGCCGGGCGATCCCTTCAGCAGCACGGTCTGGTGTGCGCCGAACCGCTCGACCCGCGCATAGGTCAAGAGCTCGTCGAGTTCCGCCGGCGTGAACTCGCGAAACAGGAAATGGTCCCGCAGCAGGTTTCGTTTCAGATCCAGCCCGGCGGTCGGCATGCTCGGCACCAGCGGTTGAGGCGGGCGCCAAGTTAACCCGGTGGCCGCCGGCCAAGCCAAGCCTAATTCGGCGGGACCGGAAAAACGCGCGATGGCACTCATGACAAAAGCGCGATCAGCGCCACGCAGACGAAGGCGATCAGCCAGGCCGCGATGACCTGAACCGCCGTGGCGACGGTTCGCGGGTCGATCGTCTCGCGGTGTCTCGGGTCGGTGCCGTAAGGCGGATCATGTGCGGGGCTCATGGGATCAGCTCCCTGCTCATGGCGACATCGCATAAATAGGCGCGTACAGGGCGGGGCACCTGTGAGGTGGCTCACAGGCAAGCTCAAATATCGAAACAGCACCGATCGGAGAAGAACGGGGCCCAGCGCGAGCAAAGTCACGCGAATCCCAAGTAGATCTTTTGCGCAGTATTTTAGTTTTTCGATGCTTCACGAATCGATGAGTGCCTTTGTAGGATAGGTACTGGCTTTTGACTCGAGAGCACCTTGGAGAATACGAACCTTTCAGCGACGATCCCGTCGTTCCGGCGCCGCGTGCCGCGCGCGCCGTGGCTGGGCGTGCGTCCTTCTCGATTTGAGCGCCCGAGCTGGACAGACGCATCCGCCCGATCCGACCAGCCCCTGGAGCTCACCGATCGGATCGGCGATCCCGAGGAAGCGAAACCCCGCGGCCGCACCCGCTTGGCGATCTGGGCCGAGCGACAGGCGCTCTGGGCACTCCGGCTGAGCTGCCTTGCGCTTATCGGATGGGGCGCGACGCTCGAGGCGCGCACGTCTCTTCTGCAATCGACCCTGTTCACACGCGCGACCGAGGGCATGTCCTTTGCGCTGGCGCCGGGACCGAATGCGGAGATCCGGTTCCCGCGGTCCGGACCCTATGACGAGCGCTTGGGATATACCCAGCTCCCCGCGGCGATCTCGGCGCTCGGCGCGCGGCATTTCGTCGTCGAGCGCCAGGCGGTTCCCTCGCCGCGGCTCC
>DATEGF010000004.1:0-5373 GCA_035280245.1 Allostellaceae bacterium
CCGCCCGCCACGCATCGTCGATGCTGGAGACCGGAGAGCCCAGCAGGCTCGCGGCCTCGACCTCATTGGGTGTCACGACGGAGACGGCCGCGAGGATCGACCAGTCGAGCGCGCGCGCCGGCGCCGTATTGAGCACGACCGGCACCGAGGCGCGCCGAGCGATCGCGACCGCACGCGCGACCAGCGGCAGTGGCGCCTCGAGCGTCAGCAAAAACACATCGGCGCCGCGGATCGCGGGCTCGGCCGCGTCGATCTCCGCCCCCGTCAGGGCCGCGGTGGCGCCGCCGTTCACCACGATCGCGTTGTGACCGCTGGCCTCGTCGACCAGGATGAGCGCGGTACCGGTGGCGTCGCTCGTGCTCGTCGCAAGGTGCGTGCGCTCGACGCCCTCCTGGTCGTAGAGCCGCTTCGCCATCTCGCCGAAAGGATCGGCGCCGACCTTGCCGATGAAGCTCGTGGCGGCACCGAGGCGCGCCGCCGCGATCGCCTGGTTCGAGGCCTTGCCGCCCGGCCCCAGCGTCGCGCCGAGCCCTTCCAGCGTCTCATGCCAATGCGGCAGCCGCGGCACCCGGCTCGTCAGGTCCGCCGCGAACAAGCCCAGCACGGCGATGCGCGGCCGAGGCATGAAACCATCCAGCCTCTGAGACTATGCGAACCGATCGGCGGACGGTATCGATAACGACGACGATACGGCAATTCCTCCGCCGGCTAGGCCAACGAGCAGGTCGCAGCGTCGACCCGGGTGCAGCACGCTCTCACTTCCAGCCGTCGCCTTGCCATTGCGGCACCTTGGTCGGGTCCGGCAGAACGGCGAAGCAGTTCTTGCATGTTCGCGATATCTCGCTGGCATTGAAAGCATCAACGTGCTTCTTCAGCTGCGTTTCGATGTCCTGGCACCAGAACCGGACGCTGTGCAGCATGTTGCCACATCGCTCGCAAAACCACGCGATCCCGTCTTCCTCCCCTTCGAGCCGAGGCCGTTCCACGACCAACCCGACGCTGCCTGGGGGGCGGCGCGGGGAGTGAAACGTATTTTTTGGCAGCAGGAACAGCTCCCCTTCATTGATGCGATGCCGAGCGACGGCGCCATCCTCGACCACATCGAGAAAGATGTGGCCGCGAAGCTGGTAGAATATCTCGTCCCAGGGATCGATGTGGAAGTCGTTGCGCGCGTTCGGACCTTTGATGATCTGGAAAATGAAGTCCGAATTCTTGAACACCTCGCGATTTCCGATCGCGCCCAGCGACGACGGAAGATTCGCCTCGATCCACGCCTCAAGGCTGAAGGCTCCTCGAATTTTCATTCGACCCTCCATGCCAAGCCGGAAGATTGCGGCGAGGCCGAACCGACTCTAGCTTCGGCGGACGTGTCACAAAAGGCGGGAACACGCGGACACACCGTCCAACGAGCGGCACAATGGCGTCGGCTGGGACCGACCCACCTCCCGGACGGTGCCTTCCGCCATGCACGGGCCGGCAACGCCCTCAATCTTGTGTTCACACGGATTTCCTCGATAATGTCGAGGGTCCGACGCGGGCTCGACGTTCTTCGTCGTGCTCAAGCGGCCGGGAAACGGGACTATCGCTAGAGTCGATCGTCGGCATGGACCTCAACGAACTGCGCGTCTTCACCAAGGTCGCCGAGGCCGGGAGCTTCACGCTGGCCGGTAAGCGACTGGGCATGCCGAAGTCGACGGTGAGCCTGCAAATCGCCCGGCTGGAAGAGCGGCTCGGGGTGCGGCTGTTGCAACGAACGACGCGCAAGCTGCGGCTGACCGAAGAGGGTGGAGCGTTCTACGAGCGGTGCCGGCGTGTGATGGAGGACATCGATGACGCCGAGCGGTCGGTCATGCAAGAGGTTGAAAGACCCCGCGGTCACCTTCGAATCACGGCACCGGTGGAATTCGGCACGGTGTTTCTCGGTCCCTGGATCGCCGAATATCTGAGTCTATACCCCGACGTCTCGATCGAGCTCGAGTTGACCAGCCGCATCGTCGATATCGTCGAGGAGAGCTACGACCTGGCGATTCGCACCGGACATCTCGCGACGTCGTCCCACATCGCGCGCAAGCTCGGCGCCGTGAGCCGCCACCTCTATGCCAGCCCAGCGTACATCGAGCGTCGCGGCATGCCGCCGACTCCCGAGGCGCTCAAGGAGCATGCCTGCCTCGGCCATCGATCTCAGGCGGACGGCCCGAGCTGGATCATGACGAACGGCACGCTCGAGTTCACCATCAAGGTCTATTGCCCCCTCATCGCCAACAGCTTCGCCATGCTCTGCGATGCCGCGGCCCACGGCGTTGGGATCGCGATCCTGCCCGACTACATCTGCCGGGAAGCCGTGCGCGGCGGGCAGCTGGCGCGCGTTCTGCCGGACTGGTCGGTCCCGTCCGCGGACATCTTCGTGGTCTATCCTACGCGGCGGCTGATCGCGCCGCGGGTACGCAGCTTCCTCGATTTTACCGAGAAGAGGCTGGCATCAGCGGCACAAGATTAGGCCCCGTACTAAATCGGCGCTAAAAAACCGTTGAAATTGATTCGTTTCGCTTTCGCTCGATGTTTAGCGCGCGCACAGGTCAGATCAATGGCTCATATATTAGCCTTATTGTGTCCAGACCCCAGGCCATCCGCCGATCGCACTTCTGCCGAGCGAGGTCAGAGCACGCGTCCGCGCTCCCGATATTCCGGCCGCTCGTGCAAGCGGCGATCAATGATGTCAGCCAGGATCGCCACCGTGTCGTGGACATCGACACACCGCACATAGAGCGGCGCCAGTCCGAAACGCAGCACATCAGGCGCCCGGAGATCGCAGATGACGCCTTGCGCTATCAGCGCTTGCATAATCGCGTAGCCGTCTGGATGCGTCAGAGACACCTGGGAGCCCCGCCGGGAAACCTCGCGCGGGGTCATCACGGCGAAGCCGCGGGACGCGAGGTGCACGTCATGGAGCGCGATGAGCAGCGAGGTCAGCTGCTCGCTGCGATTCCTCACCGCTCCGAGATCGACGCCCTCGAACGCGGCAAGGCCGGCCTCGAGAGCGATCAGCGACAGCTGGGGCGAGGTGCCGCAACGCAGCCGTGCCATGCCCTCGGCCGGCTCGTAGTCGTCGACGAACGCGAACGGCTTGGCGTGCCCGTGCCAGCCGGTGAGCGGATGACGCAGGTGCGGCGGTGACGCCGCGCGACGAAGGCGTAGGACGGCGCGCCCGGGCCGCCGTTCAGATACTTGTAGCCGCAACCAATCGCGAAGTCGGCGCGACAGGCGTTGAGCGCGATCTCCATTACGCCCGCGCTGTGGCAGAGGTCCCACAGCACCAGGGCGCCCGCGTTATGCGCCGCCTTCGTCATCGCCGCCATCTCATGACGCCGCGAGGTGCGATAATTGACCTCGCTAATCGCAACCACGGCGACGGAAGCGTCGATCGCCGCCGTGAGATCGTCGGGCTTCACCAAGCGGAGCTCGCCGCCCAGCAATTCAGCGACGCCTGCGGCGATGTACATGTCCGTGGGAAAATCCCCGCGCTCGGCTACGATCACGCGCCGTCCCGGATTGAGGCGTAGCGCGGCGACCAGAAGCTTGAACAGGTTGACCGAAGTCGAATCCACGACGATCACCTCGTCCTCGTCCGCGCCGATCAATCGGGAGATCAACGCGCCGACGCGGGTGGGCGCCACATGCCAACCGGCCGTCGACCAGGCGCGGACCACTGACTGGGTCCACTCCTCCTCGACCGCGCGCCGCATACGTTCGGCGACTCCGACCGCCACCGGTCCCATCGAGTTGCCGCAGAGATAGATCGTTTCTTTCGGCAGGTGGAACCGATCACGCAGAGCGGCGACAGGATGTTCCCTGTCGAGGCGCTCGCAATCCGCGCGGCTCAGTCCCGGATGGGCGGCAAGCGCAATGTCAAGCATCGTCAGTCTCCGTGATCCAATTCTGCCTCGTCCCTGCTCCGCGCGCGCCGAGCGTCGGTCATTACGCAGCGTGGGCGTACGGTGTGTCGCGCAAATTAGCCACGAGCTGGCCGACGAGGGCCTTGGCGGTAGTGTCCGTCGGATCGCCGTCCCGGCCAAATTTGTCGCTAGAGTTGCCGACGAAAATCCCCGACCGCATCAGGACGTGCATCTCCAGCCCTACGGCGGACTGATACTGCGCACGAGACGTGCCAAGCCCGCCGCCCGCGCCCATGATCGCCACTGTCTTGCCCTCCCGTGCGCTCGCCGTAAAGCCGCGCCGCAACCCGAGGCTATTCGACGCGGCGGCCGACGAACAGCCGGCGAAGATTGGACTGAGTATCCAATAGGTCGTCCAATCTCCGTCCGGCAATGACTGTCCTCACGGCCCCGAACGTGTGAACGTGTCACTCGCTCGACCCTGCGGGGGGACCACGCCGACATGCCGACGCTCTACAATTCCATGATCTCGGCAAATTGCTATAAGGTTCGCTTGCTGCTGCACCAAGCCGAAGTGCCATACCGGCGCGTCGAGATTGACATCCGTAACGGCGAGAGCCGCCGCGCGCCGTTCCTGGCCAAGAACCCGAACGGCCGGGTTCCCGCGCTCGAGCTGGACGACGGGACAGTACTCTCGGAGTCGGCCGCGATCCTATTCTACTTGGCGGATCGCACGCCCTTCCTCTCGGAGGATGCCGTGACGCGCGCGCAGACCCTGCAATGGCTGTTCTTCGAGCAATACAGCCACGAGCCCTATATCGCGGTGATGCAGTTTCTGGTCACATACCCCGATGCGCCCGATCAGCGTAGAGCGATCATAGAATTTCTGACCGAGCGTGGGCGCCAGGCATTGGCGGTGATGGAAACTCATCTGGCGACGCGGCAGTTCTTTGTCGGCGACGGGTACTCGATCGCCGACATCGCCCTCTATGCCTACACGCATACAGCGCGGAAAGGCGGCTTCGATCTAGACGCCTATCCACGCGTCGGCGCTTGGCTGGAGCGCGTTCGCGCTCAGCCGCGCCACGTCGGCCTCGAGCAAGGCTGACGGAGAAAAGGGCTGGACAAAAAAGGTGCCTAACCCCTTGCAATATCTGGTGCCCCGAGTCGGATTTGAACCAACGGCCTACCGCTTACGAAGCGGTTGCTCTACCACTGAGCTATCGGGGCGCCCCTGAAGGGCGCGGGACCTTAGCGCCCGGGCTTGGGCGCCGTCAATAAAGGTGCCGGGGGCGCGGATGGTGCCGCGCTCTCGGCTGCCGCGATCGAGGGCGCGGCGAGCGCCGTGACGGTTGTGGCAGGCGCCGCGGGCGCGGGCAGGACCGCGAGGTGCTCGCGAGGGCCGTGGAGTGGCGCTCGCCAGTCGAAGCTCGCGAAGGCGCGGCAGTTCGGACGAACCGCGACCCAGCGCGCGACCTCG
>DATEGF010000005.1:0-13105 GCA_035280245.1 Allostellaceae bacterium
CCTCCGGATTTTCCCGCAGTCCCGCCGAGAACAGCTCCCGAAGGCGCGCGCGCACGGCCCGGCCCGCCTCGAGGTCCCAGCAATTGACGATGGCGAGGCGGAAGCCGCCGGGCGGCATGGCGTGGTGCTCCGCGGGCACATCCTCCTCGAAAGTGATCTGGATCGAGGAGACGCCGGGCGTGCGCTTGAGCTCGGCGACGCGGGCCCGGTCGATCCGCCAGGGCACGCCGTGGGCGCCGAACAGCACCACGCTGTAGCCGGTCCGCGGTCGATCGACGAAGGGCCAGCCGCCGTTGGTGTAGAGCGTCACCACCGCCTTGAGCCAGCCCTCGCCGTTGAGGTCGAGCCACTGCTCGGCCATGCGCAGGTGGCACTCGATGATCGCGCCGTCGATGGTCTCGAGATTGATGACGCCGGTGAAACCCGAGAGGTTGCGCTCGAGCCAAGGCAGGATGCGCGCATCGAGCGCCGGCATAGGCTCCGCATGAACCGTCCAATAGTCGAATGTGCCCTCGACACCGGCGAGCCCCGTGGTGTGGCGCCACCAGAGCACTTTGCCGTCGCGGAGCGCCACGTCGGTGCTGACGTGCTCTCCGGTGAAATAGGGCATCCACATATAGCCTGGCTCGATCGCGGCCTCGTAGTCCGCGAGCGACTCGATGACGCGCCCGCCGGTGCCCATGCCTTTCATGTTGTAGATCGGCTTCGAGAACACCGGGAACCGGTCGGGCGTGGTGCCGTGCGGCCCGTGCGGCAGGCCCTGCGTCTCGCAGATCAGCAGCTTGTTGTAGACCCAGCGGTGCTTGGGAAAGATCGTCCAACCGGTCGCGTCGTCGACCGGTACGACGACATCGTCGGGGCAGGGCTCATTTTCGAAATACTGCCAACGCCAGGAATCGACGCCGAGATAGGGCACGTCGTTGGGGCCTCGTAAGAGAGCGGCCGCGCGCGAACCAATGTGACTTAGTATCGGCGCCGGAGATGCGCAAGGGCGGCATCCCGGCGGCATGTGGCTTGGTTGCGAGGCCATGGCTTTGTGGGTAAGGTCCCGGCCCGCCCGCCTCTGGTGGGGCGTCGCCAAGCGGTAAGGCAGCGGACTTTGAATCCGCCATTCCCAGGTTCGAATCCTGGCGCCCCAGCCACACTTAGCTCAAAAGTTTTCCACGCGCGCAACCTCGCTCGGCCTGGCGACACGAGCTGCGAAGGCGGGTGGCGAGTCATGATTTGATGTTCCGGAAATCAACTACGCCGCTCTGCGCCATGATGGCATTCAGGATCGCCGCACCGGTCACCTCGCGCTTCAGGAACCGACTGAACGCCTCGAGGAAATCACCAGCGCCCACGAGGGCGATCGCGCGTTGAGCGGCATGCTTCACCACGTTGTCGGGGAAGACTGGGGTGTTTGATTTCCCTCGCTCGCTCGGAGGGAGAGTCCGCCAAGCGTTGCCGAGCAGGACGCCCTTTCCGTCTCGGCTCTCAGCCTCGATGAATTTCAGCGTGTGGGAGTCAGCCTGCCGCACATGGTCGAGCGAGATGCTCTTGCCGACACCCTTGCACTCGACGACACCGGCGCACCCGTCGTGCTCAAAGATGAATTCCTCCTCAGCGCCCGCAGGCCTGGTCTTGGCGCCGAGCTTGATCACGGCCTCCTCGAAAATTTGCTCTAGCTCGCGACCAGTTGCGTAGACGACCCTTTTCCACTTTTCGACGTCGGCACGCTCCTGCTCCTCTGCCGCGATCTCCTGCCGCAGCTGTTCGATCGTCGCCTTCTTGCCCGCGATCTTAGCATTGATTTCGTCAATGCCCGGCATTGAGATCTGGCCGATCCAATCGGGCGGCAATGACCGCTGCGGCAAGCCGATCAGATCCTCCAAGATCAGGTTGACGGCCTCCTTTTGCTCCAACTCCTCGATGAAAGGAAGGACCGTAATGCTGCCAAGCTTGGAATTGCCACCGTCGGGAGTAGTGATCAGAAGCGTCACCTCGCCGGCCAACATCTTGCCGTACCGGTTGACCGCGTAAGCCTCGGGAGGGAGCCTGTATGTGGTGTCATACGTCGAGCCGAAGACATCGGTCAGCTCGTAACTAAGAGCCCCTTGAGGGAGAAAGAAATAGAACGTCCAGTTCTTAAGCCTCGAAAGGTAGCTCTCGAACTGCGCACGTTTCTTTTCGATGGTATCGCCAGACTCGTCCTGTGTACCGATCGCGATTGGGCACCATTCCCAGTTATGGCGCTCGTCGTCCTTGTCCTTAATGACCCTCCGCTCGGGGGTCAGCGCGACTATTCTCCCCCCGGATCCCAGGAAGAGCGACAGCTGCTGTCTGACCTCACGGAAATATCCGAAGTTCGGTAGTCGGAGGATCGTCCGGTCGTCGAGTGACGCGACATTGAAAACGATGGCATCGAAGTCCTTGAGATTGACGGATCTCAGGGCGGTCCAGGCGACACAGGTGACGTGTGCGTGGCCAGAAGAGCCCACGACGAGCGTCTTCGGTGGCGGCTTTGGGGGGTTTTCGACGCGGATGGCGTGAGGGGGCATGGGAACGCTGACTTACAGAAACACGCCGCGTCGCGCTAGCGCTTTCCGCTGGCACCAATATGCGAACTCTCCGCCTGGTCGCGCAGGTCGACGGCTCGCTGCGCGAGATGCTCAACACGCGCACCGACAAGATCGACGATGCGCTACGCGCCGCGGTCGAGAAAGCCGGCACGTCACTGCAGTCCGAGCTCCGGCAGCAGGTGGCGGCCCGCCGATGGTCGTAGGAAGTCGCCGAGCGTGCGGATGGCGATCGGCGCCTGGCGCGTGGGCGTCGTCCGGTTTTCCATTCGTAGCCTAAGCCCTTGATGTGCGGTGCGCGGTTTTCCATCGCGCTAAAGGCCGTGCTATTCAGATCGCCTCGGAAGGCCAGAACTTTGAATCCGCCATTCCCAGGTTCGAATCCTGGCGCCCCAGCCATATCAAAATCCCTCCGCCGGTTCCTCGCGCCATGACGACGCTCGCTCCCGATCCGGCCCCGACGAGCCTGCGGCGGCAACGCTCTTTCGTGCGCTTCTGGTGCGCGCGCGTCGCCGCCACATCCGCCTTCCAGATGCAGGCGGTGGCGATCGGCTGGCAGATCTATGACCTCACCGGCAGTGCCCTCGATCTGGGTCTGGTCGGCCTCGTCCAGTTCGTGCCGGTGGTCGGGTTGGCGCTCGTGGTCGGCCACGTCGCCGATCGCTACGACCGCCGGCTGGTGGTGCGCGTGGCGCAGATCGTCGAGGCAGCGGCCGCCGCCTGCCTCGCCATCGGATCGGTCGAGGCCTGGCTCGATATTCCCGCGATCTTCGCGTTGCTGTTCGTGGCCGGCACGGCCCGTGCCTTCGAGCTGCCGACCATGCACGCACTGGTGCCCGGCCTGGTGCCGGCTCCCTTGTTCTCGCGGGCCGTCGCGGGCTCGGCCTCGGCGAACCAGGTCGCGGTCGTGCTGGGTCCGGCGATCGGCGGCTTGCTCTACGCCGCGGGCCCCGCGGTCGTCTATGCCACCTGCGCGGCGTCGTTCCTGGGTGCGAGCATCCTGGTGGCCTTGATCCACATCGAGGCGCCGCGACGCGCACCGGAGCCCTTCAGCCTGATCTCGCTCTTCGCGGGCTTCGCCTATCTCCGCAGCCGTCGGGAGCTCGTCGGCGTGATCTCGCTCGATCTCTTCGTGGTCCTGCTCGGCGGCGCGATCGCGCTCCTGCCGGTCTATGCCCGGGACATCCTGCAAGTCGGGCCCGAGGGCCTCGGCATGCTGCGCTCCGCGCCGGCGGTAGGCGCGCTTCTATCGTCGATCGTGCTGTCACGCCCCACCCGTTGCAACACCGCGTGGGTCGGATCCTGTTCGCGGCGGTGACGGGTTTCGGCCTCGCGACCGCGGTATTCGCGGTCTCGACCTCGGTGGCGCTCACGCTGGTGG
The DNA here is from genome assembly GCA_035280245.1 of Allostellaceae bacterium. GTDB lineage: Bacteria > Pseudomonadota > Alphaproteobacteria > ATCC43930 > CGMCC-115725 > DASZHJ01. The sequence continues at coordinate 3,940 of DATEGF010000005.1, forward strand.
CGCTCGCAATCTGCGGTGCCTCCGATGCCGTCAGCGTGGTGATTCGCTTCTCGCTGGTGCAAGCGCGCACGCCCTCGGAGATGCGCGGCCGCGTGAGCTCCGTCAACTCGCTCTTCGTCGGGGCCTCGAACACCCTCGGCGACTTCGAGGCCGGCTTGACCGCGGCCTGGTTCGGCACTGTCCCCGCCGTGCTGATCGGCGGCATCGGCTCGGTGGTGGTGGCGCTGGTCTGGATGCGTCTCTTCCCGGAACTCGCCGCGATCGAGACCCTCGAGGGTCCCCTAGAGCAAGATCGGATCAGGCTGAATCAGCTTGATCCGTGAATCTTGCTCTAAAATTCAAAATCGTAGAGCCTGATTCACCGCTCGCATCGGTTCATGCGAGCGGATCAGGCTCTAGGGTGAGCTCGCGGCTCAATCTGCGTCTGGCTTGAACAGCCGGTTCAGCTCCGAGTAATTCGCCGCGATGTCGAAGGTCGCCTCGTAGCGTCCTTCCCGCAGGAACTGCTGTACCGAGCGGCGCGCGGCGCCATAGGCGGTCTGAGCGACGCCCGAACCGGCGCTCACGCGGCGGACGCCGAGGCGCGTCAGCTCGGCCACCGGAGGTAACTTGGGGACCAGCATGAGGTTGAGTGGCGCCGAGATCGCGGGGACGATCTCGGCGATGGCGCCGGCATCGGCGAGCCCAGGCACGAAGATCCCGTCGCAGCCGGCGGCGCGATACTGGCGTGCGCGCTCGATCACCTCGGCGACCATGCGGTCCGGCACCACGAGCTCGCGTAAATAGACGTCGGTCCGGGCATTGACGAAGAGATCGACCCCCGCTCGTGCCGCCGCTCCTTTGGCGGCCTCGATCTTCGCGCAGAGCGCGCCGGCCGGTGCCGAGCCGTCCTCCAGATTGACGCCTACGGCGCCCGCGTCGATCACGGCCGAGATTCTCGCGGCGACCTCGCTCGCCTCCGCGGAATAGCCGGCCTCGGCGTCGACGGTGAGCGGCACCGAGATTACCCGCGCGATCGCCTCGACCGCGGCCGAGAGCGCCCGTGCTGGTAGGACGTTGCCGTCGGGATAGCCGCAGGACCAGGCTAGGCCCGCGCTCGTGGTGGCGATTGCGGCGGCGCCGCATTCCTCGATGAGGCGCGCGCTGCCGGCGTCCCATGCGTTCGGCAGGAGCAGCGTGCCCGCCTCGTGCAGCTCATGAAAACGACGGATGGTCGATGCCGTTGCGCGCATCTCGGTACTCCTCCTGGTGAGGCGGAGGAGTTAGCGCCTGCCGCCCCGGCTGTCTCGCCGTTTCCGGACTCTGTCGTGCGCGTCAATCAATCCGCGTGCTGCACGGACTTGGCGCTGTAGCCCGAGGGCAGCAGCATCCCGAGCAGCAGGCTGATGGCCGAGATGATGAGCGCGATCCAGTAGACCGCGTGGAGTGCGCGGCCGATCTCGTCGGTGAGCCGCGCGATTTCTTCCGGGGCGAGGCCGAGCCGCAACGTCGGCTCCATCAGCCGGTTCACCACATCGCCCGACTCCGCGCCGGTGCCGAACAGTACCGTGTTGAACACCGCCCCGAAGAGCGCGACGCCAAGCGACTGGCCGACCATGCGCATGAACAGCATCGACGAGGTGGCCGTGCCGCGCTCTTCCCATTGCACGCTGCTCTGGATCGACACCAGGAACGTGGTATTGCAGAAGCCCATGCCCATGCCGATGAGGCAGGCGCCGGTGCCGGCCCAGACCGGGCCCGAACTCGGCTGCATCAGGATCAGCACGACGTTTCCAGCGATCAGCGACAGCCCGCCCATCACTGCCGCCGCGCGATAGGACATATGCACCATGACGTGGCCCGCGATGGTGGTGGCACCGGTCCAGCCCAGCGACATCGTCGTGAGCGCAAAACCGGCGACCAGAGGGCTCCGGCCCATGGCGCCCTGCACATAGGCGGGCACGAAGGCCGTGATCCCCATCATCACCGCGCCGATCGTGGTGGCGGCTACGTTCCCGACCGCAATCACGCGGTTCCGCCAGAGATCGAGCCGCAGCATGGGCTCCGCGGCAACGCGCTCATGGCGCAGGAAGATGCCGATCGTCACTGCCGCCGCGGCGAGCAGCCCGTAGAACATCGACCGGCTCAGCTCGTGGGCCTGGGTCAGCGCCAACATGAGGGCGCCCGAGCCCACCATGAGGAGCGCCGAGCCGCTGTAGTCGATCCTGTGCTCGTGCGGCGCCAGGTCCTCGCGCAGGAACAGCATCAAGAGCCCGATCGAGAACAGTCCGGCGGGCAGGTTGATCCAGAAGATGATCGACCAGGACAGGTGCTGCACGATGAAGGCACCAAGCGCCGGACCGAGGATGGCGGCGACGCCCCAGACGCTGCCGAGATAGCCCTGCATGCGCGCGCGGTCGGCGGGGCTGTAGATATCGGCGATGATCGTCGTCGAGATCGGGATGATCGCGCCCGCGCCGAGGCCTTGCAGCGCGCGGAAGCCGATCAGCGCCACCATGTTCCAGGCGAAGCCGCAGAGCACCGAGCCAACCAGGAAGAGCGCGGCGCCCGCGCATAGCACGCGCTTGCGGCCGTGCAGATCCGCGAGCCGGCCATAGATCGGGATGGTGATCGACTGGGCCAGCAGGTAGATCGCGAACACCCAGCTGAATAGCTGGAAGCCGCCGAGCACCGCGACGATGGTCGGCATAGCGCTCGCGACGATCGTCGCCTCGACCGCCGACATGAACATGCCCAGCATGATGCCGATCAGCACCAGCGGCCGTCCGCGGGTGGCGGCGGATGGAGCGATCGTTTCGCCAATCGGCTGGTCGTCCACGGGTGCTTTCCAAAAGAGCGGCCGAACGCCGCACGCGGCACGTTGATCAACCAATCAGCGAAATCAGCCGCGTCCGGAGAAACGATAGTCGTTTTCCGGAGGATAGCGCGGGTCGGTCATTTAGCAAGTGCAAGCTTGGAAAATTAGACCCATGATTCTCGCAACGCGGGCGCCGCTCAGCGCGCGATCATTCCGTTCTCGAGATCGCCGGGGTCGAAGGTGAAGACGAGGTTGGGATCCGGGAGCGCCAGGTCCTGGTGCCGATCCGCGTAGAAGTGCCGCCAGAGGATGTCGCGGATGACGTTCAGGCGCGCGTGCTCCTTGTCGTCGGCGCGCACGATGGTCCAGGGCGCCGCTGTCGAGTGAGTCTTGAGCAGCATCTCGTTCCGCGCCTTGCTGTAAGCGCGCCAGAGCTTCGGCGCCTGCTTGTCGATGTCGCTGAGCTTCCATTGCTTGAGCGGGTCTTTGCGCCGCTCCTTGAGGCGTTCCTTCTGCTCGGCCCTGGTGATGTCGAGATAGTACTTGAAGACCCGGATACCGGTCTCGCCAATCATCTCCTCGAACCGCGGCGCCGCGAGCAGGAAGTCGCGCGCCTCCTTCTTGGTGCAGAAGCCCATCACGCGCTCGACACCGGCGCGGTTGTACCAGCTGCGGTTGAATAGCACGATCTCGCCCGCGGCCGGCAGATGCGGCACGAAGCGTTGGAAGTACCAGGAGCGCCGGTCGTGATCCGAGGGCGGGCCAAGCGCGACAACGCGGGTCTCGCGCGGGCTCAAATGCTCGGTGATGTGCTTGATGGTGCCGTCCTTGCCGGCGGCGTCGCGGCCCTCGAAGATCACGAGCAGGCGCTCGCCCTCGGCGATGACGTGGCGCTGCAGCTTGACGAGCTCGATCTGGAGCCTGTGGAGCTCACGGTGGTAGGCGTGGCGGCTCATCGGCGGCGGTTTCGACGGTTTCATGCGCGATCCTCCGCGACCTCGCGCGGCGTCACATAGGCGATCAGCGTGGCCGCCCGCGGCTTGAGGCGGCGCCACTCGGACGCGAACCGGTAGGTCGCCAAGGCCCCCGTCGGAAATTTCCCGGAGAGCGGGGGCAGCTCCACCGGCGAGTCCGGATCGGCAAGCAGGAGCGCCAACTCGTGGAGGCCGGGGTTGTGCCCGATCAGCAAGGCCGTGCCTACCTGCTCGCCAGCCTCGCGCAAATGCGCCAGCAGCTTCGCGCCCGGCGCCAAATAGAGCGCGCGATCGAGCAGGATGCGCTTGGGCTTTAGGATCTCGAGGAGCGGCGCCAGGGTCGCGTGGGCGCGCGTCGCCGTCGAGGAGAGCACCAGGTCCGGCGGCCCGCGCTCGGCGAGATGCCGCGCCATCGTCTCGGCGTCCCGGCGGCCGCGTTTGCTGAGCGGACGATCGTGATCGTCGAAGTCGTCGTTGTCCCAGCTCGACTTTGCGTGGCGCAGCAGATGCAGAGAATGCATGGGCGTCCGACTTAGGTTCCCTCGACGGGATTTTCGATGCGCAAGATCGAGCGGTGGGCGAGCTCCCAACGCGCAATCAATTGTGGCTGTGGATAACTCCCTTGTCCAATGCGACGACTCGGTGACGGCTGGCGACCACATGCGCTAGAGTGCCGTCCGCAACGGGGGCTCAGGAACGAAAAGGGCCGATGGACTCCGGCCGGGAAATCGAGCTCAAGCTGTCGGTTCGCCCCGATCGCCTGGAGCGGGTGATGCGCTCGCCTCATCTCCAGGGCGACGGGGCGCGGCGCGCGATCGCGCGCGCACTCAAGAACATCTATTACGACACGCCGCACCTGGCGCTGCGCGAGCGCGGTCTGGTGGTGCGGGTGCGCGAGGCCGGCCGCCGCTACATCCAGACCGTCAAGGCGAGCGGCAGCGCCGGGCCGAGCGGTCTCTTCAACCGACACGAGTGGGAGCGACCGGTGGCGGGTCCAAAACCGGATCTCGCGGGGATCGACGATCCGAGCCTGCGCCGCGAGCTCGGCGCGACCGCGACCCAGCTCGCGCCGGTGTTCAGCTCCGAGGTCAACCGCATCACGCGGACGGTTCAGCATGGCGAGACGGATCGGATCGAGGTGGCGATCGACCAGGGCCGGGTGATGACGCCCCGGGGCTCGGCGCCGATCTGCGAGATCGAGCTCGAGCTCAAGCAAGGCAAGCCCGAGGCGCTCTTCGATCTGGCGCTGGCGCTCAACCAGGAGACGCCGGTCCGGCTGGAGACGCTCAGTAAATCGGACCGCGGCTACGCGATCCTGACCGAGGATGCGATCGGCTGGTCGAAGGCGCCGCCCGTGGTGCTCGATCCCGCGATGACGGGATCGCAGGCCTTCGAGACCATTCTCAGGCACAACCTCACGCACATGCTCACCAACGAGCGCGCAGCGCGCGAGGGCCACGATCCCGAGGGCGTGCACCAGGTGCGCCTGGCGGCCCGCCGCTTGCGTTCCGTGCTTTCCCTGTTCCGCTCGGTAGTGCCGGCGGAGACGGTGGTGACGTTGACCGAGGAGTTGAAATGGCTCGCGGGCGAGATCAGCGCCGCGCGCGACCTCGACGTGTTTCTGGACGAGCTGTTGCTGCCGGTGCAAGAGGCGTTCGCCGAGGATGCGGATTTGGCGGCGCTCAAGGCGATGGCGCGGGATCGGCGCGGCATCGCCTATGAGCAGGTGCGCGCGGCCTTCGCGACCCAGCGCTATACGGCGCTGCTCCTGCAGATCGGCCGCCTCATCGAGAGCCGCGCCTGGCAGGAGACGCTCGAGCCGCTGACGGCGCAGCGGCTGGCCGAGCCCGCGCGCATCATCGCAAGCGATCTGCTCAGCGAGCGGTATCGCAAGGTCCGCAAACGCGGCCGCGGGTTCGGCGATCTCACGGCGAAAGACCGCCATCGCCTGCGGCTTGGCGTGAAGAAGCTGCGCTATGCCGCGGAGTGCTTCCGCTCGCTCTTCGAGGGCGAGGGGACGCCCGGCTATCTCAAGAGTCTGTCGCGGCTGCAGGACAGCCTCGGGTACCTCAACGATGTCGAGACCGCGCGCGACCTGCTGACGGCGTTCGACACCCGCAACGGGTCGCCTCAGGCGGCCGCGCTCACGCGCGCGAGCGGCCTCGTCATCGGCTGGTATCAGCGCGGCGCCAAGGAGCTCGAGTCCAAGCAGCGCAAGCAGTGGAAGCAATTCAGGTCCGACACGCCGTTCTGGACCGAGAACGGCCTCGGCTGATCACGCGGCGGGCGCCAGACCTTCCAAGAGCGACAACGTCAGCGCGCAGCCGTCATCGTAGAGCTCGGCCGCAATACTGAGCGCGTTCGCTGCCTCGAGATCGATCCAGCACTCGATCTGGCCTCGCCCGAGTGCGAGCGTCGGCCGCACCTTGCGGATGATCCGCTGCACCCGCTCGTTCTCGGGCAAGCAGAGCATGGTGAGGTGCTTGATGCCGCGATTGCGTGCGATCAGGAGTGCGCGCTGGAAGAGCGCCGTGCCGAGGCCGCGGCTCTCGAAGGGCCGCTCGACGCTGAGCGCTGCCTCCGCGGCGGGCAATGGTCCGAGCTCGTCGAGCATCTTGATCTCGCCGACGCCGCGAAGCTCTCCGGCGATCCAGCAGCCCAGTACCACCGAGCGCGTCCAGTCCGTGCTCAAGGCGTAGTGCGCCACCCACTCGTCGGCGACGGCGCGGCCGAAGCGGAACCCTCGCTGCTCTCGATCGAGTCGCAGGAGGTGAGCGCTCAGCACCGCGGAGTCGTGCGGCCGGAGCTTGCGGAACACCCAGCCTGAGCGCGAGCCCGGCCGGTTGTCGTTCGAGCCCGGTGGGCTCGTCAGCCGATCGATCGCCATTGGCACCTCCTCGAGAGAGGCGCTTCCACCCACGCGACGAGCTTGCGCCCGAGAGATGCGGGCGCAATGGCTATCCACGCGGCGGAGCTATGCGCAGGGATCTTGCGTCGAAGATCCTGCATGCGATCGCGAAGAGAGCCGCGCGATCGTTTGCGCGCAACGATCGTGCGTCGGCCTCAGCTCGCCATCGCGTAGGCGCCGCGAGCGCGGGCCGGGACCAGGTTGCCGAGGAATTGCTGGGCGGTGGCTCGCCAAGAGAATTTAAGCGCGTGGGCCCGGCAGGCCTCGCGCGGGATCGTAAGAGAGGCGAGGGCGGCTCGGCGGAGGTCGGTGTCGAGGTGGCCGACCGGGGCGTCGCCGAGCACGTCCATCGGACCGGTGACGGGATAGGCCGCGACCGGCACACCCGCGGCGAGCGCTTCCAGGAGAACGAGACCGAAGGTGTCGGTAAGGCTCGGGAATACGAACACGTCCGCCGAGGCGTAGTAGCGCGCGAGGCTGTGACCCTCGTGGTGGCCCATGAAATGCACACCCGGAAATCGCCGCTTCATCTCGGCGAGCTGCGGCCCGTCGCCCACCAGTATCTTCGAGCCCGGTAGGTCGAGCTCGAGGAAGGCCGCGATGTTTTTTTCGACCGCGACGCGGCTCACCATCAGGAAGATCGGCCGCGGAATGCCAGGGAAATCCGTGCGGAGCGCAGGGTCGAAGAGGTCGGCGTCGACGCCGCGGCTCCAGGGCCGGATGTTGGCGAAGCCCCGCGCCTTAAGCTCGTGCCGAACCGAGGGCGCCGCCACCATGACACCGCTCGCGCGGGCGTGAAAATGCCGGAGCCAGGCGTAGGTGAGGCGCGTCGGCACGCCGAAGCGCGCGGCGACGTACTCGGGGAACCGCGTGTGGAACGAGGTCGTGAAGGCGAGGCGTCGGCGGAGACAGTGGCTGCGCGCCGCCATGCCGAGCGGGCCCTCGGTCGCGATGTGAACGGCGTCGGGATCGAACTCGTCGATCATCCGCGCGACCGGGCGTCCTGGCAGCAGGGCCAGGCGAATCTCTGGATATGTCGGACAGGGCACGGTGCGGAAGCGATCGGGCGTGATCGCGCGGACCTCGTGACCCATGGCCGTGGCCTCGCGTACCACGGTCGTGAGCGTGCGCACCACGCCATTGACTTGCGGGAGCCAGGCGTCGCTCGCCAGCGCGATCCTCATTCGGCGCCGACGACCGGCTCCTCTTCGCGGGCGTCGCGGATGGCGGGTATCAGCATGTCGAAAGCGCGCAGCCGCGCCCAATTCACGATCTCGAGCCGACCGTCGGCATGCTCAACCAGCGCCGTGCAGCTCTCGACCCAATCCCCGTCGTTGCAATAGAGGACGCCGTCGATGTCGCGGATCTCGGCCTGATGGATGTGGCCGCAGATTACGCCGTCGACGCCGCGGCGCTTCGCCTCGGCGGCGACCGCGCGCTCGAAGTTGCTCACGTACTCGACGGCGTTCTTGACCTTGCTCTTGAGGTAGGCGGAGAGCGACCAGTAGGGCAGCCCCAGCTTGCGTCGGACCACGTTGTAGTAGTGGTTAAGGCGCAGCACGTTGTCGTAGGCCCAATCGCCCAGTAGCGCCACCCACTTGGCATAGCGCACGACGCCATCGAAGGCGTCGCCGTGCAGGATCAGCATGCGCTTGCCGTCGGCGGTGTTGTGGATCGCCTCGTCGAGGAGCCAGACGCCGCCGAGCTGCAAGTCGACGTAGTCGCGCAGCCACTCGTCGTGATTGCCGGGGATGTAGAAGACCTTGGTACCCTTGCGCGCCTTGCGCAGGAGCTTCTGGATCACGTCGTTGTGCGACTGCGCCCAGTACCACGAGCGCCGCATGCGCCAGCCGTCGACGATATCGCCGACAAGATAGAGATATTCCGATTCATTGTGCTTAAGGAAATCGAGCAGAAAATCGGCCTTGCAGCCGCGCGTGCCGAGATGGATGTCGGAAATCCAGATCGAGCGATAGCGGCGCGTCGGGTCGATGTAGTTCACCGGTGATTTTTGCTCCACGCCGGCCTTGTCAAGAAATCGTGGGTCGAGCAAAGTGCGGACACAACATCTCGCCCGAGTCGGGCAAGCTCTACTTGATCGGCGTTGCGGCAGAATTACCCTTGCGTGACGGTTCCGTGACTGTGGCGTCTTCGGCTGCCGCGCGCCGCCGGCTCCTGGTGATTTTCAATCCAATCGCGGGGAGAGGCGCCCGCGCGAAACTCGCGCGCGCATTGGCGGCCCTCGAGCGACTCGGCGTCGCGGTGACGCTGCGCGAGACAGGCGCTCCCGGCGACGCGGAGGCGTTCGCGCGCGAGGCGAGCAGCGCCGACTTCGACGGCATCGTGATCGCCGGCGGCGACGGCACGGTCAACGAGGCCGTCAACGGGCTGATGACCATGGACGCCGGCGCGGCGCCCAACCGGGCCCAGGAGCGGCCCGCGCTCGCCGTGGTGCCGGGCGGATCGACAAACGTCTTCGCCCGGGCG
>DATEGF010000006.1:0-21729 GCA_035280245.1 Allostellaceae bacterium
AGTGGCTCGCGAGCAGCCGGCGCCATGTCACGTCCACTCCGCAACCCAGCGGAGTGACCATGCCCATTCCCGTAATGACGACGCGTCTCATTCCGATTGGAACCTAACTCGCTGACGTCGCGCGCGGCGCCCAGGCCGCAACGGCGGCATCGTCAGCTATGCGCCTCGATGAAGGTGATGGCGTCCTTCACGGTGACGATCTTCTCAGCGGCATCATCGGGGATCTCGCAGCCGAACTCCTCCTCGAACGCCATTACGAGCTCCACGGTGTCGAGGCTATCGGCGCCGAGGTCGTCGATGAAACTCGCGTTCTCGGTGACCTTGGCTTCGTCGACCCCCAGGTGCTCCACAACGATCTTCTTAACCCGATCGGCGACATCGCTCATAACGTTTACCTCAACAGCTGGATTGAATTGCGCTCTTGGGAATGGGTGGCTTCGGCCTCACCTGTGCGAGCCGTGCCGGCTCCATCAGCCGAGCGGCACCGGTTCCCCCGCCGAAGGTGCCGTCACATATCATAGTTCCCTCTGCTTTGCCAATCGCTCGGGAGCCTCGGCGTGTCAACTCGACGCGCGCCCGGCAACCGCCTCAGATCATCGCCATTCCGCCATTCACATGAATGGTTTGCCCGGTGATATAGCCGGCCTGGTCGCTGGCGAGGAACACCACGGAGGCCGCGACCTCCTCGGCCGCGCCCAGGCGCGCCATTGGGATCGTCTTGTGGATGCGCTCCTTCTGCTCGGGCGTCAGCGCCTCCGTCATCGCCGACGTGATAAAGCCGGGGGCCACGCAATTGACCGTGATGCCGCGCGTCGCGACCTCGGCCGCGAGCGCCTTCGAGAAGCCGATCATGCCAGCCTTGGCCGCGGCGTAATTCGCCTGCCCGGGATTGCCCATCACGCCCACCACCGAGCTGATGCCGATGATCCGGCCGAAGCGCCGCTTCATCATGCCGCGCATGGCCGCGCGTGCGAGCCGGAAGCCTGCGGTCAGATCGACGTCGAGTACCTTCTGCCAATCCTCGTCCTTCATGCGCACAGCGAGGCCGTCGCGGGTCAAGCCGGCGTTGTTGACGAGGATGTCGAGCTTGCCGAGCGCGGTCTCGGCGTCCTTCACCAACGCGTCGGCCGCCGCGGGATCGGCGAGATCGGCGGCGTGGACGCGCGTGCGATCGCCGAGCTCGGCCGCGAGCGCCTCGAGGGCCGCGACCCGCGTCCCCGCGAGCAGCACCGAGGCCCCCTGCCGATGGAGCGCGCGGGCGATCGCGCCGCCGATGCCGCCGGAGGCGCCAGTTACGAGCGCGGTCTTGCCGGAAAGGTCGAACATGGCTGATGCCTCGCGCTAGAGGGTCTTCAGAAACGTCTCGATTTCCGCCGGCGTCCCCACCGACATGACCGTGAGGTCGCGATCGATGCGTTTGACGAGGCCGGAGAGCACCCGGCCGGCGCCCAGCTCGACCACGGTATCGACGCCCTCGCCTTTCATCGCCAGCACGCTCTCGCGCCACCGCACGAGGCCGGTCACTTGCTCCACGAGAAGGCGCCGGATCGTCCCGGGTTCCTCGACCGCCGCCGCCGTGACATTGGCGATCAGCGGCACGGCCGGCGCCTCCATGGCCACGGCCGCCAGCGCCTCTTCCATTTCCCGCGCGGCGGGCGCCATCAGCGCGCAATGGAAGGGGGCGCTCACGGGTAGCATGATCGAGCGCCGCGCGCCCCGCTCGGCTGCGAGCTTGATCGCGCGCTCGACCGCCGTCTTGTGTCCGCTCACCACCACCTGGCCTGGTGCGTTGTCGTTGGCGGCAGCGCAGACCTCGCCCTCGGCGGCCGCCTTCGCGACTTCCTGCGCCGGCTCGAGCTCGAGCCCGAGCAGCGCCGCCATCGCACCCACGCCCACGGGCACCGCGCGCTGCATCGCCAAGCCGCGCCGCTTCAGGAGCCGCGCGGCATCGGCGAGCGCGAAGGTGCCGGCGGCCGCGAGGGCCGAATACTCGCCGAGCGAATGGCCCGCGACCAGCGCGGCGTGGCGCGGCAGATCGAGGCCACCCTCCTTCTCGAGCACGCGCACCACGGCGAGGCTCACGGCCATGAGGGCGGGCTGGGCGTTCTCGGTGAGCGTGAGGTCGCTCTCCGGCCCCTCGGCCATGAGCTTCGAGAGCTTCTGTTTGAGGGCGTCGTCGACTTCCTCGAGGGTATGGCGCGCGACCGCGAAGGCCTCGGCAAGCTCTCGCCCCATGCCGACGGCCTGAGACCCCTGCCCCGGAAACACCAATGCCCGCGCCATCCTGCGTCCCGCCCCCTGAAAACGCGCCGACAAATCCGCGGCGCTCCGGCGAAAGTCGGCACTGGAGCCAGGCGAGTCAAGCGCTTGCGCCGGGAATGCCGTTGTGTATAGTGCGCGGCCTCCTTGCCGGGCGGGTCCCGGCTAGGCCCGGGAGGCCAGATCGTAGAGCCGATCGGCTCCGGGCCGCGAACATCCAGAAGGAGATCGAAAGATCATGTCGTTCTACGAGACCGTCTTCATTGCGCGCCAGGACATCTCCTCGGCGCAGGCCGAAGCCTTGGCCGATACCTTCGCCCAGGTCGCTCAGGAGCACGAGGGCAAGGTGGTGGGCCGCGAGTACTGGGGCCTCCGCAACATCTCTTACCGCATCAAGAAGAACCGCAAAGGCCACTATGTGATGCTCAACGTCGAGGGCACCGGTGCCACGATCGCCGAGCTCGAGCGGACCATGCGTATCAACGAGGACGTGCTGCGCTATCTGACCGTGAGGGTCGAAGCACACACCGAAGCCGGCCAGTCCGTGATGATGCAGGCGCGCGCCCGCGGCGAGGAACGCGACCGCGGTCGCCGCGGCGGCTATGGCGACCGTTACGGCGATCGCTATGGAGACCGCGAGCCACGCGAGAGCGACGCTCCGCCAGCGGCCGCCGCCCCGGGAGGTGAGGCATGAGCGAGATGAGAGAGGGTCGCGGCGGCGACCGCGATCGCGATCGTGATGGCGGCGGCCGCGGCGGCGCGCCGGCGCGCCGGCCGTTCTTCCGCCGGCGCAAGTCCTGCCCATTCTCGGGTCCGCACGCGCCCAAGATCGACTACAAGGACGTGAAGTTGCTGCAGCGCTTCGTCTCAGAGCGCGGCAAGATCGTGCCGAGCCGCATCACCGCGGTGTCCGCCAAGAAGCAGCGCGAGCTCTCGCAGGCGATCAAGCGCGCGCGCTTCCTCGGCCTGTTGCCCTACGCGATGCGCTGAGGAGAGCCGTCATGGTGCAAGTGATCCTGCTGGAGCGCGTCGAGAAGCTGGGCCAGATGGGCCAGGTGGTAGATGTCCGTCCCGGCTACGCCCGCAATTTCCTCCTGCCGCAGAAGAAGGCCCTGCGCGCGACCAAGGACAACCTCGCCTATTTCGAGACGCAGCGCGCGCAGCTCGAAGCACAGAACCTCGCGCGCAAGAGCGAGGCCGAGCAGGTGGCAGCGAAGCTCGACGGCCTCTCGGTGATCATCATCCGCCAGGCCGGCGAGAGCGGTCAGCTCTACGGCTCGGTCACCGCCCGCGACATCGCTGACGGCATCACCGAGGCGGGCTTCACCGTCGGCCGAAGCCAGATCGTGCTCGAGCGCGCGATCAAGGCGCTTGGCCTCCACAAGCAGCGCGTTACGCTGCACCCCGAGGTCTCCGTCACCGTAACGGTGAACGTGGCGCAGTCGGTCGAGGAAGCGGAGATGCAGGCGAAGGGTGTCGATCCCCTGAAGCTCGCCATGGAAGCCGCCGCCCGCGAGGCCGCCGAGCAGGTGGCTGCAACTCAGCCCGGGGCGGACGCCGGCGAGCCCGTCGCCGAGGTCCCCGTCAAGGGCTGACGCCCGCGGACATCCTCGTCTCGATCTTGATTTCCGAGGTGAGCGTGCGGTGGACCGGGCACATGTCCGCGATCTCCATCAGCCGCTGACGCTGCGCGGCATCGAGCGCACCATCGAGCGCGATCACGCGCTCGATGCGATCGAGCATGCCGTGCTTGGTCTCGCAGTCCGCGCAGTCCTCGGCGTGAATCTTGTGGTGGCGCAGCTCCACGCTCACGCGCTGAAGCGGCCAGCGCTTGCGGTCGGCATAGAGGCGGAGCGTCATCGTCGTGCAGGCCCCGAGCGACATCAGCAGCAGCTCATAAGGCCCGGGCCCGCGGTCGTTGCCGCCGGCGGCTACCGGTTCGTCCGCCAACAGGCGATGTCGGCCGTCGAGTAGATGCTCCGTGAACTTGCCCTCACCGCTCTCTACCACCTTGATCCAGCCGGGCTCGACCGAGAGTGTCGTCTCGTCGCGTGTGGGTCCACTCATTGACACGGCCCTCCTGCAGAAGACGTGAAATGGATTAGGGATCGGCTTGGTTGGGAACCAGTTACAGCACTAGCCTCAGGGCGACCAGTTGCGGCACACTAGACCGAGTTGTCTGAGCGGCGAAATCTCCATGCGATATCTGCATCTTCCTTCTGGCGCGCCCATGCCCGTGCTGGGCCTTGGCACCTGGCGCATGGGCGAGGCGGGCTCGCGCGGCGCCGACATCGTGAGCGCGCTCCGGCTCGGCATCGATCTCGGCATGACCTTGATCGATACCGCCGAGATGTACGGCGAGGGCGGCGCCGAGGAGGTCGTGGCGAAGGCGATCGCGGGCCAGCGCGGCCAAGTCTTCCTGGTCAGCAAGGTCTATCCGCACAACGCCACGCGTCAGGGCGTGGTCGCCGCCTGCGAGCGCAGCCTCAAGCGGCTCAACACCGATCATCTCGACCTCTACCTCCTGCATTGGATCGGCAGCGTGCCGTTCCAGGAGACACTCGCGGGCTTCGACGATCTCCAGCGCGCGGGAAAGATCCGCGCGCACGGTGTCAGCAACTTCGACACCGAGGACATGGCGGCTTGGACGAAGCTCCCCGGCGGCAAACCGGTCGCAACGAACCAGGTCATGTACAACCTGTCGCGCCGCGGTGTCGAGTGGGAGCTGCTGCCCTGGTGCCGCAAGCGGCACATCCCCGTGATGGCCTATTCACCGGTCGACCAAGGGAGCCTCCTCACCAAGCGCGGCCTCAAGCAGATCGCGGCGCGGCGCGGCGTGCCGCCGGCCCAGGTGGCGCTCGCGTGGCTCCTGCATCAGGAAGGCGTGGTCGCGATCCCGAAGGCCGCGCGGCCCGATCATGTGCGCGAGAACCGCGCCGCCCTCGACCTCGAGCTCACGCCCGAGGAGCTGAAAGAACTCGACCGCGCATTCCCTCCGCCCGCGGGTCCGAAGCCGCTGCAGATGGCCTGACGCGACGGCCTCAGAGCGTCACGGCGCGCAGTCGGAGCGAGTTCCCGATCACGGAGACCGAGCTCAGGCTCATCGCCGCCGCCGCGACCATCGGGCTCAGCAGCAGCCCGAAGGTGGGATAAAGCACGCCCGCCGCGAGCGGCACGCCCAGCAGATTGTAGACAAAAGCCAGCACCAGGTTCTGCCGGATCGTCCGCATCGTGGCTCGGCTGAGCGCCCGCGCCCGCGCGATGCCGGCAAGGTCACCCTTCACGAGGGTGACGCCCGCGCTCTCCATGGCGACGTCCGTGCCGGTCCCCATGGCGATCCCGACATCGGCCTCGGCAAGAGCCGGCGCGTCGTTGACGCCGTCGCCTGCCATGGCGACGGCGCGGCCCTCGCTCCGGAGCCGCCGCACCAGCGCGTGCTTCTCCTGCGGCAAGACCTCCGCCTCGACCTCGGTGATGCCGAGCCTCGCCGCGACGGCTTCTGCCGTCGCGCGGTTGTCACCCGTGAGCATCACCAGGCGAATGCCACGGCGTCTCAGCGCCTCGAGCGCGGCTGGCGTGCTGGGCTTGATCGGATCGGTGACCGCGATCGCGCCAGCAGCGCGGCCGTCGACCGCGATCAACATTGCTGTGGCGCCCTCGCGCCGCGATGCCTCCGTCCGCCCGCCCAGGCTCGCGTCGTCAGCACCGATCTCCCGCAGCAATGCCGCGTTCCCTACGGCCATCGCTCGACCCGCGACCTTGCCCAGGACGCCCTTCCCCGTGATCGACTTGAACTCGGTGACGTCCTGCAGTTCCAGGCCGCGCTCGCGCGCCGCGGCCACGATCGCGGCGGCGAGCGGGTGCTCGCTCGACCGCTCGAGGCTGGCGCCGAGCGACAGGACCGCGGCCTCGTCGAAGCCGTCGGCCGCCATCACCGAGATCACCCGCGGCTTGCCCTCGGTAAGCGTTCCCGTCTTGTCGATCACCAGCGTGTCGATCTTCTCCAGGCGCTCGAGCGCCTCGGCATTGCGGATCAACACGCCCGCCGTCGCGCCCTTGCCCACGCCCACCATGATCGCCATCGGAGTCGCGAGGCCGAGCGCGCAAGGGCATGCGATGATCACCACGGAGACCCCCGCCACCATCGCGTAGGCGAAAGCGGGTGGCGGACCCCACAAGAACCACGCCCCGAACGCGAGAGCCGCGACGGCGATCACCGCCGGCACGAACCAAGCTGAGACCAGGTCGGCCAGGCGCTGGATCGGCGCGCGGCTCCGCTGCGCCTCCGCCACCATTTGTACGATCCGCGCGAGCATCGTCTCGGCACCGACGGCCTCGGCGTGCATCAGCAGGCCGCCAGTGCCGTTGATCGTGCCGCCGATGACCTTGGAGCCCGGATGCTTTTCAACCGGCATAGACTCGCCGGTCACCATGCTCTCGTCGACCGCGCTCTGCCCCTCGAGGACGACGCCATCCACCGGAACGGCCTCACCGGGACGGATGCGCAGGCGGTCGCCGACATGCACGCGGTCGAGCGGGACCTCCTCGTCCTCGCCGCTCTCTTTGAGCCGCCGCGCCGTCTTGGGGGCCAGGCTCAGGAGGCCGCGGAGCGCGCCGCCGGTCCGCTCGCGCGCGCGAAGCTCGAGCACCTGCCCGAGGAGCACGAGCACCGTGATTACCGCGGCCGCCTCGTAATAGACCGGGACCATACCGCCCTGCCGGAGGTCAGCAGGGAACAGGCTCGGCATAAGACTCGCGGCGAGGCTGTAGAGGTAGGCCGCGCCCGTGCCGAGCGCGATCAGGCTGAACATGTTGAGCGACCGGTTGCGCACGGACGCCCAGGCCCGCTCAAAGAACGGCCAGCCCGCCCACAGCACCACCGGCGTCGCGAGTGCGAGCTCGACCCACCTCACGAAGGCGGGTCCGAGAGCGATACCGAAAATATCCGCCATGTCCAAGATCACGAGCGGCGCCGCCAGCGCCGCGCCGACCCAGAATCGCCGCGTCATGTCCACGAGCTCGGCACTAGGGCCGCTCTCGGCGCTCACCCCCGCAGGCTCGAGCGCCATCCCGCAGATCGGGCAGCTGCCCGGCCCCGGCTGGCGAATCTCCGGATGCATCGGGCAGGTGTAGATCGTGCCCGCAGCCACGGCGGGCATTGGCGGCACCTTGCTCGGCTCCAGGTACTTCGCGGGATCGGCCGAAAATTTCGCGGCACAGCCGGCGCCGCAGAAGTGATGGGTCTCGCCGGCGTGCTCGACGCGGTGCTTCGACGTTGCGGGATCGACGCTCATGCCGCAGACGGGATCGCGTGTCCTATCGGAGGATACGCTCGCGTGCTGACCGGCACCATGCGCATGCGCGTGGGGCCGATGCTCGACTACTGTCATTTCGCAATCTCCGTGTGGCGGCCACGCTTCGGCGTCGCGGTCAGGACTTGGTGTGAGCCTATCAACATTGCTGTGCTGGAAGGTTAGTCGCTCTATTTCTTGCGAATCTCCAAGTGACAATTTGCGCATCGCTTTGCGGTTCATCAAGGAGCGAGATTGATTTCCTCGCTTCCGCATCCCACGAATTCTCTAGCATGATGCCGATCCACACACGCGCCTCGTTGCCCTCGTTGGCTTTGCGCGCGGCCGCGACGCTCGCGGTCGTGCTCCTGACTGCACCGACCGCCCGTGCCGGCTCCGACATGGTCATGCCTGGCATGCATCACGGGCAGGCCGCGACCAAGACGTTCGCCTTCGGCGAGCCCGGTAAACCCGACAAGGCCGACCGCACCGTGACGATCGTCATGACCGACGACCGCTTCGACCCAGACAAGCTCGAGGTGAAGTTGGGCGAGACTATTCGCTTCGTGCTGACGAACACGAGCACGCTCGATCACGACTTCACGCTCGGCGATGCCCCCATCCAGAAAGCGCATCGCATGGAGATGGCTGAGATGGCGCAAAAGGGTGGCGAGATGCACCACGCAGACGATCCCAACGCCCTCTTCGTGAAGGCGGGTCAGACCGGGGAGCTGACCTGGAAATTCACCCGCGCTGGCCGCATCGAGTTCGATTGCAACGTGCCAGGGCATTACGAGGCCGGCATGGCCGGCACGATTTCGGTGGTGCGCCAATAGTCCCGCGGCCGCGTGGCCTGTAATCGCGGCCACACTTCCATGTAGCGCTAGCGGCGCTCGATGGAACCGTCAGTCGGTGCCGCGGGTTAGAGTACGAAGCCTGGATATATTTGCTCTTGTGCCCACTTCCGGTTTCCCGAATAGTTAACGGCGTAACGCAAGCGCCATAACCCCTGGGAGGACGGCATGCTTTTGTCGCCGGTATTCCGTCACCTGGTCAGGCAGGGAAAGCTCACGATCGTCGACGCGGGCGGTCGGCCCCATGTCTACGAGGGCGCGCCGGGCCCCAAGCTCACGGTGCGGCTGCACGATCCGAAGCTGCACTGGAAGCTGTTTATCAATCCGCGCCTCTATTTGGGCGAAGCCTTCATGGACGGCACCCTCACGATCGAGCAGGCGTCGATCTATGACCTCCTCAGCTTCATCGGCGAGAACCTGAATCTGGCGCCCTATCACTGGGCGATCCGCGCCGTCACCGGGCTCGAATGGGCGCTGCGCGGCTGGCAACAGTACAATCCCGTACAACGCTCGCAGCAGAACGTGGCGCACCACTACGACCTCTCGGGCACGCTCTACGATCTGTTCCTCGATGCGGACCGCCAGTACTCCTGCGGTTACTTCCCGACGCCGGGCATCACGATCGAGGAAGCGCAGGCTAAGAAGAAGCGCCACATCGCGGCCAAGCTTCTGCTGAAGCCGGGCCAGAAGGTGCTCGACATCGGCTCGGGCTGGGGCGGCCTTGCCCTCTACCTCGCGCGCGAGTGCGGCGTATCGGTGACGGGCCTGACGCTCTCGCGCGAGCAGCTCGGCGTGGCGCAGCAGCGCGCGGAGAAAGCGGGACTGGCCGATCAAGTCCGCTTCGAGCTCTGCGATTACCGGGTGCACCAAGGGTGCTACGACCGCATCGTCTCGGTCGGCATGTTCGAGCACGTCGGCGTGCCCCAGTTCCCCGACTTCTTCCGCAAGGTGAAAGAGCTGCTGGCCGACGACGGCGTGGCGCTCTTGCATGCCATCGGTCGCATGGACGGACCGCACGTCACCAATCCCTGGATGCGCAAGTACATCTTTCCCGGCGGTTACTCACCGGCACTCTCCGAGGTCGTTCCGGTGGTCGAGCGGACGCAGCTCTGGATCACGGACCTGGAGATCCTGCGGCTCCATTACGCGGAGACGCTGAAGGCCTGGCGGCAGCGCTTCAACGCCAATCGCGAGCGCATCCGTGCGCTCTACGACGAGCGCTTCTGCCGGATGTGGGAATTCTACCTCGCGGGCTCCGAGGTCGCGTTCCGCCTGCAGGGTCATCTGGTATTCCAGATGCAACTCGCAAAGAGTGTCGATGCCGTGCCGGTCACGCGCGACTACATGGTCGATTGGGAGCGCAGCCACCGCGCCCCCATGGCGGACGAAAGAGCCGCTTAGATCGTCCTGACTACCAGTGCGTCCTTCAACGCGCTTCAGCGGGCGCTATCAGGGGGCGGAGCGCCCCACGGCCCGCTGCTGTGCGGCCGCTCCGGTAGCGGCACCCCTTCGAGCCGCTCCAGCACGCGGATGCGGTCCGCGATCGGCGGGTGGGTCGCGAACAGGTTGAAGAATCCGGATTCCGAGAGCGGGTTCTCGATGAACATCTGGCGCACCTCCGAGGGTACGTGCGGCACGTCGGCATTCTCCGAGATTTTTTTCAGCGCCGAGATCAAGGCCTCCGGGCTCTTCGTGAGCTCGACCGAGCCCGCATCCGCCAGATACTCGCGCCGGCGCGAGATCGCGAAGCGCAGGATCAGCGCCAGGAGATAGCCGATCCCCGCGACGACCGCGGCCGCGAGCAGCACCAGGCCCGCATTGCCGCGCGAGCGCCGGAACGACATCACCCGGAGGCTCCGCCACAGGAGCTGTGCGATGAAGGAGATCGCGCCCACGAACACCACGGTGACCAGCAACAGCCGCACGTCGCGGTCGAGGATGTGAGTGAGCTCGTGGGCGAGCACCGCCTCGAGCTCGCGGTCGTCGAGCCGGTCCAGCAGCGCGCGCGTCACGGTGATCGAGTAGGTCCGCCTGTCGATTCCGCTCGCATAGGCGTTCATCGCGTCGGTGTCGATGACGTAGAGCTGAGGCACGGCAAGGCCGCGGGAGATGCAGAGCGGCTCGATGATCTTGTAGAGCCGTGGCGCCGAGGCGCGGGTCACCTGTTGCGCGCCCGTCGCGGCGTGAATCAGCACATCGTTGAAGGCGTAGGCAACCAGCAGCCAGACCACGGCGGCACCCACGATGAAGGGCCAATAGGCGTAGATCGTGTCCAGCGTGAACGCGAAGGGCCCATAGCCCGCGCCCTCCGGCGAATATCCGTAGGGGCTGAGCATCCGCGTGCGCACCACGCCGTCGTAGTCCGTAAGGAACCCCCACGCGCAGATGAAGACGAGCGAGCCGATCAGCAGCAGGAGCAGGAACGGAAACGCCGCCAGCAGCAGGATCGATTTCAGGTTGTTGTTCCACCGGTAGGTGGAGAGCCCGAGCGCCTGGGCCATGGCGCTAGCTGCCGAACGAGACCTTCGGCGGCTCGCTTGCGGCCGCCTTCTCGGCGCCCTCGAGCGCGAACATGTCGGTATGCGCGAAGCCGAGCGTCCCCGCCAATAGTACGGCCGGGAATTGCTCGATGTGAGTGTTGTACTCGGCGACTGCGTTGTTGAAGAAGCGGCGGGCGGCCGCGATCTTGTTCTCGAGTTCCTCGAGCTCGGACTGGAGCGCGCGGAAATTCTCGTTCGCCTTGAGCTGCGGATAGCTCTCGGCGACCGCGAAGAGCTGGCCCAGCGCCGCCGTCAGCATGCCCTCGGCCTTGCCGCGGTCCGGCACGGAGGTCGCCCGCATGGCGGAAGCTCGCGCCTCCGTCACCTTCTCGAGCACGCCGCTCTCGTGCGAGGCATAGCCCTTCACGGTCTCGACCAGGTTGGGCACGAGATCGTGTCGCTGCTTCAGCTGCACGTCGATGTCGGCATAGGCGTTCTTGTAAGCCTGCCGCAACGCGACCAGCCGGTTGTAGATCGTGACAAAAACCGCCGCGATCACGACAACCACGATGACAATGATCCAGGTCGCGCTCATGGGTTCCTCATGGGAGGGAGAGTGCGCCGATCATACCTGCGGGGCGGTGCCAGCGGAATGCGCTTGATGCGTCGTGTCACCCAATCTTCGGATCGGCTGGAGATGCCTGCCGAAGCACGTCGCGCAGAAGGGGTGCCAGCGAGGCCGGATCGAAGGGCTTCCTGAGGACTGCCGCTGCGCCCAGGCCTTTCACGGTGCTCTGCAGGTCCAGCCTGCGCGCACCAACTTCACCTGACATCACGACGACCTTCGCGTCCGGGCGCTCGCGTCGCATTTGCCGCACGGACTCGATGCCGTCGAGCTTCGGCATCATGATGTCGATGAGCACGATGTCGGGTCCGCGGTTGCGGAAGGCCTGGAGGCCTCGAACTCCATTCTCCGCGGTCGTCACCGCAAAGCCGTCCACTTCCAGCAGCAGCTTCAGCGAATCCAGCAGCGCCGGATCGTCATCGACCACCAGGACCGTTGGACGCGCCGAGCCCATGGACGTCGTCGGCATGCTATTCCGCCGGAGCCGCGGTGCTTTCCCCGAGGCCCGCGGGCTTCTCGATATTGAGCCAGAACGCGGAGATCACTGCCGAGAGGAGCGCGAAGCCCGCGAGCGCATAGAGACCGCCGGCGAAGCTGTCCGTCCTGTCCTTGACCCAGCCGACGATCCATGGGCCGAAGAAGCCCCCGAGATTGCCGATCGAGTTGATAAAGGCGAGGCTCGCCGCCACCGTCACGCCCGTGAGGAACCGTCCCGGCAACGCCCAGAACGGGCCCTTGGTCCCGTAGATGCCGATGGCCGCGATCGACATGCCGACGATGAGCCATGCGGTGCCGGCGCCGAGACCCGCGATGATCAATCCCAGCGCCGCCACCACGCAGGCGGCGAACAGATTCCAGCGCCGCTCGTCCATGCGATCGGAGGTCCAGCCCCAGAGCGCCATGCTGACGCATCCGCAGAGATAGGGGATCATGCCCGCCCAGCCGACCTGCATGTTGGTGAGGCCCAGCTGCTTGATCATCTGCGGCATGAAGATCACCAGGCCCAGCGCCGCCGTGACGATGCCCAAGAAGTTGAGCGCCAGCAGCAGCACCCGCGGATTCCAGAAGGATTCCAGGAGGCCCACGGTATGGGCCGCCTCGATCTGGCGCCGCTCATGCGCGAGCGTGCGTTCGAGCCAGTCGCGCTCGGCGTCGCTGAGCCACCGTGCGCGCGCGGGACGGTCTGTCAGGATGAACGGCAGCAGGCAGCCGACCACCACGGTCGGCGCCGCCTCCATCAGGAACATCCACTTCCAGCCGGCGAGGCCCCAGAGCCCGTCGAGTTCCATGAGTGCCGTCGAGATCGGCGAGCCCAGTGCCACCGAGCCTGGCAGCGCCACCGTGAAGCCCGCGAAGATGCGCGCGCGGTGCCGGTCCGGGAACCAATAGGTGAAGAACAACAGCACGCCGGGGTAGAGCCCCGCCTCGGCGGCGCCGAGCAGGAAGCGCACGAGAGTGTAGCTCCAGGGCCCCGTGCAGAACGCCGTGGCGCCCGAGAGCAACCCCCACGTGATCATGATGCGCGCGAGCCAGAGCCGCGCGCCCACCTTCTCGAGCACCAGGTTGCTCGGCACCTCGAAGAGACAATAGCCCCAGAACAGCGCGCCGGTGGCGAAACCGTAGGCCTCGGCGCTGAGCCCGAGCGCCTTGTTCATGGTGAGCGAGGCGAAGCCCACGTTGATGCGATCGATGTAGCAGAGGAAATAGATCAGCAGCGTTACCGGCAACAACCGCGCATAGACCTTGCGCAGCGTGCTCCGCTCGATCGCATCCGTCATGGGTCCCTCCCTGGGGCAGCGCCGGCGTTCCGGCTTTCGCTAAAGATAGCGCGAGCCCTATTGCTCGGCGAGTGCGCGATCTGCCCACCCTCGGCGTTTGACTCACTAACCCTCGAGGCGTCCCATACACAGGGAACAACGGAGCAGGCCCAGTCTCATGCTGACCCTCGACGCCCAACTGCACTGCTACGAGCGCAACCACCCGGGCCGCCCCTGGGCCGGACACCTGCATGGGCCGCCGGAGGTGACCGGCGACGACATGGTGAAGGCGATGGACGCCGTCGGCGTCGACGGCGGTCTCTTGGTCTCGCCCTACGGCATGTACCGCTACGACGCGAGCTATGCGCTCGAGGTGGCGAAGAAACATCCGCGCCGGTTCGCCCTGATCAAGCCGGTCGACCCAACCGATCCCGAGGTCGCGGACGTGATCGCGGACTGGAAGCAGACGCCCGGCACGGTCGCGATCCGGATCATGCTGGCGCGCGGTGCCGCGGAAGACCCGGCTGACCCCGGCCTCAACCGCGTGCTCGCCGCGGCGGCGGGGCACGGCTTCCCGGTCAATCTCCTCTGCCGGGGCCGGCTCGAGCAGGTGGCGGGTCTCGCGGCGCGCAATCCCGGCACCACGCTGGTGATCGATCACCTGGGCCTGCACCAGCCCTTCGAGCCCCCGCCGCCCGCGGAGCCCTGGGCGGATCTGCCGAAGCTCCTCAAGCTCGCGAGCCACGACAATATCGTGGTCAAGATCACCGGCGCCTGCACGCTCTCGCTCAAGCCCTTCCCCTACGGCGACATTTGGGACCCGCTCTGGCGCATCTTCGACGCCTTCGGCCTCGATCGCTGCATGTGGGGCACCGATTGGACGCGCGCGGTGGCGCTGCTCACCTACCAGCAGGGCGTCGAGCCCTTCCGCACCACCGATCGCCTCTCGGCCGACGAGCGCGCGACGCTGATGGGGAAGACGCTCGCCCGCATCTACAACTGGTCGCCGTCAAAGGCCTGAGGTCGGGCCGGCTCGCGTCCGCTCCCTCAGCACGGCCTTCTGCACTTTGCCGTTGGCGTTGCGCGGCAGCGGCTCGTTGGTGAGCTCGATCGTCTCCGGCACCTTGTAGTCGGCCATGCGCTCCGCGCAGAAGGCGCGGAGCGCCTCGGCGGTGACGCCGCCGTCGCGGCGCCGTACGAAGGCGTGCACGCCCTCGCCGAGGACCGGGTCCGGCCGGCCCACCACCGCGCATTCCAGCACACCCTCGTGGTAGGCGAGCACGTTCTCGACCTCGGCGCTGTAGATCTTGTAACCGGCGCGGTTGATCATGTCCTTGAGGCGGTCGTGGATGCGCACGAAGCCCTCGGCGTCGATCGAGCCGATGTCGCCGGAGCGCCAATACCCGTCGGTGAAATTCGCCGCGGTCGCCTCGGGCTTGCCCCAGTAGCCCTGCACCACCATCGGTCCCTTGATCCAGAGCTCGCCCGCCTCGCCGCTTGGCACGTCCCGCCCCTCGGCGTCGACCACCCGTACCTCGCCGCACGGCACCACCTGCCCGATGCTGTCGAGATGCGCGGCGTTCTCGCCCGGCGGCATGAGGGTGGTGGGCGACGTCGTCTCGGTCGCGCCATAGGCGTTCACCAAGGTCAGACCCGGCAGGCGCTCTGCGAGCTCGCTGATCGCGGCTTCCGACATCGGCGCGCCACCGAAGGCGCCGATCCGCCAGCGGCCCAAATCGACCCGCGAGAAGGCGGGCTCCCGAAGGCAAAGCATGTACTGCGCCGGCACCAGCACGGTGTAGGTGAGGCGCTCCGCCGCCGCGAGCGCCAGGAACTCGCTCGCCTTGAAGGCGCGCATCAGGATCGTGGCGCCGCCGAGGCTCACCATCGCCAGCAGGACGGCGACGAGCCCGGTGACGTGCGACGCCGGCACCGCGAGGATCGCGCGCTCGCCAGGCACCAGCTCGAGACAGCGCCGTAAGGTGATCAGCGAGTGGATGATGCCGAGATGGGTCAGCATCGCGCCCTTCGGCCGCCCGGTGGTGCCGGAGGTGTAGAGGATCACCGCCGTGTCCTCCTCGCGCACCGTCGGCATTGGCGGCGCGGATGCGGGCGCGAGGAAATCGGCGACCGGCTCGCAGCCCGGCGCAACACCGCCGACGCCAATGCGGAGCGTGAGCGCCAGTGTCGCATCGGGTGGTGGCAGGTTCCCCGAGAGCTCCGTCTCGAGCACCAGAGCGACAGCACCACAATCGTCCAGCAGATAGCGCAGCTCCGGCTCGCGCTGACGGATATCCAGTGGAACCGCGATCGCGCCCAGACGGATACAGGCAAGGAAGAAGATCAAGAACTCCGGGCAATTCCCGAGGAGCAAGGCGACGCGGTCCCCGGCCTTGATCCCGCGCCGCGCGAGCTGGCCTGCGGCATTCTCGGCGAGCGCCGAGAGCGAGCGGTACGTCAACCTCCGTCCGTCGCCGACCACGGCCTCGCTGTCACCATGCGTCGCGACGACCTCGCGAACCATCGTGCCGAGATCGGGCCAGCGCTCGCCGAAGCACAGAAAGTCGCGGTCTCCATAGTGCTGCTCGCGCCGGACGACCCCACCGGGCCCGATAGCCCGCCAGAAGCTTCGCTTTTGCTCTTGTTCTCTATTTGTTCTCATGATAACGGTATGGCTCGTGAGAATGACCGAACCGGAGAGAAAGTCATGCGCGCCATCGTTGCCCGTGGATCGAGTCGGAGCCGCCTCGACTTCGAGAATGGTCTGGTGCTGGTGATCGGGTGGGTCGTCGCCCTCGCGGTGACCTGGACCTGAGACGTCCGCGGAACGTCAAAAAAACCGAATCTGCAAATCAGAGCCAATTTATCCAGTAGAAACAACCGCCGGAGAATCGGGAAAGCCAATTTTTGACGGCAAAGCCAATTTCGTGAGCACAACGATCCGGTCCCCGTTTCGCCCCGGCGCGGCCTCTTCCGCGCCGGACATGAGGTGTTATGGTCGCGTGTGGAGCCCGCGCGCCCATGAAGATTCTGGTGATCGAGGACGACCGTGAATCCGCCGCCTATCTCGTCAAGGGATTGGGCGAGAGCGGCTATGTGGTCGACCACGCAGCCGATGGCCGCGAGGGCCTCTTCATGGCGACCTCGGGCACCTACGACGGGCTCATCGTCGACCGCATGCTGCCAGGGATGGATGGGCTCGGCGTGATCGGGGCGCTGCGGGCGGCGGAGGTGCGCACGCCCGTCCTGATCCTGAGCGCGCTCGGCGCCGTCGATGACCGGGTCAAGGGTTTGCGCGCGGGCGGCGATGACTATCTGGTGAAGCCCTTCGCGTTCTCCGAGCTCCTGGCGCGGCTCGAGGCGCTGCTGCGCCGGGGTGCCGCGCCGGCGGCCCAGACCAAGCTCCGGGTCGACGATCTCGAAATGGACCTGCTGGCCCGCACCGTGAAGCGCGGCGCCGACACCATCGACCTGCTGCCGCGGGAGTTCCGGCTGCTCGAGTACCTGATGCGCCACGCGGGCCAGGTGGTGACGCGCACCATGCTGCTGGAGCACGTCTGGGACTATCATTTCGATCCGCAGACCAACGTGATCGACGTGCACATCAGTCGGCTTCGACAGAAGATCGACAAGGGCTTTCCGCATGCCCTCCTCCACACCGTGCGCGGCGCCGGCTATTCGCTCCGCGCGCGCGAGTAGCGGCGATGGCGATGCAGCGGCCGCTCGGACGCCTCCTTCGCACCAACGCCTTCCGCCTGGCGGCGCTCTATCTGGCACTCTTCGCGACCTCGGTGCTGGCGCTGCTCGCCTTCATCTACTTCTCGACCGCCGACTTCGTGGAGCGCCAGACCGAGGCGACCG
Source organism: Allostellaceae bacterium (assembly GCA_035280245.1). Lineage (GTDB taxonomy): Bacteria > Pseudomonadota > Alphaproteobacteria > ATCC43930 > CGMCC-115725 > DASZHJ01. The sequence goes on from DATEGF010000006.1 coordinate 17,128, forward strand.
TCGATGGCGAGCTCACCAGCCTGGGCGAGCAATACAAGGAGAACGGCCTCGATGGGCTCACCAAGGCCATCATCGAGCGCAGCAAGGGCAAGCCGCGCTCGGACGAGCCGCTCTATCTGCTCACCGACGAGGACTATCAGCCGGTGATCGGAAACCTCACCATCTGGCCGGACGCCAAGACGTTGAAGCCCGGCTGGATCAGCTTCCCGGTCAATGTCTATCGCCGCAACGGCACCGCCGAGCTGCACGACGCCCTGGGCGAGACCTTGGAGCTGCTGCCTGACGGGTACCATCTCCTGGTCGGCCGCGACATCTCTGCGGCAAACCTCTTCCGCACCAGCATCCTCGAGACCATGGCCTGGGCTTCGTTGCTCACGCTGATGCTCGGCGTCCTCGGCGGCCTCTTCATGACCCGCAACATGCTGCGCCGGGTCGATGCCGTGAACCGCACCAGCGAGCACATCATCCACGGCGACATGTCGCAGCGCGTACCGCTCACCGGGTCCGGCGACGAGTTCGACCAGCTCGCGACCAACCTCAACGCCATGCTCGACCAGATCGAGCGGCTGATGACCGGCATGCGCCAGGTGACCGACAACATCGCGCACGACCTGCGCACGCCGCTCGCTCGACTGCGCGCGCGGCTCGAGGTGACCCTGCTCGAGAAGCCCGACGCCCAGCGCTACGGCGAAGCGCTCCGGCTGACCATCTCGGAGGCGGACACGCTCCTCGGCACGTTCAACGCGCTCCTGAGCATCGCCGAGGCCGAGGCAGGCTCGCGCCGCGAACCGCTCGCGGTGGTCCGGCTCGATGAGATCGCCCACTCGGTCGCCGAGCTCTACGAGCCCGTCGCCGACGAGAAGGGGATCACCTTGGCGGCACTGATCGACGAGGGGCTGCTGGTGCGCGGCGACCGCCACCTGCTCTCGCAAGCGATCGCCAACCTGCTCGACAACGCGCTCAAATACACGCCGGCGGGCAGTGTCAGCCTGACCGTGCGAGCGGAGGGCGAATTGGCTCGGGTCGAGGTCGCGGATACCGGCCCCGGCGTCCCGACCGAGCAGCGCGAGGCCGTATTCGATCGCTTCGTCCGGCTCGAGGGCAGCCGCAGCACGCCCGGGAACGGGCTCGGCCTCAGCCTGGTGCGGGCGGTGGCGCGCATGCACGGCGGCTCGGTGCGCCTCGAGGAGAACCGGCCCGGCGCCTCCAGCCCGGGGCTCCGCGTGATCCTGAGCCTGCCGCTCAAGGAGGCCGTGGCGGCCCTGCCGGCGCCGGCCGTGGAGCCGGCACTCGGCCTCTGAGCCTCAGGCGGACGCCCAGCAGCAGCTGCTCTTGCTCGGCGGCTTCGCCTTGAGCCCCGCGAGGCGCCCGGCGGTGCGCCGGAGCTCCGCGCGCAGCTGGTCGGCGCTCAACCCCGCGCTCCGCATCACCGTGACCATGATCTCGTCATCCAGGAGGTCATCCAGGCTCGGCTCGACCTCGCTCATCTTCCACCGCTGCATCGTCCCTCTCCTCGATCTCGCGTTGATCGAAGCCTCGCGGGGAACCGTGTCTGAACTGTGGCACAGGCACGAATTTTTGCGGCGTTCTGTGGAGTTGGGTCGAGCGGGATCAGCTCAGCTCCTTCACGATCCGCCGATAGTCCGCCTCGGGGAAGGCGCGCAGCGTGGTGGTGGTCACCGCGCCGGTGCGGCCGATGATCAGCGCGAACTTCGCCGCCGCCTCGTCATCGGGCAGATCGTAGATCGCGATGACGTCGTAGGTTCCCATGGTGAGGTACAGCTTCTTCATCTCCCCGCCGAGCTTGCGGGCGAGCGCTTTCGCCTTGTCGAGCCGCTTCGGCGCCTCGTCGATCGCCTTGATTCCCTCGGCGGTGTATCGGCAGAGCGAGATATACCTGGGCATGGCGGGTCTCCCTTCCGCTTTCGGAGCGTCGAGAGTGCCAGAAAGGCGCGCGGCCTTGAAGGGAGCCCGAGCGACGAGGGGCTCAGACCTCGCCGAGCGCCTCGGCCTCAGCCGCCAGTTGCCGCGCGAGCTCGGGCGACAGCCGGCGCGCGAGCTTGGCGTGCGCCTTGCGCCAGACGGGGATCGCGGCCTCGAGATGGCGGGCGCCCGCCTCGGTGAGCCAGACTGCCCGGCGCCGAAGATCCGTTTCAACGATGGCGATCTCCACCAACCCCTCGCCCTCGAGGGTGCGGAGATTGCGCGAGAGGGTCGATTGATCGAGGCCCGTACGCTCGGCGAGGGCCGCGAGCGTGTCGTCGCTGGCGCCGGCGATCTGCGCCATCAGGCCGAACTGTGCGAGGCCGAGACCGCACCCCGCCATCTCGCGCTCCAGGAACTGGGTGATGCGGCGTGCGGCCAAGCGCGCGTGCCAGCCCGCGCAGCTTTCGAGCGCGGCGCGGGCATCAGTGCGCAGGCTCTTTCGGGATTGCCTCGGAGCATTCATCGATGTATGCATATACATCAATTGTACCTACATGGAAAGCCCATCCATGACCGCGACGAGCGTGAGATACGGCCTCGCGACCCCGGCGGAGGCTGCCGGCAAGACCGGCCGCGAGTTGCTGCAGGCGATGATCGACGGCCTGCTCCCGGCGCCACCGATCTGCGAAACCCTGTCGTTCCGGCTCGTGGAGGTCGGCGACGGTTTCGCCGCCTTCGACGGCGAGCCCGGCCGGCACCTGCTCAATCCCATGGGCGGCGTGCATGGCGGCTGGGCGCTGACGCTCATCGATAGCGCCTGCGGATGCGCGGCTCATTCCCTGCTACCGGCCGGCGCCAGCTACGCCACGGTCGAGACCAAGGGCAACCTCTCGCGGCCGATCACGACAGATATGGCGCGCGTCCGTTGCGAGGGACGCATCATCTCCCGCGGCCGCCAGGTCATCTCCGCCGAGGCCAAGGTGCTGGGCCCCGACCTCAAGGTGCTGGCCCACGGCACCTCGACGCTGCTGGTGCTCCCATGAGCGACGTGCGCCGCCACATCCTCGAGTGCATCGGCAACACGCCGCTGGTGGCGCTCCGCCACATCCCACCCAAGACCGGCGCCCGCATCCTCCTGAAGCTCGAGAGCGAGAACCCCACCGGCAGCATGAAGGACCGGATGGCGCTCGCCATGGTCGCGGCGGCGGAGGCCGATGGTCGGCTCAAGCCGAGCGGCTCGGTGGTCGAGTACACCGGCGGCAGCACCGGCGTGTCGCTCTCACTGGTGTGCGCGGTGAAGCGACATCCGCTCCACATCGTGACCTCCGACGCCTTCACGAAGGAGAAGCTCGACCACATGCGCTTGCTCGGCGCGAGGCTCACGATCGTGCCGAGCGACGCCGGCCGCATGACGGAAAAGCTGACGCGCGACATGATCGAGAAGGCGCGCGTCATCACCGCAGAGAGCGGCGCCTTCTGGACCGACCAGCTCAACAACGGCGATCAACTCCGAGCCTATGACAAGCTCGCGGATGAGATCTGGACTGAGACCGGCGGCGCGGTCGACGGCTATGTCCAGAGCGTCGGCACCGCGGCCTCGCTCCGCGGCACCGCCGAGGCGCTGCGCCGCCGCAAGGCGGGCCTTCGCGTCGTCGCGGTCGAGCCCTCGGAATCGCCGGTGCTCTCCGGCGGTAAGGCGGGCGCCCACAAGATCGACGGCATCGGCGTGGGCTTCGTCCCGCCGCTCTGGTGCGATGGCGTCGCGGATACGATAGAGCGCGTCTCCACTGCCGACGCCACCGACATGGCGCTGCGCCTTGCCCGCGAGGAAGGCATTTTCGCTGGCACATCGACGGGGGCAAACGTCGCGGCCGCGTTGCGTCTGGCGGAGCAGCTCGGACCCGGCTCGACCATCGTCACGATCATGTGCGACACGGGCATGAAATATCTCAAGACGTTTGGCGCTCTGACCGCGGCCGGCTAGCCCAGACCTGTCTCAGGCGCAGAAAAGTCAAGCGGGACCGAACGCGGCAGCCAGTGGCGCGGAGCGAAGTTTGGGGCTACAGATTTAGCCCACCTCCCTTTCCTCCCCTGCCGGATCTCCCCCGCATGCCCACATCGACCCGCGTTCCCGCGCCAGCGAACCTCGGTGGCTTGAAGTGGCGGTGCATCGGGCCGCCGCGGGGCGGGCGGGTCGTGGCGGTTGCGGGTGATCCCGCGGACAAGGCGGTCGCCTATTTCGGCGCCTGCGCCGGCGGCATCTGGAAGACCATCGACGGCGGCGTCTATTGGCGCTGCGTCTCCGACGGCTTCATGGGGAGCGCCGCGGTCGGCGCAATCGCGGTGGCGCCGTCTGATTCCAATGTGATCTATGCCGGCAGCGGCGAGACCACGATCCGGATCGACGTCTCCTATGGGGACGGCGTCTACAAATCGATCGACGCCGGCCGGACCTGGTCCCATGTCGGCCTCAAGGCCAGCAAGCACATCGGCCGCATCGCGATCCACCCACGCGACCCCGACATCGCCTTCGTCGCGGCGCTCGGCGACATCTTCGGTCCCCACGAGGAGCGCGGCGTCTTCCGCACGACGGACGGCGGGAAGAGCTGGACGAAGGTGCTCTACCGCGACGCCGACACTGGCGCGGTCGACATCTCCCTCGATCCCAATAACCCC
>DATEGF010000007.1:0-54985 GCA_035280245.1 Allostellaceae bacterium
CACGCCGCTCCGTGACCGCAACGCCGCCTCGAACACGGACGTCATGATCATGGCGTCCGCGCTCTTGAAGTCGGCGAACCTCGCCGTGTTCGAGCTCGGCATGTGGCAGAGCCTCGCCGGGCGCTGACGTCTTCGAAAGGACTGGACAGATGGATCTCGTTTCCGACCGCGGCCGCCGCATCACCGTCGACGAGCTGAACACGACACAGCTTCTTGCGCACGCACGCAAGGAAGCCGTGAAGCGCAAGCTCGACGACATGCTGATCGTCGACGTCGATGCGCACCACTACGAGAACGAGCACATGGCGGAGATCCTCCCGTACATGGAGAACGACGTTCATCGGCAGCTGCTGATGGCCGCGGGCATGAAGGGCGGCCGCGCCAATTTCATGCCGGGCCAGGTCGGCTACCAGGACGTCGGCGGCCGCGTCACCCGCTATCCGCTGCGCAACTCCGAGAAGACCGACAAGGACGGCAAGCCGCGCGACGTGCAGATCGGCTATCGCTGGATGGATGCCATGGGCGTCGACTATTCCTGCCTCTTCCCGACCGGCATGCTGCTGATCGGCCTGCATCCTCAGAAGGAGATCGAGGCCGACGTCACCTGGGCCTACAACCGCTGGATCACCGAGAAGGTCCTCCCTGAGTCCGGCGGCCGCCTCTACTCGATGCTGAACCTCCCCATGGGGGACCCCGACGCCGCGCTCCGGCAGGTCGAGACCTTCGGCCATCGCAAGCTCGTCACGGGGTTCATGGTCGCGGCCGTGCGGCACCAGCCCGTGCACGACAACGCCTATATGAAGGTCTATCGCGCGATCGAGGAGCGCGGCCTCGCGATCGCGTTCCACTCCGGCCACAACTGGCAGGAAGGCCTGTTCCGCGGCTGCAACCGGTTCATCTCGGTGCACGCGCTCGGCTTCACCTTCTACAACATCCTCCACTGCACGAATTGGGTGATCAACGGGCTCGGCGAGCGCTTCCCCAAGCTCAAGGTGATCTGGATCGAGTCCGGCCTCGCGTGGGTCCCGTTCCTGATGCAGCGGCTCGACCACGAATACATGCTGCGGACGTCGGAGTGCCCGCTCCTCAAGAAGAAGCCGTCCGACTACATGCGGGACATGTACTACTCCTCGCAGCCCATGGAGGTGCAGGACATGGGTGCGCTGGAGACGACCTTCCGCATGATCAACGCCGAGACGCAGCTGTTGTGGTCCTCGGACTATCCGCACTGGGACTTCGACCTGCCGACGGTGATCTACGATCTCCCATTCCTCTCCGAGAAGGCGAAGCACAACATCCTCGGCGGCACGGCGGCGCGTATGTTCAATCTTCCCGCGCGCACGCCCGCTCAGCAGGCGAACCTGGAGCGGTTCGGCAGCGCCTGAGCGGGATCGCCGCATGGGCGGGGTCGCCGCCAAGGCGGAGACGCTGCACATCGGCCCAGGTCTCGACCCCAAGACCGAGATCGGTCCGGTCATCTCGAGCGAGCAGCTCGACCGCGTCGCCGGCTTCATCGACCAGGGCGTCGGTGACGGCGCCAAGGTGATGGTCGGCGGTCATCGCATCGACCGGCCCGGATATTTCGTTCAGCCGAGGATCCTCACCGACACTACCGCCGACATGTCCGTGCGCAAGTCCGAGATCTTCGGACCGGCGCTCTGCGCCATGTCCTTCTCCGACGCGGGTATGGACGCGGTCGTCGCCGAGGCGAACGACACGAGCTATGGCCTCGCAGCCCACGTCTTCACGCGCGACCTCTCGACGGCGCACAAGATCGCGCAACGGCTCCGCGCGGGGTCTGTCCGCATCAACGGCGGGTCGCTCGACAATTCCGTGCCCAGCGGCGGCTTCAAGCAATCCGGCAGGGGCCGCGAGAACGGCCGCGAGGGCGTCGAGGCCTATACCGAGACCAAGTCCGTGGTAATCGCGCTATAGCGCGACGCCCAGCGTCTCCAGCACGAGCACCAGGTTGAGAGACAGCACGGTCGCGGTGCCGAGGATGGCGGCCGCGCCGCCGATGCGGCCGCTCGCGAACTTGCCCATGATATCCGCCCGGCGCGTGAACAGGATCAAGGTGATCATCGGCAGCGGCAGCGCGAGGCTGAGCACGACCTGGCTCACCACGAGGGCGCGGGTCGCGTCGACGCCGATAGCGACCACGACAAAGGCCGGCAGCATGGTCACGAGGCGCCGGACCCAGAGCGGGATCGCGAAGCCGACGAACCCCTGCATGATCATCTGCCCCGCCATGGTGCCGATCGCCGAGCTGGCGACGCCGGACGCGAGCAGCGACAGGAGGAAGACCGAGGCCGCGGCGACACCGAGCAGCGGCGTCAGGGTGTCGTAGGCCGCCTCGATCTGCGCGACGTCGCTGTGGCCCGCGTGGAACGCGGCGGAGGCCATCATAACCATGGCCATGTTGACGGCTCCGGCAATCGCCAGGGCGACCACGACCTCCCGGTTGGAGATCCGCACGATGCGCGCCTTCTCCGCCTCGTTGCGCGGCGGAATCCGCGATTGCGTCAAGCCGGAGTGCAGGTAGATCGCGTGCGGCATGACGGTCGCGCCGATGATGCCGACGGTGAGGAGCAGCGCGCCGGCATCCGGGATCTGCGGCACGACAGAATGCACCGCCGCGGCTGTCCAATCGACCTGTGCGATGAACATCTCCACCACGTAGCAAAGCGCAATCACCGCGATGAAGCCGCCGACGATCAGCTCCACCGGCCTGAACCCTCTCTGGCCGGACATGAGGATCCCGTAGACGATCAAGGCCGTCACGGCCATCCCCGCCAGCAGAGGGATATGAAACAGCAGCGACAGTCCGATGCCCGCCCCGACGAACTCGGCGAGGTCCGTGGCCATGGCCGCGATCTCGCTGACGAGCCACATGACCATAACGACCGGCATGGGAAAATGCTCGCGGCAGAGCTCGGCGAGGTTGCGTCCGGTGACGATCCCGAGCCTGGCGGAGAGCGCCTGGAACAGCATCGCGATCAGGTTCGCGAGCAGCACCGCCCAGAGCAGTCCATAGCCGTACCTGGCGCCGGCCTGGACGTTGGTGGCGAAATTGCCGGGATCGACGAAAGCGATCGAGACGATGACGCCAGCGCCGGCGAAGGCTGAGTAGCCGCGCCACCCGTGGCGCCGGCCCTCGAGCACGTCACGCGCGGTCTGAACCGTCCATTCCGAGAGCGTCATCCGGACTCAGCCAACCCCAGCGAGAAGATCCTACGCCGTCTTTTGCCGGCGGGTCGCCAGGTCGATCCCTCCGGCGAAGGCCCATTCGACGAAATTCTCGGGCGCGCGCACGAAATCGCGCGGCTGCCACTCGGCGGTGAGATAGTCCTCGTCGGCGTAGTATTCGGCCGAGCCGCCGCAGGGGCTCTTGAAATACCAGAATAGCGCCGAGGAGATTGGATGGCGTCCCGGCCCGATGTCGGTCTGCCAGCCCTTGCGGCTCATAGCGAGGCCGCCCGCGATCACCTCGTGCAGGTCGCGCACGGTGAAGGCGACGTGGTTCAGCCCCTGCTTGCCCGGCCGCTCCAGCATGAAGAGATTGTGGTGTCCGCCGGTGGGCTGGCAGCGCAGGAAGAGCCCTGCCTTCGGATAGCGGTCGGAGACCACGAAGCCTAGACGCGATTGGTAGAACGCTGCGCTCTCCTCGAGGCTCGAGACGAACAGGACGACGTGACCGATATTGATGGGCTTCACGCCGTTGCTATCGCGGATGATCGACTCTCGATTGATCCGCCGCGGCGTCCCCGGCGCGTTGACCGGGGTCGGCTCCACCGCGACCGGCTTGCGCTCGCTCACGCGAAAACCGATCCGCAGACCGTTGGGGTCGGTGCAACGCGCGCTGCCGTCGGCGCTGGTTTCCAGCGACGGAACGCTCCGGAGCGCCGCCACGGTCTGGGCCAGGGCCTGCTTGTCGGCGCAGCCCCAGATCACCTCGCGCAGCGTCGAGCCGGACTCGAACGCCGGCGGAAGCGTTGATTCGCTCGCCGGAAGGATCCGCACCTCGCCACCATCGGCGGTCGTGAAAGTGGCTCCGCCGTCCGATGTGCGCTCCGCCAGTCCGAAATCCGCGAAGAATCGCCGCGCGGCCTCGATGTCCTCGACACCGAAGGTGACTCGATCGATCCCGATGATGGACATGGGTGGATTACCTCGCCTGGGACTGATGCGCGCGCGGCGGACCCGCGAACTTCACGCCGAATTCGCCGGCGGACGCCATGTCGATCTCGATGATCGCAGGACCGGACGCGCCGAGTGCTTCGGATAATGCCGCCGGAAACTTTGCGAGGTCGCGGATCAACTGATGGCGAATGCCCAGGCTTTGCGCCATCAGCGCGAAGCTCGGGGCCCGCAGCTCGGTATAACAGCGGCGCGCGCCGTAATCCTGGTCCTGGATGTTGCGGATGACGCCGTAACCGCCGTCGTTCATCAGCAGGATCGTCAGGTCGGTCTTGCTCTCGGCGGCGGTCGCGAGCTCACCCAGGTTGAGGGCGAAGCCGCCGTCGCCGACGAGGGCGACGGTCTTGCGGCGTCCAGAGGCGAGCGCGGCACCGATCCCCATGGGCAGGCCCATGCCGATGCCGCCGCCCATGGCATGAATCGCGAGCCGTGGCTGACGCATTCGTGGCGCGCGGTTGCCCCAGATGCTGTTCGACAAAGTGATGTCGCGGATCCAGAGCGCGTCCGGCGGCAACAATCGCTCGAGCCCTTCGATGATCGCGGCATAGTCGCCAGCCTGCTGACGCAAAGCGCCGTCGGCCGCACGGCGCGCGGCTACGATATCCGAGGCGAATCCGGGATCGAGATTGGGCGGGCGCGCGCGAAGCCGCGTCGCGAGACCATCGAGCACGGCGGCGGCATCGCCGACGATGAACTCGCTCTCGCCGTAACCGCGCCCCCGGGCCCCTGGGTCGGCATCGACGCGAATCAGGGTGGGCGGCAATTTCACCGCATAGGTCCGGGTCTCGTTGCTCCGCAGGTGCGAGCCGACGACCAGCATCAAGTCGCAGGACGCGTAGAGCCTCTCCGCCGCCGGCGTGGCGCCGAAGGCGGCGAGGCTCGACGGATGATCCTCGCTGACGATGCCGCGGCCGGCGGTGCTGCTGACGACGCCGATGCCGAGATCGGCGAGGGCGCGCGCGACGGTCGCCGCATCGCGCGCGCCGCCTCCAAGCCAGATCAGCGGACGCCGCGCGTCGCGCACCCGCGCGGCCAGCCGATCGAGGATGGCGGCATCGGAGCCGGGCGGCGTCACTGGCTCGGGCCGGCAATCAGCCGGCACGGAGACGAGCGCCTTCTGCACGTCGATCGGGATCTCGACGCTGACCGGTCCCTGCGGCGCCGTCAGCGCGACCCGAACCGCCTCGCGCAGAATCCTCAGCGCGTCGTCGGGCTTCGCGATCCGATAGGCGGCCTTCGATACGGCCTTGAGCATGGCGAGCTGAGCCGGCGCCTCGTGCAGGAAGCCGAGGTTCCGGTCGAGATAGGGCGTGTCGATCTGCCCGGTCAGGTGCAGCAGCGGGGTTCCCGCCGTCAGCGCCTCGACCAGCGCGCCCGCGGCGTTGCCGGCTGCGGTTCCGGTGCTCGTGACCACGACGCCGAGTCCGCCGGTGACGCGCGCGGCCGCATCGGCCATGGACGCCGCTCCCGCCTCGCCGCGGGCCGCGATGAAGCGGATCCCGCCGGCGCGGTGGAACGCGTCGAGGATCGGCATGTTGTGGATGCTGATCACGCCGAAGGCGGTCGTGACGCCGCAGTTCGACAGGAACGTAGCGATCAGGTCGCCGACGGTGCCACGCGCCTCAGACATGGTCGGCCTGTCCGCCGGAGACGTCGAGCGTCGTGCCGGTGATGAAAGAGGCGAGGGGCGAGGCGAGGAAAACCAGGGCCTGGGCCGCCTCCTCGGGCCGACCGATCCGGCCCAGCGGGATGCGGCGGCTGCGCGCGAGCTCGCGGACCCAGTCGTCGTATTTCAAGGCAGGATCGTCCGCGAGCGCCGACTGGAAGCGGCGCTCCCATTGTCCCGAATGAACCAGGCCCAGCAGGATCGAGTTGACCCGGATGCTCTTGGGCGCGAAGTCCTTCGAGAGCGATTTGACGAGGTTGAGCGCGCCCGCGCGCGCCGCGGAGGTCGCGATCATGTGCGGCTCGGGCCGGACCGCGAGCAGCGCGTTGGTGCAGACGATCGCGGCGTCGCGACCCTTCTCGAGGAGCGGCAGAAACGCGCGCGTCGGGTGGATGATGCTGAAGAATTTGAGCTCGAGCTCGGAGCGCCACGCCTCGTCGCCGGTGTTGGCGAAATCGCTCATCCGGCCTTGGCCGGCGTTATTGATGAGGATGTCGGCGCCGCCGAACGCACGCTCGACCGCCGCGGCGAAAGCCTTCATGTCCTCCGCCCGGCAGACGTCGCCGACGTGGGCGAGGATCTGGTCGCGGCCATGCGTCTCGATGAGCGCGTCCTTGGCGCGGTCGAGGCGCGCCGCGTCGCGCCCGCAGAGCGCGACACGGGCGCCCTCGCTCAGCAGCAATTTGACGGCGGCGAATCCAATCCCTGAGCTTCCGCCGGTGACGACCGCGATGCGATCCCTGAGGCGGTAATCCATCAGGCGACGGTCCGCTTGCGCCGCGCCGGGACTGGCTCCTGCGTCGTTGCCGGCATCGGCGCCCCCACCATTGCCGAGATCGAGGCCGCGGCGGCGCAGGTCTCGGCCGTGATCTTCCCGTAGACCGCGGTTTCGTCCACCAGCGTATCGACGATCGCCACATTGATCGCCGCGATGGCTCTGCCAGTGTGGTCGCGCACCGGCGCGCCGACGGAGGTCACGCCGCGCTCGTAATAGGACGAGCCGATGACATAGCCGAGGCGCCGATCCTCGAGCAGCAGCCGCTCCAGCGACGCGACCGTGGTCGGCGTCTTCGGGGTGAAGCGCTGCAGCGGCTTGTCCTTGTAGAGAGCGTGCAACGCGGCCGAGCTCAGGTCGGCGAGCAGGACGCGGCCCATGACGCTCGCATGCGCGGGCAGGCGCGTGCCGACGCTGACGTTGCTGGTGACCGCGTTGGGGCTGGCATAGCGACTGAGATAGACGATCTCGGTGCCATGCAGGACGGCGAGATGCGCCGAGCATTGGGTCTTGTCGCGCAGCTGGCTCAGGATCGCACTCGAGAGCTGTACGATATCGAGCGAGCTCAGGTACTCGAAGCCGATCGACAGCACGGCCGGCCCGAGCACGTAGGCGCCGCCGCCCTCGGCGCGCCGGAGGAACTCCATCTCCTCCAGCGTTTGCAGCAGGCGATGCACCGTCGAGCGCGGGATCTTCAGCTCATGGGCGATTTCCGGCGGCGTGATCGAGGGGCGCGTGCGCCGGAACAGGCGCAGCAGCTTCAGGCCACGCTCCAATCCTGGAACGGTCGTCTGGGTGCCGGGTGATGCCATTATGCTTTCTCGAGCTGCAGGAAGGGGAGCAGCGCGGACTCGAACGCGCCGGGATGCGGCCCGCGTATGTCCGACTACCAGACTACTTGCGCTTGATCTTCGCGAGCGGGTGGTCCGCCGGATAGGTCGGGGTCACCGGCTTCGAGGCGCCGAGCATGACGCACATCAGCGCGTCCTCGTCGCTGTTGTTGCGTAGTCCGCGGTAAACCCCCGCGGGCACCGAGCAGAGATCGCGCTCGCCGAGCCGAGTCTGCCAGCGCTCGCCGTCCTTCTCGAAAAAGAGTTCGATCTCCCCGCGCATCATGAAGAAGACCTCTTCCACGTCGGTGTGGATGTGGAGCGGTCCTTCGCAACCCGCCGGCAGCAGCATCGTCGAGAAAGTGAAGTGTTCCGCCGGCACGGAGTTGTCATCGGCGGCAACGCCGGTTCCGCCGGTGCCGATATAGCGCAGCTGGGCACGCCGGTACTTCGGGTCGAAGTCGGCCTGGAACTTGAGCGCGTCCCAGTCGTATTCCCGCGTCTTCAGGCGCGCGATCCGCGACTGCATCACCGCTTCGAGACCGCTATTGGGACGCTTCACGTCATCGGCCATGCCCGCACCCTCCGTTCGTCGGTTGCGGGTCGAGCCCGCTCGGTTTGTCCTGCGTATGAGACGCCGTTCTAAGGAAAGAAAAATACCGTCCGGGCCGGATTGAGGTCAAGCGCGCCTCGATCACGTAAAGACGAACCCGGCATTGACCGGGAGCACCTGGCCGGTGAGGGGCAGGGCGCCGGGCGTCAGTAGAAACGCGACCACTTCCACGATGTCGTCGGGCACCTGCGGGCCCGGCACCGCTCGACCGGTCTCATAGGTCCGGTGCCGCTCGGCCGGAACATACTCGGTCGCCTCGTTGCGCAGGATACCCGGCGCCACGGCCGTGACGCAGATGCCGCGCGAACCGAGCTCGCGCGCCAGCGATCGCGTCATCGAGATGATCGCTCCTTTGCTCGCGACATAGGCGAGGAGGCGCGGCGCACCCCACAAAGCAGTATCCGACGCGAGGTTCACGATTCTGCCGTCTCCGCCCTCGGCGAAGAGCGGCGCCAGGGCGCGCGTCATCAGCCACGTGCCGCGCACATTGACGCGCATCACGCGATCCCAGAGCTCGAGGTCGATCTCGTCGAAATTCTTGCCGCCGACATTGGTCGCGATCGCTGCATTGTTGACGAGGCCGTGGATCGCGCCTTCGTGCGTGCGCACGTCGTCGGCCAGGGCCTGGATCGATGCGGGCTCGGACAGATCCACCGGCACGAAACGGACCGCGGCACCGGCTGCGGCGAGCTCCGCGCTGGTCTTGCGCCCGAGCTCGGCGAGGACATCGGCGAGGACGAGCCGAGCGCCGTGGCGAGCGCAGGCGACGGCGATGGAGCGCCCCACTCCGCGGGCGGCGCCGGTCACGACGATGATTCGTCCGCTCAACACGAGACCACTCTCCGACGAGTCCGCTTGCCCGCACATGCCTCGATCATTATTCTATATATGGAATGTTGTCTTATTGGCAAGCCGCGCGAAGACCCGGTATTCTAGGGCCGACCTGAGGATCAGCACCGTGGGCGACGACTACAATAGACAGCTTGCCGCGGCTGGCGGCGCCGAGCGCAAGGGCGGCGAGGCGACCATCGAGGATCCCGCACGCGCCGAGAACCTGCGCTGGCAGACACGGCCCGCGCCGCTCACCGACGCCGAGAGCGCGCTCGCGGACGCTCTGCAATCGATCTTCACCGAGGAGGTCTACGACCTCGGCGGCATCGTCGAGCGGCTCAACCGGATGAAGATCGCGCCGCCCGCCTCCGCATCGGCGTGGACCGAGGAGAGTTTCCGCGGGGAGCTCCGGCGGCTCGCGGGCTTGACCGGCGGCTCGTGATCGGGAGAGGTTGATGTCCATGTCTGCTGGTGCTGCGAGGAGCGCCGCCGTGGAGCGGCTGGTGGAGCTGGGGGTTCGGAACTATTGGTATCCGATCGCCGCGAGCTATCAGGTGCACCAGGCGCCGGTCGGCCTCACGCGCCTCGGCGAGCAGATCGTGGTCTGGCGCGATGGCGACGGGACCGTCCACGCGCTCGAGGACCGCTGCCCGCATCGTGGCGCGAGGCTGTCGCTCGGCTGGAATCTCGGCGATCGCATCGCCTGCTCCTATCACGGCGTCGAAGTCACGGCGGCTGGCACGGTCGCGTCCGTGCCCGCGGTGCACAGCTCCGGGCTCGAGGGGCGCCAGTGCGTCAAATCCTATCCCTGCATCGAGCGGCACGGTGCAATCTTCGCCTGGTTCGGCGACGCGCTGCATCCGGAGCCGGCGCCGCTGACGCTGCCGGACGAGCTCGCGAGCGACGACTGGGGACATATCCTCTGCACCGCGCATTGGCGCTGCAATTACGGCTACGCCATCGACAACGTCATGGACCCGATGCATGGGACCTATCTCCATGCCATCTCGCACTCGATGGCCCAAGGGGACAAGACGGCCGTCATGCGCACGACCAAGACCGAGACCGGCCTCATGTTCGAGAAAGAGGGCCAGCGCGACGTCAATTTCGATTGGGTGGAGTTCGGCGATACCGGCGCACTCTGGCTGCGGCTCCACATCCCCTACGGGAAGGGCGCCGGGCCGGGCGGCAGCTTCGCGATCGTGGGGCTCGTGACGCCGGTGGATGAGCGGAACTGCCGCGTCTTCTTCTGGCGCTGCCGGAAGGTCCAGGGCTGGCAGCGCGACGTCTGGCGCTTCCTCTATCGCGCGCGGCTCGAGGGCCTGCATTGGCACGTGCTCGAGCAGGATCGCGTCGTGCTCGAAACCCTGCCGAACGATGCGCGCGAGCGCGAGTTCCTCTACCAGCACGACAGCGGGTTGTCGCGCGTACGGCGCATCATCCGGCAGAAGGCCGAGGCACAGGTCGAGGCTTGCGCCTCCGCCGGCGTCGGCGAGTTCGCCGCCGACTGATCAGCCGAAGATCGGCTTTCCCGGACCGCCGGCCGCGGCCTCGCGCGCGGCGAGCTTGCGGCAGAAATAGTTCCAGGAATGATCCCAGTGGACGGGGGTCATGATCTGGCCGTTGCGCTTGCGTCGAATGGCGAGGCTCGGCATGGATGTGGCGAAGCCCGCGCTCAGGCCGGCGATCTGCGCCTTGCAGGCCATCTCGAGGAAAATGCCGACACACACGGCGTGGGCGAGCGTGGTGCCGCAAAACGTCACGCCGTGATTGCCCATCAGGGCGGCAAAGGCCGGGCCCAGGCTCTTCGCGAGCGCGGCGCCTTCTGCCTTGGTGGTGATGAGCGCCACGTCGTCCTCGTGGCGCGGCACCTCGATGAAATAATCGGCGGCGAGCGTGAAAGGCTTCAGCGGCTCGGTCGAGGCAGAGAACACGCTGGCGTAGAACGGGTGCGTGTGCACGACGACCTGGACGTCCGGCCTCGCCCTCAAGATCTCCGAGTGGATCGGCCACTCGCTGTGGCGGCCGCCCTCGCCGGCGCGCTTGTTGCCATACCAATCGACGAGGACGAAGTCGTCGGGCCCCAGGATCTCGCCGAGACCCATCCGGTTCCGTTTCATCCAGAAGCCGCGGCCCTGGGGATCGCGCAACGACAAATGCCCCAGCGTCATCTCGCCGTGCCCTTCCATCTCGAGCACGCGGCACGCGCGCGCACACTCCGTCAGGGCGTCGGTCAGCTCGGTCGCGTCGATTGCGTCCATTCCGTCCTTCGCGTCAGGCGTGATGCCCGTCCTTGAACTCGTAGCCGAAGATGTTGCGCTTGGTGAGGCGCTCGACATGGCGGCCGAAGCGGAATTTCATCTCCGGTCCCTCGAAGGGCGGATGCGGGAGCTTCTGCTCGGCCTCAGTGAAGGGCTCGACCTCCAGCACGACGAAGGTGTAACGCGGCGTATTCGCGAGCACCGCGTTGTCGAACCCGCTCTCCAGCGAGGCGATGCTGTCGAAGCTGAAGACATGCGCGAGCCCCATGCCGCGGGCGATCGCGGCGTAATCATTCCGCTGCTGGTTCGGCAGCCCGGCATTCCCGGTGGCACCGTAGCGGCGGTTCGAGATCAGGAAATGCGTGAGGTTCGGCAGGTCCAGGTCGCGCTCGACCATGAGGGCGCCCGGGTTCATGCAGAAGGCGCCGTCGCCCATGAAGGTCCAGATCTTCTGCTCCGGTAATGCCAGCGCCAGGCCCGACGCAAACATGGTCGAAAGACTCATGGAGGCATCGAGATAGAAAGTCGCCTCGGTGTCGGCGGTGGCGGCCCACCAGGCTTGCCCGGAATTGCCCGCCGAGGTTACCACGAGCTGGTCGGTGCGGCGCTTGGCGAGAAAGCGGATGCAATCGATGTATTTCACGGCTGTCGCTCCTCTGGCGCGTCTAGCGGAGGAGATCGCGGGTCAGGGCGACCAGCGACGACCGGTAGAAGGTTCGGGAATGCCGATAGGCCCGCGACAGCATCGGAATCTCCTCGGGCTTGTCGATGATCGTGCAGGGAATGTCGATGGCGTCGATCACCCGCCGCAGATAGATGGAATTGGAGACATGGTGCCGATTCGGATCGCCGACCGCGCCGCGGAGCGTGATCACGTAGAAGACCGGGATCTCATAGGTGTAGTTGATCTTGGTGATCGCGTAAGGGAGGGTCATGAACCCGGAGGCGCCCATGAGCGCCACGGCTCCGGTTCCCCCCATGAAGGCGCCGGAGCAGATGGCGACCGCGGCCTCCTCGCGATTGACCGGGACATGGGTGAAGCGCTTGTCGCGGTCGAGCAGGTCGATCAGGGGGTTGATCCAGTTGTCGGGCAGGCTCGCCACCAGCTTGATCCCGGAGGATGCGAACTCGTCGGCAATGCGTTTTGCGATCTCGGCTTGCTTGCTCATGATCCCTTCGAATGCTCCTTCGCGTCGCGGAGCGCGCGCCAGACAGTGTGGGAGTTCATCGGCATCTCGACGTGACGCACGCCCAGGTCCCAGAGCGCGTCGACCACGGCATTGCCGATCGCCGCGGGCGCACCGATGGTGCCGCTCTCGCTGGCACCCTTGACGCCGAGCGGATTGCTCGGCGCGGGGCTGGCGATGAACCCTGATCTCAGAGCCGGCATGTCGTCGGCGCGCGGCATTCCGTAGTCGAGAAAGCTCGCCGTGAGCAGCTGGCCGCTCCGGGGATCGTAGACGATCTGCTCGGAGAGTGCTTGTCCGATGCCTTGGGCGAGGCCGCCATGGACCTGGCCTTCGACCAGCAACGGATTGATGATCGTGCCGGCGTCGTCGATCGTGAAGTAGTCCGTGACCCTCACGGTCCCGGTCTCGATGTCGACGATCACCACCGCGAGATGAAGCGCCGAGGGATCGTTGAAATCGGGCGGGTCGTGATAGACCGTCGCCTCGAGTCCGGGCTCGATGCCCGTCGGCAGCCACGCCAGATAAGCAATGTTCGCCACGTCGGCGAAGCTCACGGCGCGGTTGGTCTTGCGCGACGAGAAGACCTGGTCGCTGTAGAGCAGGTCGGCCTCGTCGCACTCGAGCTCGGCGGCGGCAATGCGCCGGGCTTTTGCCATGACCTCGGCCGTGGCGCGATGGAGTGCCGCGCCGCCCACCGAGATCGACCGCCCACCCCAGGTGCCGTTGCCGAAGGGCACGCGCTCGGTGTCGCCCTCGATCACCTCGACGTCCTTGATGTTCAGGCCCATGCAATCCGCGACGATCGCGGCATAGGTCGTCTCGTGCCCCTGGCCGTGGGCGAAGGTCCCGACAAGGGCGCGGACGCGGCCGTCGCTCTGCACGCGGACCACCGCCACCTCATAGCCCGCATGCAATCCGCCCTTGGCCTTGAGGTTCTTGCTAGGGCCCGTGCCGGCCTTGTCGAAGAAACCCGCAAGGCCGATGCCCATGTAGACGCCCTGCGCGCGCTGCGCCCGCTGCCGCTGCCGCAGCTCAGCGTAGGACGAGAGCGTCACCAGCCGCTCGAGCATCAAGGGCGGATCGCCGCTGTCGTGGACGCGGCCCGCGGCCGACGCATAGGGAAATTCGTGCTTCTGGATGAGGTTCCGGCGGCGCACCTCGACGACGTCGAGGCCCATCTCGCGCGCGCCATTCTCCAGGAGCCGCTCGACCACCCAAGTCGCTTCCGGGCGCCCGGAGCCGCGGTAGGGGCCGGTCGGCGAGGTATTCGTATAGACCGATCGGATGCGCAGCCAGAGCGCCGGTGCCCGGTAGAGGCCGCCAATGGTGTGCGGGTAGGAATTCCCGGGGATGCTCGGACCGAAGGGGCTGATGTAGCCGCCGAGCGCCGCCAGCGTATCGACCTCGAGCCCTAGAATTGTGCCCTCGGCGTCGAAGGCCATGCGCGCGGTGGTGGCGTGGTCACGCGCATGGGTCTGGGTCAGGAATTCCTCGGATCGCGTCGACGTCCATTTGACGGGGCGGCGCAGCTCGCGCGCCATCCAGACCACGATGGACACCTCCGGCTGGAGCGTGCCCTTGGCGCCGAAGCTCCCGCCCACATCCGGAGCGATCACCCTGAGCTTGTCCTCCGGAATGAACAGCGTCTGCTTGCAGAGCCACTGCCGGAGATTGTGCGGCATCTGGACGGTCGCCCAGAGCGTCGTCTGGTCCGCGCCGTCGTCGTGGATCGCGGCGAAGGCGAAGGGCTCGAGCGGCATCGGCGCGACGCGTCTCGAGTCCAGCCTGAGCGACGTGACGTGCGCGGCACGCGCGAAGGTGGCATCGGTGACGGCGCGATCGCCTTTGACGATCTCGTTGACGAGATTGGTGCCGAATTGCGCGTGCAGGATGGGCGCGTCCGCATCGAGGGCTCGCGCGGTGTCGGTAACGGCGGGGAGCTCCTCGTAGTCGATCTCGACCGCCTCGGCCCCGTCCATTGCCGCGTATCGGCTCGTCGCGACGACGGCGGCCACCGGCTCGCCGACGTGGCAGACCTTGTCGCGCGCCAGGATCGGGCGCATCGCCTCGTTCATCCGCCGCCCGTCCGAGAAATGCATCGGGTGCAGGCTCGCCATCTTGCCAAGCCCGGCCGCATCCCAATCCGCGGCGACCAGCACGCTCAGCACGCCCGGCACCTGCTCGGCGCTCGTCTTGTCGATCGAGCGGATGCGCGCGTGCGGATGCGGGCTGCGGACGAAGCTCAGCCACGCCATATCGGGCGCGCTCACGTCGTCGACGAAGCGCCCGCGGCCGCGAACCAGTCTCAGATCCTCGCGCCGGCGGATCGGTTGCCCGATGTACATGCCGCTAGTCCACCGAGACCGGAGAGATCGAGCACATGAGGGAAGCTTGCTTGCGCACCCGCGCCATCAAAGTAAAGGGTGGGTCACATATTCCATATATGGAACATGCGCCCACCCAATAACAGGATAGCGAGGTCGACCTGTCAAGCGACAGGCCGCGAGAACGGCGCGAGCTACTGGTCGAGCTCGTAGGATTTGTCGCTGAGGAGCTTGTCCATGAAGCCCGCGGGCAGATCGTGCCAGGGATCGTCGGCCTTGCCGATCTCCGTGACCCGCGGCTGGATCAGCCCGGCGTCGCCGAATGGAAAGTCGGGCTCGATGCCGTACCACTTTACATAGAGCTTCTGGAACGTGCCCTCGACCCACATCCGCTGCAGCGCCCAGTTGAGCCACTTGCGCCACTTCGAATCGTCGTCGCGCACCATGATGGCGTCGGGCGAGCTCGCCCACGGCACGCCCGCGACCTGGATGCCGCCGGACTTGACGAAGCGCGCCGCGAGGAAGCTCCCGGTGATGTAGGCGTCGATCTGCTTGTTCTTGAGTGCCACGACGACGTCGCCCTCGTCCTGGAACAGCTTGAATTGCGCCTGCGGCGAGAGGAGTTTCCAGCGGTCAACGAACCCGTTGCCCTGGGTGGCGCCGATCACCTTGCTGGAATTCGCGTAGTCCTTGAGGTCGGTGCTGTCGCCGGTCCGGACCACCAGGACGCCGTTATCCATGATATAGGTGAGCGCGAAATCCACCACCTCGTTGCGCACCTTGTTGGGCGTGGTGACGGCCACCTCGGCGTCGATGCGTCCCGTCTGCAGCAAGGGTACGCGCGAGGCCGCGGTCACCTGCACGAATTGCAGCGTGACGCCGAGCCGGCGCGACAGGTAGCGCGCAACGTCGGCGCAGTAGCCCATGGTGTGGCCTTGCGCGTCGACATAGCCGCTCGGCGGCGAATCCGCGGTGATGCCTGCGATGAACTGGCCGCGCTTGAGCACGGTCTCCAGCGCGGATTCTGCGTGAGCGGCGGGAGCGAGTAGAACCACGATCAGGGTTCCGCAGAGAGCGGACAGCACGCGGCGCATGGCAGGGACCTTCCTTCCTGAGACCGACCGGTTTGGAATCCGGCGGCGAGACGATCGACTGAGAGTGACCGTGGCGTGGAAGCGGGTCAATCGGAAGTGTCGACTAAGTGTGCGGGACGCCGACCTCGCTCGCGAATTCAATCGGCGCCGACACCGCGATCCGCCGCAGTCACGCCGGCCCGAATATCTGCACTCCCAGTGGAAGGCTTTGCTTGCCGCTGGAGCCGCCGGGACAGGCCGAGATCGCGACCAGCACGCTCATCTCCGCGAGCAGGTCGACGTAGTCGCCCTGCCTGGCGTCGGACGGCAGGTAGAAAGGCTTGCCGGAAGCATTGAGGCCCGTGGTCATGAAGACGTTGAAGGGGTCGTGGACGTCGCCGGGGGCGAGCCCGAAGGGTGCGATTGCCTCGACCAGATTATCGTTGCAATTGGCGTGGCCGCCGACCCGTTTGTGCACGAGCTCATAGAGCCGCGCGTCGCACCGGCAGAACAAGAGGTCGTGCGAGCGCGCACGGTCTGCAAGCTCGCCGTGCGCGACGGTGTCGGTGATCATGGTCATCATGGGCCGTGTCCAGGGCGGAATGCTCCAGAGCTGATCACCGACCGCGAGATGGCCGCCGTGCACGACGCGGGTTCGCGCCTGCCAGAATTTCTCGCGGAGGTCGTCGGCATTGAAGGCGATGAGATCCGCGACCTGCGGACCCTCCGGGCAGCTGAGGCGCAGGACTTCTCCCGCGGCGATCCGGAACGCGCGACCGGTCCGTGCCGGGATCACCTCGGATTTGATCAGCGGCCGCGCCGATAGGCCCTCGGACAAAGCCGCGCAGCGGGCCAGTGCGGCCTCCTTCGCGGCGGTTGGGTAACCGGACGATCCGGCGATCGATGGCGGCGGTGTCGGCGCGTCCTGGCTCACGGCAGTTCCTTTTCGCCCGGTGGGCGGGCGGTTAAAGTTAGCGCCGACGATCACCGCCTGCCAGGGGACCGAGATGCACCCAGCCGCCTTGCCTCCCGACATCATCGACCGCGTCCGCGCGCGCCGCGGCCGACTGCACCCCTTCGACCGCCTCTCGCCGACGCGGACGGCGCTGGCGGTCATCGACATGCAGAACGCGTTCTGCGCGCCGGGTGCGGCGATCGAAGTACCGGTCGCCCGGAGTATCGTCCCCAACATCAACCGGCTTGCCGCGGCGGTGCGCGCGAGCGGGGGGATGGTCGTCTGGGTGCAGATGACCATCAAGGGCGAGGCCGACTGGCCCGTGTTCCTCTCGGCGCTCGTCGATGCCGGGAACTCCACACGGATCCTCGCTGAGCTCAAGCCCGGGAGCGAGGGTCACAAGCTCTGGCCGGAATGCGAGGCGCTACCCGCCGATCTCGTCGTCGCCAAGAACCGCTTCAGCGCATTCCTGCCGAGCGCGTGCGATCTCTGTGCGACCCTGAGGGCGAGGGGGATCGAGTCCGTGCTGATCGCGGGCACGTTGACCAACGTGTGCAGCGAATCCTCGGCGCGCGATGCCGCCATGCAGGACTTCAAGACCACGTTGGTCTCGGACGCGAATGCCGCGCGCTCCGACGACGAGCACCTCGCCACGCTCATCACTTTCATCCAGTCCTTCGGCGACGTCCGCACCACTGACGAGCTCGTCGGGTTCCTGAGAGGCCAGTCGTGAGAAAAGTCATCGATCTCGAGTGCGATCTGCCGGTCGACGAGGCCGGCGAGCCGCGCAAGTTCAGCACCGAGAACCTGATGCCCGGCTACGGCGATCCCGAGCGGATGGAGCCGCCGCCCGGTTACGGCTTCGCCAACTACGAGCGCATCTTCACCCAACGAGCCCCCGGCGCGCCCAAGCCCAAGGGCATGAGCATGACCGACTTCGTGCGAATGATGGACGCGGCTGGCGTTGAGACGGGCGTGGTCGGCCGCGTGCCGAACGAGAGGCTCGGCGAGATCGTCCGGGCACATCCCGGCCGCTTCATCGGCATGGCCTCGATCAGCCCGTTCGACGGCATGCGGGGCGTGCGCGCGTTCGAGCACGCGATCCGCGAGCTCGGCCTCGGCGGTTTGCGTATCGCGGCGCTCTTCAACATGGTGCCAGCGAGCGACCCGCGCTTCTATCCGCTCTACGCCAAGTGCGTCGAGCTCGACGTGCCCGTGCGCATCTACACCTCGATGAACTACGCCAACGACCGGCCCTATGACCTCGGGCATCCCCGCCACCTTGACCAAGTCGCGATGCATTTCCCGGAGCTTCGCATCATCGCGGGGCTGAGCGGCTGGCCGTGGATCGCGGACATGGTGGGCCTACTGCGCCGCCATCCCAACCTCTACTGCGACACCGCCGCGCACCACCCGCGCTATTTCGGCGTGAAGGGCTCGGGCTGGGAGCAGTTCATGCAGTTCGGCAATACGCTGCTGCAAGACAAGGTCATGGTCGGCCTGTCGCTCGGCTCCGTGGGCCTCCCCTACAAGGAAGCGATCGCCGAGTACGAGGCGCTGCCGCTCAAGGAGCGTGTCATCGAGAAGTGGCTCTACGAGAACGCCCGCCGGTTCTTCCGGCTAGGTTGACGCTGAGGCGACAACGGCCCGCGCGTCGGCCGCCACCGCACCCTTTCCCTCCGGGAGAACCAGCAGCGGATTGATGTCGAGCTCGAGCAAGCGGCCGTCGAGGGTGGCGGCGAGCTGACCGAGCTTCAGCAGCGCATCGACCACGGCGGCGATGTCGCGGCGCGGCTCACCGCGGAATCCTTGAAGCAGCGGCCACACGCGTAGGCGCCTCAGCATGCGCTCGGCCGTCCCGGCGGAGAGCGGTGCCAGCGCCACCTCGACATCCCTGATGAGCTCCACGAGCACGCCGCCAGCCCCCACCATCACCACGGGCCCGAATTGCGGATCGCGCTTGGCACCGACGATGAGCTCGAGCCCGTCCGGCACCATCTCGGCGACGATGCATTCTTCGGCCGCGGGATCGAGGCGCTTCAAGATGGCATGGACCTCGGCGAAGGCGGTCTCCACGGCGGCCCGGTCCCGAAGCGCCAACCGCACCAGACCGGCATCGCTCTTGTGCACGACGGTGTTGCTCACGCCCTTGAGGACGACCGGATAGCCGATCGCGTCGGCGGCTCGCCCGGCCTCGGCCGCGCTGCGCACGCGCTGCTCGCGTGTCACCCGCAGACCGGCTCTTGAGAGCAGCGCCTTCGCCTCGGGCTCGCTCATATAGCCGGCGCGCAGGTCAGACAGTGCGAGCTTGGCCGCGGGAGCTTGGCGGTGCGGTGCTTCGGGTTTGTAGCTGAAATAGCCCTGGAGCAGTCGCAGCCCGTCGTCGAGCCGGTCGCAGTAGGCAAGGCCGGACTCCCGGATGATCGCGCGCACGCCGGTCGCGACGGAGCCGGGCGTCACCACGAAGAGCACGGGCTTGCCGCAGGCCTTGAGTGCCTCGGAGAGGGCGGTGACCGACGCCTCGTAGTGCGGGGTGGTGGTGAGGGGAATCATGATGAGGCCGACGTCGGGATCGGCCGCGAGGGCCCCGACGATCGGGGCTGCGATGGCGCGCACCTCGCCCACCTCCTGCCGGCGCGTCCCCATGTCGATGGGGTTGTCGCGGTGATCTGGCAACATCACCGGCGTCAGCGCGTCGCGGGTCGGCTCGCTGAACCGCGCCAGGCGCAGGCCATGATCTCCGAAGCGATCGACGACAATGCCGTTCATGCCACCCGAGGACGAGATGATGCCGATGCCGTCGCCGCGGCTTGGTCCGTTGCGTTGGATGAAGTCGGCGAGCAGCGCCATCACGTCGGGATCGTCGACCAGGATCGCGCCGGCCTCGCGGCACGCGGCTGCGAACACGGGATAGGCGCCGGCGAGGCTCGCGGTGTGCGAGCGCGCAGACGCCTGACCCGCCTCGCTGCGCCCGGCCTTGAGCACGATCACCGGTTTTCGAGCCTCACGCGCGCGCTCGAGCAGGGCGAGCAGGCGCCGCCCGTCCTGGATCCCCTCGATGTGGAGGCAGATCACTTTGGTAACGGGATCGTCGATCATGTGCTCGAAGAAGCCGCAGATGTCGAGATCGGCCTGGTTTCCGAGCGAGACCAGCTGACTGAAGCCGATGCCCTGATCGTGGGCGCGGTTGTAGACCGAGAGCATCAGCGCGCCGCTCTGGGAGAGCAGGCCGATATGGCCCGGAATGATCTTCTCGACGTCGAGCACGCGCGCCGAGGTGAGCGCCATTCCATTCCGGAAATTGATGAGGCCGAGGCAATTCGGGCCAACGAGCCGCATGCCCGTTTCGGCGGAGATGCGAGCGATCTCCTCTTGTGCCGCGGCGCTGTCCTCGTCGCCCGCCTCGGCAAAGCCAGCGGTGATGATGACGCAGCAGCCAACGCCGGCATCGGCGCATTCGCGGACCATCTGCGGCACCGACGCCGCCGGCACCGCGATCACCGCGACGTCGATCGGCGGCGCATCGGCGATGCGCGGGTAGCACTTGCGGCCCTGCACGACGTCGCGGCGCGGATTGAGCGGCACGATCTCGCCGGTGAAACCGTGGAGCGCCAGGTAGTGCATGATCCGGCCGCCCCACTTGTCGCGATCGTCGGAGGCACCGAAGACGGCGACGCGCCGCGGCTCGAAAATGCGGGCGATCGGGATGCGCGGCGCAGCTTTACCGGGCATGGATCAGCGTCCCCTGAAGACAGGTTTGCGCTTCTCGAGCATGGCGCGGATGCCCTCCTTGGCGTCCTCGGAGCCGTGGATCACGTGATACCAGCGCTCCGTCAGCAGCATCGCGCGATCGGGAGAGTCTCGGTACTGCGCGCGCACGGCCTCCTTGATGGCGCGGATCGGCAGCGGTGCGCCACCCGCGAGCTTATGCGCGATCTTCCCGACCTCCTCGTCGAAGCTCTCGTCGGGGAAGACGCGCGTCACCAGGCCCCAGTCGTAGGCCTCCTGCGCCGTGATGTCGTCGCCAAGGAGTGCCGTGTCGAGCGTGCGGTTGCGCCCGAGGTAATGCACGAGCCGCGCATTCCCGAGGCCCCAGGTGGGTGCCAGGCCCAGGTAGACGTCGCCGGCGCGGAACTTCGCCGAGGCGGCGGCGAGCCGGATATCGCAAGGCCAGGCAATCGCCGTGCCGCCGCCAATGCACCAGCCGCGCACGGCGGAGATCACCGGCTTCGGGTGCTCCTCGATGAGCTCGATCATGTGCATGCCGACGTCGCGCATGGCGGTGGCGCTGGCGGGATTGGTCTCGCTGCCGCTCTTGAGGTCGGCGCCCGCGCAGAAGGCGCGCGTGCCGGCGCCGCGGATCACGATGGCCCGGGTCGCGTCGCGCTCCTTGAGGGTCTCGAGCGCGGAGACGATGTCCTGGAGCAGGCCCATGGTCATGAGATTGAGCGGCGGCCGATTGATGGTCAGCGTGGTGACGCCGCCGTCGTGGGCGATCAGGAGATCGTCGCTCATCCCTCTACCTCTCTATTCCGTCGTCAGTCGGCGCAGTCCGCCAAGAAGATTGAGCACCGCCACCAGCACGATCGAGACCATCACCACCAGCGCCGAGACCGCGGCGACCGTCGGGTCGATGCGGTCCGACATATAGCTGTAGATCCGCACCGGCAGGGTCTGCAGGCTCGGCCCGGTCATGAAGATGGTAGTGGTCACTTCCGAGAAAGACAGCAGGAAGCAGAACAGGAAAGCCGTGACCAGTCCGCGCGCCGACAGTGGCAGGGTGACTCGGAGCAGCATCCCGAGGCGGCTGCGGCCCAGGATCATCGCCGCCCACTCGAGCTCCTCCGGCACGGCGCGGAGCGTCACCTCGAGCGAGCGAATCGCGAAAGGCACCACCAGCACGACATGCGCGAGGACGAGACCCGAAAGCTGGTTGTAGAGCCCGATCCGATTGACGAACTGCAGCATCGCGATGCCGAAGACGACGGCGGAGACGAGAAGCGGTGCGGTGAAGAAAGCCTTCAGGGCGCCACCACCACGTGGCCGATACCGCGCGAGCCCATAGGCCGCGAGGAACGATAGGGCCACCGTGATCACCGCCGCCAACGTCGCAAGCTCGAAGCTGAGCCAGAACGCGTCGATGAAGCCGGGATAGGAGAGGGCTTCGCGGTACCAACGTAAGGAAAAATCGGTGAGTGGCAGCACGAAGGTCGCCGTCGGCGTGAACGACATCCACATGACCACGGCCACCGGGGCGAGGACTACGACCAGCATCAGGATGTTGACGAGGATCATGGCCGGACGCTGCGCGCCGCCAGCAGCAGCCCCGCGCCGCGCTGGCCGATCCACACCAGGGCCAGGGTGAAAGCCAGAAGCGCCACTGCGAGCGCGCCGCCGAGCGGCCAATCGAGCGAGACCAGGTTGACCTGATAGGCCAGCATCGAGGCCACCATGTTGCGGGCGCCGCCCAGCAGCATCGGGATCGCGAACACCGTCATGTTCATGATGAAGTTGATGACCAGGCCGGCGATGAAGGCCGGCAGCGTCATCGGCAGCAGCACGCGCCAGAAGACCGCGCTCGGGCGCGCGCCCAGCGTGCCGGCGGCCCAGGAGAGGGCGGGGTCGAGGCCGCTCAAGGCGACCCACAGCGGCAGCAGCACGAACATGAAGTGGCCGGGTATCAGGGCAATGACGACGCCGGTCTCGTTGAGCATGAGCTTGAGCGGCGCAGGGATCACGTCGAGCGCGCGCAGGAGCGTGTTGACCATGCCGTTGGTGCGCAGCAGCAGGGTCCAGCCCAGCGCCTTGACCACGGTGTTGATGAGCCACGGGCTGATATAGGCGAGCAGGAACAGGGATTGCGCGCGCGTGCTCCGGCGCGAGACGAAGAGCGCGACGGGATAGGCGAGCAGGCCCGAGATCGCCGTCACGATGACGCTGATCCGGAGCGTGCGAAGCAGGACCTCGCCGTAGAAGGGATCGGCGAGGCGCGCATAATTTCCGAGCGTCCACTGCGCGCTGTCGATCCCCTGCGGCGTGTTGGGGTGGAGACTGTTGACCAGCACCTGCACCAGCGGCCAGACGAAGCCGACCACCATCACCAGCACCAGCGGTGCGACGAAGAGCCACGGCGCGCCGGTGCGTCTATCCAGCATCGACGACCACTCCGTCCTTGGCGTCCCAACCCACGCTGACGGAAGCGCCGGGTTGAAGCTGCGCTGCCGCGGCGCTGGGCATCACCGCAGAGAGGCGCACCGCCCCGACTTTGACGCGACACTCGCTGCTGGCGCCGAGATAGATCACGTCCTCGATCTTGCCGGGAAAACGATTGTCGGTGCCAAGCTCGCCGGCGCTCACGCGGAGAACCTCGGGGCGCAGGATGAGGCTGGCCGGCGCCGCGCGCGACGTGCCCTCGAGGTCGGGCAGCCAGACCGCGAGCTCGCCCGCCGCCCGAGCGCGCCGACGGTTGTCGACGGTCTCGATGGCGCCGAGGGTGAGCTCGTTGATCGGACCCACGAAATTCGCGACGAAGCGGCTCGCGGGTGCGCGGTAGATCTCGCTCGCGCGGCCGATCTGCATGATCTTGCCGCCCTGCATCACCGCCATGCGGTCCGACATCGTGAAGGCTTCCTCGATGTCGTGGGTCACCAGCACCGTGGTGATGCCGATGCGCCGCTGCAGGTCGCGGATCTCGAAACGCATCTCATCGCGGAGCCGCGCGTCGAGATTGCTCAGGGGCTCGTCGAAGAGCAGCAGGTCAGGCCGGACCACCAGCGCACGGGCGACGGCGACGCGCTGTTGCTGGCCGCCCGAGAGCTGCGCCGGCAATCGTTCCGCCAAGGCCTCGAGCTTCACCATCGCGAGCGCGTCCCGAACCCGGGTGCGAATCTCTTCGCGGCCGACGCGGCGGCTGCGCAAGCCGAAGGCCACATTGTCGAACACGCTCAAATGGGGAAACAGCGCGTAGTTCTGGAACACCATCGCGAGGTTGCGCGTGTGCATCGGCGCATGCGTGATGTCGCGGCCGTTGAGCAGGACGCGGCCCGCCGTCGCGGGATGGATGCCAGCGATGACCCGCAAGAGCGTGGTCTTGCCGCAGCCGGAGGGGCCGAGCAGGGTGAAGAACTCGCCGCTCGCGACCGAGAGGCTCACGCCGTCGACGGCGGGGACCGTGCCGAACGTCTTGGCAACGTCGACGAGCTCGAGTGACACGGGTGACGACGCGGCGGAGCGCGATCTACTTCTGCACCTCCCGCTGCAGCCGGTCCGACCAGGCCTGGCGGCTCTTCAGCACGGTGCCGTAGTCGATCTCGACGAGCTGCGCGAGCTTCTCCTTGCTCGGGAGCTTCGCCGCGGCGGCGTCGGAGAGCTTCACCTCGCGATTCATTACCGTCTGGCCGTAGGTCTCGGCGCGATAGGATTGCACCTCGGCGCTGATCCACCAGTTGACGAAGGCGCGCGCGCCCTCGGGGTTGGGCCCGCCCTTCATGATCCCCATGGCGGTCGGGCTCATGTAGACCGGCGAGGGCACGACATAGGCGACCGGGAGCTTGCGGGAGACCATGTCGAGCGCGCCGGCGATGCCGTGGATCGCGAGCGACGCGGTCTCGTCGGCGAGGAACTGGGACATCTTGGCGAAGGTGTCGCTCCAGTCGACCACACCCGGGCCGATCTTCTTCATGACCTCGAAGCCGGGCTCGATGTTCTTTTCGCCGCCACCGTGGGCGCGCGCCAGGATGATCAGCGTATAGAGCGCATAGACCGAGGAGGCCGGCGGGATCAGCAGCTGGCCCTGCATCTCCGGCCGCTCCAGGTCGGTCCACTGCGCGGGTGGGGCCCAGCCTTTCCTCGCGAATACATCCTTGTTGTAGATCAGGCAGAAGATGTCGCCGTAGGGCTCGACGCCGATGATCTGCCCGCTCTCGGGATCCTTGATCATGCCGGGCTCGTAGAGCTTGGCGAGGTTGGGCACGCCGTCCTTGTCGAGGGGGGCGTAGAGACCCTGCTCGATGCCGCCGAGCCAGGGCAGCAGGTCCGATTGCACGACATCGACCTGGGGTTTGGATTTCTGTGCGATCGCAGTCGCCATGATCTCGACGCCGGTCGCCTTCGGCACCAGCACAACCTCGAAGCCGGTCGCCTCCGCGAACTTCTTCGACCAGCCATCGCGCTCCAGCATGGCCTGGATGGTGCCGCCCCAGGTGAGGAGGTAGACCGTCTTGTCGGCTGCGCGGCCGATCCGGGGTGCGAAAACTGCGCTCGCGGCACCGGCGATCAGCTTGGCGGCCGACCGGCGCGTCCAAAGACGCTGGTTCGATGGTTTGATCGTGTTCTGCGCCATTTTTTCCTCCCGTCTTGCCGCGTACGGCGTTCCGAGGGAAATCTTAGCACCGGTCTTTTGCCGCGACGGAACAGATTTTCCTGGAGAGATGTGCCATTTCCGCGAGCGCTTGACCGCTTGCGCGGCCGTACAGTGTCGCTGAGAATGATGCTGGTCTCTTATTGCGGGCCGGGGCGCAATGAAAATCACCGATCTGCGGACATTCATCGTGGGTAATCCGCCGCCGCGGCTGGGCGGCCGGTACTTCATTTTTCTAAAACTCATCACCGACGACGGCATTGAGGGCGTCGGCGAGGTCTATGCCGCGACCTTCGCGCCCCAGACCATCGTGGCGATGATCAAGGACGTAGTCGAGCATCATGTGCTCGGCACCGATCCGTTCCGGATCGAGACGCTCTGGCGCACGGTCTACGGTCGCGGCTATTCGCTCCGGCCCGACATCTCGCTGATGGGCGTGCTGAGCGGGATCGAGATGGCGTGCTGGGACATCGTCGGCAAGGCGCTCGACAAGCCCGTCTACGCACTCCTCGGTGGCAAGGTGCACGAGCGGCTCCGCACCTACACTTATCTTTATCCGAGCGCCGAGGAAGGCGACGTCCACAGCGACGCCAAGGTCTATCGCGATCCCGACCTCGCCGCGACCCGCGCGGCCGAGTACGCGGCGATGGGCTTCACCGCGGTGAAGTTCGACCCCGTCGGCGGCTACTCGAATTTCGATCCGCGCCAGCCGAGCCTCGAGCGCATGGAGCTCTCGGAGGCCTTCTGCCGCAAGATCCGCGAGGCCGTCGGCACGAAATGCGACCTGCTCTTCGGGACCCACGGCCAGTTCACCGCTTCGGGCGCGATCCGCCTCGCCCGCCGGCTCGAGCCCTACGATCCCCTCTGGTTCGAGGAGCCGACACCGCCGGAGATGCCCGAGGAAATGGCGCGCGTCGCGCGGCAGACCTCGATACCCATCGCGACGGGCGAGCGCCTCACCACGAAATACGAATTCTCGCGCGTGCTCGAGCTGGGTGCAGCCTCGATCCTCCAGATGGCGCTCGGCCGCGTCGGTGGCCTCCTCGAGGCCAAGAAGATCGCGGGCATGGCCGAGACGCACTACGCGCAGATCGCGCCGCACCTCTATTGCGGTCCGATCGAGGGCGCCGCCAACATCCAGATCAGCGCCTGCAGCCCGAACTTCCTGATCCTCGAGAGCCTGCAGACCTGGAGCGGGTTCAACGCGAAGATCCTGAAGAAGCCGATCCGCTGGGAGGCGGGCTACGTGATCCCGCCGAGCGAGCCCGGTCTCGGCGTCGAGCTCGACGAGGAGGTCGCCCGAGCCCATCCCTATGAGGGCACCGACCTGCACCTCGTCATGACGCCGGATCCGATCAATCCATAACGTCGGCGGTGGGGGGAGGCGAGCGGCATGCGGTATGGGTTCATCGGCCTCGGGAACCTCGGCGCGCATCTCGCCGGCAGCGTGGTGCGTGCGGGCTTCCCTCTCACGGTGCACGATCTCAACAAATCGGCAGCGGAGTCGTTGATCGCGGCCGGCGCGCGCTGGGCGGAGTCGCCGAAGGCCTGCGCCGCCTGGTCGGATGCCGTGATCACCTGCCTGCCGTCCCCCGCAGCCTCGCGCGCGGTGGTAACGGGTGACGCCGGCGCGCTCGAGGGGCTCAAGGCCGGTGGCACCTGGATCGAGATGAGCACGAACGATCGCCACGAGATCGAGGCGATTGCCGCGCTCGCGGCGAAGCGCGGCGTCGCGACGCTGGAGGCGCCGGTGACCGGCGGCGTGCACCGGGCCGCATCGGGCAACATCACCGTGCTGGTTGGCGGCGACGCTGCGGTCTTCGAGGCGCACCGACCGGCGCTCGAGGCCATGGGCGGCCATGTCTTTCACATGGGGCTGCTGGGCAAGGCTTCCATCATCAAAGTGATCACCAACATGCTCGCCTTCATCCATCTGATCGCCGCGGGCGAGGCGCTGATGCTGGCGAAGCGCGGTGGGCTCGACCTTGCTCAAGCCTTCCACGCGATCAAGGCGAGCTCCGGCAACAGCTTCGTGTTCGAGACCGAAAGCCAACTGGTCCTCAACGGCAGCTACAACATCAATTTCACGATGGATCTTGCCTGCAAGGACTTGGGCTTCGCCTATCAGCTCGGCCGCGAATTCGGCGTGCCGCTGGAGCTCGCGGGATTGACGGAGCAGATCTTCCGCCGTGGACAGGCGACCTATGGTGGCGACGCCTGGTCGACGCGGATCGTTCAGCTTCTCGAGGACGCCGTCGGCGCCGATTTGCGCGCGCCCGGCTTCCCGCCGGTGCTCGCGCCCGAGTGAATGGACAAAAGTGGAGGAGAGACGACCATGAGTGCATTCGCGACATTGGAGAAGCGGATCGGCCAGGGTGAGGTGATCATCCTCGACGGAGCGGTGGGGACGCAGCTCCAGGAGATGGGCCTTCCCATCTATCACACGGCCTGGGCCGCGACCGCGCTGCAGACGCACCCCTCGACCGTGCAGCTCATGCACGAGCTTTACATCAAGGCGGGCGTCGACATTCTCACGACGAACACCTACGCCTCCGCACGCCACAACCTCGAGCCCTTGGGGCTCGGCGACCTCACGGGCGAGCTCAACCGGCGCGCGGTGATGCTGGCGCGTGACGCCCGCGACAAGGCGGCGCGCGACCGGCCGGTGCTCATCGCGGGCTCGATCTCGAATTTCGGGATGACCACCAGCGGGGAGAACCTCGCGACTCTCAGGACCCGCTCGAAATTCACCGAGGCGCAACTGCAGGCCAATCTCCGCGAGCAGGCGGAGCTCTTGGTCGAGGCCGGCGCGGACTTCCTGCTGGCGGAGTCGACGGGAAGCAACACCCATCGCAAATGGGTGAGCGACGCCTGCAAGGCGACGGGCGCGCCGTTCTGGGTCGGGTTCAAGGTGCATCGCGAGGCTAACGACCCCGCGGTGCTGACCGGCTATCTCTCCGACGACAAATTCACCGACGTGCTGGGCGACGTGATGTCCCACGGCGGCTCGCTGCTCAGCATCTTCCACTCGGGTATCGACGACACCAATGCCGCGCTCGAGATCGCGCTCAAGCAGTGGTCCGGACCCCTCGGCATCTATCCCGACGCCGAGCGGAAGGACTATATGGCAACGGCGCGCGACCGCGCGGTCGAGAACAAATTCTCACCGGCCGAGTTCGCTGGCATCGCGCAGACATGGGTGGCCTCGGGCGTGCAGATCATCGGCGGCTGCTGCGGCTACGGTCTCCCCTACATCCGCGGCCTGCGGGAGGCGCTGCCGCAGAGGATCGCGCGCCCAAGGCGGACATGATCGACCTCTCCGACCTGCCCCAGCGCATCGCAGGCCCGTCCGCATGGTACGGGCCGGAAATCGCGAGACGCTCCGAATGGCTGGAGATCCTGACACGCGAGGAGCGCGCCGAGATCGCGGCGGCGACGGAGCGGCTGGCGAACTCCGGTCTCGACGTCGCCAAGATCCGGAAAGCGGACTTTCCGCTGCCGATCCTCGCGCCACGGCTTGCGCGCATCTGCCGGGACGTGCTCGCGGGCCGTGGGTTCGCACTGATCCGCGGGCTCGACCTTGCGCCCGGCGACATTCGCCGGGGGGCGATCGCCTTCTTCGGGATTGGCAGCCATCTCGGATCCGCCCGCTCGCAGAACGCGCAGGGCCATGTCCTCGGCCACGTGCGCGACCTCGGCCGCTCGAGTGCCGACCCCAACGTGCGCATCTACCAGACCCACGAGCGGCAGACCTTTCACACCGATTCCTGCGACATCGTGGGACTACTCTGCCTCGCGCCCGCGAAGTCCGGCGGGCTCTCGACCCTGGTGAGCTCTGTCACCATCTACAACGAGTTTCGCCGGCGTCGGCCCGATCTATTGCCGGTGCTCTTCGAGCCGGTGGAGACGGACCGCCGCGGCGAGGTGCCCGCGGGCGCCAAGCCCTATTTCCGCATTCCCGTCTTCAGCTGGCACGCGGGACTGCTCTCGGTGATCTACCAACGGCAATACATCGAGAGCGCGCGGCGCTTCCCCGATGTGCCACCGCTCACACCGCGGCAGGTCGAGGCGCTCGATCTCTTCGATTTGCTCGCCAACGATCCCGCGCTGCTCATGAACATGGAGTTCCGGCCGGGCGACGTCCAGCTCGTGCACAATCACACGCTGCTGCACGACCGAACTGCGTTCGAGGATTGGCCCGAGCTCGAGCGCAAGCGGCACTTGCTGCGCCTCTGGCTTGCGCCCCCGGATGCACGTCCGCTACCCGCGGTCTACGCCGAGCGTTATGGCTCGGTGGTCGCAGGCAATCGCGGCGGCGTGGTCGTCCCCGGCCAGACGCTCAACGCGCCGCTGGAAGCGAAGTAAACGCCTTCTCCCGTGGTCATTCACCGCGCGCTGGCTGCCGGGTAGTAACTCTCGAGCCCCGGCGGGCCTTTTTGGTTTTTCACGTGATAGCGGTAACAGGAGAGGATCGGGTAGTTGTCGAAATTGGACGTGAAGTAGCAAAACATCTCGCCGTCGCCGTGGGCGTCGCGCCAAGTGAACTTCGGCATTGGCGTCCTGCTCTCGTTTCCCATGCTGTCGGACACGAGCATTCCTTTTTCGACGAAAGTGGCGTTGTTGATCTTGCGGGACAGGCGCAATTGATGATGAGCGAGGGTTTCGATATGGGCGGTACCCCGGTACACGGGACCGTTTGCGACCCCCTGGCCGATGATCACATAGTCGCCATCGAAAAAACCTTCGTTCGCCGGGGTGCTCGTCTCATCCGCCGCGAAGGCTGCAACACCCACGAGCCCGGCAACCATTGATACCAAGAGCGCGCCTCGCAGCCCGTTCCTCATGTGGCCCCTGAGCGCTCTCATTTCGAAAGCGAGATCGCGCGTCCGCTGCCCTGCGGACGCTCCAACGCGCGGTGTGCAGTCTCGATGCGCCGGACGCGTCCAAGCACCTCGGGTGACGCGGGTGCCGCGTGGCTCGCGCGCGTGTCGACGTGGAGTTGCAGCTGCTCGGCGGTGGCGAGCAGGGTGCCGTCGTCCGATCGATGGAGCGAATGGAAGAGATGGATGCGCTTCTGGTCGGCGCCGAGGATCTGCGTCGTGACATGGAGCGGCGCGCCGCCCTCGACCTCGCGGAGGTGCCGCAGGTGCGTCTCGACGGTGTAGTAGTTGTGCCCGCCCTGATGATAAGCCTGATCGACGCCGATCACGCGCAGAAGCGACTCCGTCGCATCGCCGAACACCTGGAGATAGCGGCTTTCGGTCATGTGGTCGTTGAAGTCGACCCAGCCGGGCTCGACGCGGGTCTCGTGCAGCCGCAGCGGCTTTGAGAGATCGTCGCTCTCGATGTCGAAACCCGAGCGATAAGCGGCGGTCCAGAGCTTTTTCTCGAACTGATCGAGGGTCGCGCCCGCGGCGTAGTCGCGCGTACGCAGCCCTTGCAGGATCGCCACCAGACAGTCGTCGCGAAGCCGCTCGAGCTCGCGGAAACCGGCGGTGCCCGCCTGGGCGTCCGATTGCGCCACGATTTTGTCGAGGAGCTTGTCGTCGAGCTCCGGCACGTCCATCAGCTTGGTCCAGGGCCATTTGAGCGCGGGACCGAACTGGGCCATGAAGTGCCGCATGCCGGGCTCGCCGCCGGCGATGCGATAGATCAGCAGCGTGCCCATGAAGGCCCAGCGCAAGCCCGGGCCGAAGCGGATCGCGTCGTCGATCTCCGCCGCGGTCGCGACGTCGTCGTTGATCAGCCACAGCGCCTCGCGCCAGAGCGCCTCCATCATCCGGTCGGCGACGAAACCGTCGATCTCCTTACGGAGCATCAAAGGATGCATGCCGAGCGAGCGATAGAACGTCGCCGCGGCCTGCTTCGTGGCCTCGCTGGTGCGCGCGCCGCCGCACACTTCGACCAGCGGCATCAAGTAGACGGGATTGAAGGGGTGCCCGACCACGAAGCGCTCGGGATGCGCGAGACCCGCCTGCAGCCGAGACGGCAGCAGGCCCGAGGTCGACGAGCCGATCATCACGTCGGACGGCGCGACCTTGTCCGCCTTTGCAAGGAGCGAGATCTTCAACGCTTCCTGCTCTGGCAGGCTCTCCTGGATGAGGTCGGCGCCCTCGGCGGCGGCCTCGATCGTTTTCACCACACGAATGCTGCCGGCGGTGGGCAGGGGTGCGAGCGTTAACCGGCTCCAGGCGCGCCGGGCGTTGGTCATGACCTCGCTGATCTTGCGCTCGGCCTCGGGGTCGAGGTCGCAGACCGCGACGTCGTAGCCGTTGAGAGCGCAGCGCGCGGCCCAGCCCGCGCCGATGACGCCGCCGCCCAGCAGGCCGACGGTTTTGATCGCCGTGCGCATCAATGCCGCTTCTTGAGCTTCAGCAGCGTGCGCGCTTCCGCGGGCCCGAGGACGCGCGCGTTCATCGCTTCGAGGATGGTGACGGCGCGCTCGACCAGCGCGCCGTTCGTCGCGAGCACGCCCTTCCGCAGATAGATGTTGTCCTCGAGGCCCACGCGCACATTGCCGCCGGCGACCGCCGCCATGCCGACATAAGGAAGCTGCATCCGGCTGATGGAGAAGGCCGAGAAGATCGTGCCGGGTGGCAGCTGATTGACCAATGCCATCAGGGTCGTCGGATCGTCGGGCGCGCCATAGGGAATGCCCATGCAGAGCTGGACCATGAGCGGATCGTCGAACAGTCCCTCGCGCTGCATCTCCTTCACGAGAACCAGATGGCCGGTATCGAACACCTCGAGCTCCGGCCGGATGCCCAGCGCTTTCACGCGCCGCGCCATGGCGCGGAGAGTGTCGGGCGTGTTCACCATCACGTAGTCGCCGCCGGCGGCGAAATTCATCGAGCCGCAGTCGAGCGTGCAGATCTCCGGCAGGATCTGCTCGACGTGCGCAAGGCGGGCCTGGGCGCCCGCCATGTCCGTGCCGGCGGAATTGAGCGGTAGTGGCGCCTCGGTGCTGCCGAATACGAGGTCGCCGCCCATGCCCGCGGTCAGGTTGAGGATCACGTCAGTGCCGGAGGACCGGATGCGGTCGGCGACCTCAGCGTAGAGCTTCGGGTCGCGCGCGCCCTTGCCGGTCGTGGGATCGCGGACGTGAATGTGCACGATCGCGGCACCGGCCTTCGCGGCCTCGATCGCGGACTCCGCGATCTGCTTCGGTGTCACCGGCACCTTGTCGGATTTGCCGGTCGTGTCGCCGGCGCCGGTGACGGCGCAGGTGATGAAGACGTCCCACCTCATGGGTTACCCCCTCTCGTGCGGTCTGGCGCCTCGTGATGCTCCGGTTGGCGCCGGTATCCGGGAATATCTCGAACGCTCTCGGGCAAGCGGTCCTGCCGCGGCGGCCGGCCGAAGGCGCGGCGATAGCAGGTGCTGAAATGCGCGGCGCTCCGGAAGCCGCAGGCGACGGCGACCTCCGTCACCGACATGGTGGTGAGATGCAAGAGCTCGCGCGCGCGATTGATGCGCAGCGACAGGTAGAAGGCGGCGGGTCCCGCGTGGAGGTAGCGGTCGAAGAGCCGCTCGAGCTGGCGGGCGGAGACGCCGACCTGGCGCGCGACCTTGCTCACCGCCATCGGGTTCTCGATCGTGCGCTCCATGATCTGCGCCGCCTCGGACAGCACGGGATTGCCGGAGCGCGCCGCCGAGCGCATGGGGCCCGACTGCGACTGACCCGCTCGGCGCACCCGCTCGACGATGAACTCGTCGGAGACCTTGCTCGCGACTTCATGGCCGAGGCGCGCATCGATCAGGGTCAGCATCATGTCGAGCGGCGCCACCCCGCCGGTGCAGGTGAAGCGGTCGCGGTCGATCACGAACAGATCCTCGGCGAACTCGACGCGCGGGAATTCCTCCCGGATCGCCGCCAGGTTCTCCCAGTGGATGGCGCAACGGTAGCCGTCGAGCAGATCGGCCTCCGCGAGCGCGAAGGTGCCGGTACAGAGCGCGCCCAGCGGCACGCCCTGGCGCGCCAGGCGCCGGAGCGCGTTCTTGATGCCGGCGTCGACGACATGACGCACGTCGACACCGCCGCAGACGAAGACGATATCCAGCGGGCCCGCCTCCGCGATCGCTCGTGTGGGCGTCAGGTTGAGCCCGTTGCTGGCCGGCGTCGCCGCGCCGTCGAGGCTCAGCACTTGCCAGGTGTAGACCTCGCGCCCGGTGACGTAGTTCGCCATCCGGCAGCCCTCGAGCGCGTTCGATAGCGCGATCATCGAATAGTTCGGTAGCGTCCAGAATCCGATCCGCTGCAGCGAGTCGAGCTTCATGGCGTTTGGCATCATGGAGCCACCTGCGCGGGGCGAGACTTGGCCGCATTGCTGTGCGACACTGCCGTTCTCGAAATCAAGCACGACTCGCCATGGCTCAGCTGATCACGGTCTATTGGCACGACATTCCCGCCCAGGTCATCGCGAAGGCCGGCCGCCAATCGTCGAAGCGCGAGCTGTCGCCGCGCTTCCAGGAAGCGATCGATCGCGCCGCCATGGTGTCGGGCGAGCACGGCACCGACGCCTATCTCGCGGCCTGGCGCCGGGACGTCGGCACCTGCGGCGATGATCTCGACGCGGAGGCCGCGGCCGCCGCGGCGCGGATCGAGACTGAGTTCGACGACGCGCGGCTCGCGACGCTGGTGAAAGCCGGCGGTCGGGCGGGGTGAGGCACAGACTGACTGCACGAATGCAGTGCGTCCTTCGACTCGCTCACTACGCTCGCGGCTCAGGATGAGGCGAACATGAGTATGGCAAGAAGAAAAGACCTCATCCTGAGCCACGTCCCGAAGGGACGTGAGTCGAAGGACGCAGTGAGTCCGTCCCGCTGCGACATGAGCTGAGCGTCTGCCATGCGAGTCACGCTGGAGCAAATCGCGGAACGAGCTGCGGCCGCAGGGCTCCTTTTGCGCGGTGCCTTTTATCCAGCCACAGACGACGGCGTACCGTCTCGTCCCCGCACGCTTGTCATGTTGGGCTTCGTCGGTCGCGCGCAGTGGCCTGCTTTCGCCGCCTCGCCCGAGGCTTCCGACGGCCGCGCGCATCCGCTCGATCGCTGGTCCCGGCGTGTCATCCGTGCGCTCGCGGCGGAGCTCGGTGCCGTCGCGCTCTTTCCCTTTGGTGGCCCACCGTGGCTGCCATTCCAGCGCTGGGCCATGAAGGCGGAGCCGGTGCATCGATCCGCGCTGGGCATGCTGATCCATGCGGACTGGGGCCTCTGGCACAGCTACCGCGGCGCGCTCGCCTTCGCCGAGCGCATCGACCTGCCGGCGCGCGCCAATCGGCCGAGCCCCTGCGATTCCTGCGCCGCGAAACCGTGCCTCGCTGCCTGTCCCGTGGGTGCCTTCACGCTCGAGCGCTACGACGTCGATCGCTGCGCCACCCACCTCCGGAGCGTTGCGGGCAGGGACTGCATCGAACTCGGCTGTCGCGCGCGCGAGGCTTGTCCGGTCGGAGCCGACCATCGCTACGGGCGTGAGCAAGC
Organism: Allostellaceae bacterium; assembly: GCA_035280245.1. Lineage (GTDB taxonomy): Bacteria > Pseudomonadota > Alphaproteobacteria > ATCC43930 > CGMCC-115725 > DASZHJ01. The sequence goes on from DATEGF010000007.1 coordinate 34,555, forward strand.
GAGTTTTCATATGCGCGGGTTTCTGGCCTCGCGGGTCGCCTCAGACGTTTGAATCCGGGAAGGAGGCCTTCCGTTTCGCCATGTAGTCGAGAAGCGCCTCGTCGACGGCGGGATCGATCGGCGGCGGCTCGTACTCGCGGAGCATCTTCTTCCATTGCGTGTTGGCGCGCTGCGCCATGTCCTGCGCGCCCTCGGCCTCCCATTGCTCGACGCTGTTGTTGTCGGCGAGCGAGGAGCGATAGAAGGCGGTCTCGAAATTCGCCTGCGTGTGGGCGCAGCCGAGGAAATGCTTGCCGGGTCCCACCTCGCGGACGGCCTCGAGCGCCTGGCCGTTGTCGCTGAGATCGACGCCCGCCAGGAACGAGTGCGCCATGCCGGCCTGGTCGAGGTCCATCACGAATTTCTCGTAGCCGATGGTGAGGCCACCCTCGAGCCAGCCCGCGACGTGCAGCACGAAATTCGTGCCGGCGAGCAGGGTCGGCGCCATGGTGTTGGCGGACTCATAGGCCGCCTGGGCGTCCGCGAGCTTCGAGGCGCAGAGCGCGCCACCCGAGCGGAAGGGCACGCCGAGCCGGCGGGCGAGCGCCGCCATGGTGTAGAGCACGAGCGAGGGCTCGGGCGTGCCGAAGGTCGGCGCGCCCGATTGCATCGACATCGAGGACGCGAAGCTCCCGAAGATCACGGGCGCGCCCGGGTTGATCAGCTGCACGAGGGCCATGCCCGAGAGTGCCTCGGCGAGGGTCACCGTGCAGGCGCCGGCGACCGTGGTCGGCGCCATGGCGCCGGCGAGGATGAAGGGCGTCGTGAGCACGCCTTGGTTGTGGCGCGCATAGACCTTGAGGGCGCCCAGCATGGTCGCGTCCCAGGTGAGCGGCGAGTTCGCGTTGATGAGGCTTGTGATCACCGTCTTGGGCTTGCCCGTCGCGGGATCCATGTAGTCATCGCCGAACAGGATCTTCGCCATCGCGCAGGTGTCCTCGGCGCGGAGCGGATGCGTCACCGAGCCCATGAAGGGCTTGTCGCTGTAGCGCATGTGCGCATAGACCATGTCGAAGTGCCGCTTGTTCACCGGCAGGTCGACCGGCTCGCAGACCGTGCCGCCCGAGTGGTGCAGATAGGGCGACATGTACGTGAGCTTCACGAAATTCTGGAAGTCCTCGATGGTGCCGTAGCGCCGGCCCTTATCGAGGTCGCGCACGAAGGGCGAGCCGTAGTTCGGTGCGAAGACCGTGTTCTTGCCGCCGATCGTGACGCTCCGCGCAGGGTTGCGGGCGTGTTGGACGTACTCGCGCGGCGCGGTCTTCTGGATGATGCTTCGGCACATGCCGCGTGGGAAGTGCACGCGCTCGCCCTGCACGTCGGCACCGGCGTCGCGGAAGATCTTGAGCACCTCCTCGTCGCCCTTGATGTCGATGCCGACCTCCTCGAGGACGGTGTCGGCATTGCGCTCGATGAGCGCGAGGCCCTCGTCGCCGAGCACCTCGTAGTAGGAGATCTTCCGGGTGATGAAGGGAATGATCTCGACGGCATGAGCGAGCCGTGCCGCGCGCTTTGCCTCGCGTCCCGCACCTCGGCGCGATCGATGGGTGGTCGCTTGATCGGTCATTGCGTCTCTCCTTGGGTCTCCGAGTAACCCTCACCCCTCACCCTCCCATCGCCTGACGGCGATGGGCCCCGCCCTCTCCCACAGGGGGAGAGGGAAAAATGTGCACGCTCGAGAACCCTTCTCCCCTTGTGGGAGAGGGAGGGGCCCGGCGCGAAGCGCCGGGAGGGTGAGGGGTAACCGGTCACGCCCGCTCGCGCGCTCGTTGCGCGCGCCGCTCGCCCCGGCTGCGCCCCTGCGCCCGAGCCTCGCGCGCCGGCAAGGTCACCACCCGGCTCAGGTTCGGGTAGGGCGCGCTGTTGTGGGGGATCGCCATCGCCTCCACGAACTCGGCTTGGAATTTCGGCTCGACCGCGGTCTCGATCTTCTCGATCCGACGCACCAGCGCCTCGATGAGCGGGCGCGTCCGCCGGTCGAGCAGCGCAATCCGCGCGCCGGTGCCGGCGGCATTGCCGGCGGAGCTCACCTCGTTGAGGTCGCAATCGGGCAACATGCCGAGCACGGTCGCGTACTTGACGTCGATATGGCTGCCGAAGGCACCCGCGAGCCGGATGCGGTCGATGGCCTCGACCCCCATGTGGTTCATCAGGAGCCGCGCGCCCGCGTGGAGCGCGGCCTTCGCGAGCTGGATCGCGCGCACGTCAGTCTGCGTGATCCGAAGCGCGGGCGGACCCTCCTGCAGGAGATAGCTGAAGGTGGCGCCGTCCGGCTGCACGCGCGGTGTCCTCGCGGCGAGGTCGCCATTGATGCTGCCGTCATGCCGGATGATGCCGGCGAGGAACATCTCCGCGAGCGCCTCGATGATCCCGGAACCGCAGATCCCGGTGACGCCGGTACGCTTCGTTGCTTGGGCGAAGCCGGGATCGTCGGACCAGAGGTCGGAGCCGATCACCTTGAAGCGCGGCTCGAGGCTCGTGGGATCGATCCGCACGCGCTCGATGGCGCCGGGCGAGGCCCGCTGGCCGCAGCTGATCTGCGCGCCCTCGAAGGCGGGGCCGGTCGGGCTCGAGCAGGCGAACAGGCGGTCACGATTGCCGAGCACGATCTCGGCATTGGTGCCGACGTCGACGATCAGCGTGAGCTTGTCCGAGAGGTCCGGCCGCTCGGCCAACACCACGCCCGCGGTATCAGCGCCGACGTGGCCGGCAATGCAGGGCAAAACGAAGGCGCGCGCGCCGGGATGCAGCGAGAGGCTGAGCTCGCGTGCCTTGAGCGTGGTCGCGCGATCGGTCGCGAGCGCGAAAGGCGCGCCGCCGAGCTCGATCGGGTTGATGCCCAGCAGCAGGTGATGCATCACGGGATTGCCGACCAGCGTCACCTCGAGGATGTCGGTGCGCTCGATGCCCGCGATCTCGGCGGCCTCGGCCGCGAGCTCGTTGATGGCGCCGCGCACGGCTTCCACCAGCGCGGTCTCGCCACCGGGGTTCATCATGATGTAGGAGACCCGGCTCATCAGATCCTCGCCGAAGCGGATCTGCGGATTCATACGCCCGACGGCCGCGACCACCTCACCGCTCGAGAGGTCGCAGAGATGGGCGGAGATCGTGGTCGAGCCCACGTCGATCGCCACGCCGTAAACCTTCTCGCGGAAGCCCGGCCAGACCGCGACGATGGTCTTCCCGTCGTGGACGGCGACGGTGACCTTCCATGCGCCCTTGCGGAGCGCCACCTGAAGGGCTTGGACGACCGCAAGATCGCACTCGAGCGAGCGCAGCTCCCACTCGCGCTCGAGCGCCTCCGCGAGGCGTCGCAGGTCGCTCGCGGGCTTGTGCATGTCGGGCTCGGCGACCTCGACATAATGCAGCCGGATCGCGGGGTCGAGCTCGACATCGACCGCCTCGACGGCCTTTCGCACGATCTGACGATGCGCCTGGCTCTCGGCGGGCACGTCGATGACGGTGTCACCGAGGATTTTGGTGCTGCACGACAATCGCCGGCCGACGGACATGGGCTTGCGCGCGCTGTAGGCCTGCTCGACCTCCGAGACGGCCGAGAGATGGTCGGCACGCGAGACGATGCCGTGCTTGGCGAACTCGCCCTCGACCGGGTTCACCTGGCAGCGGCCGCAGATGCCGCGTCCGCCGCAGACGGAATCGATGTCGACGCCGAGCGCGCGCGCGGCTTGCAGGACCGGCGTGCCGACCGCGAATCGGCCGCGCAGGCCTGAAGGCGTGAAGACGACGGTGGCGTCAGCCACGGCGCCTCCGTCCCTCGCGGCGGCCACGCGCGGCCTCGCCCTCGGGGCTGGCGGCACCGGCAGCCGGCTGCCCGCGGAATTTCTTGAGCCAGCGCATGCAGTGGGGGTCGTGGCCCATCAGCGCATCGGCCGCCAAGACCGAGCGCATGATCTCGTCGTGGCACGGGTTGGTGATCGCGGAGGTCATGCCGGCGCCGATCGCCATCGAGAGGAAGGCTCCGTTGATGCCGCCGCGCGAGGGCAGGCCGAAGCTGATGTTGGAGGCGCCGCAGCTCGTGTTGACCTTGAGCTCATTGCGGAGCCGCCGGATGATGTGGAACGCCTGCACGCCCGCCTGGTTGATGGCGCCGAGCGGCATGATCAGGGGATCGACCACCACGTCGCTCCGGGGAATGCCGTGGTCCTCGGCGCGCTCGACGATTTTCTTGGCGACGGCGAAGCGCACGTCGGGATCCTCGGCGATGCCGGTCTCGTCGTTCGAGATCGCGATCACGGCGGCGCCATATTTCTTCACCAGCGGCAGCACGGCCTCGAGCCGCTCCTCCTCGCCGGTGACGGAATTGACCAGCGGCTTGCCCTTGTATACGGCGAGCCCGGCCTCGAGCGCGGCGACGATCGAGCTATCGATCGAGAGCGGCACGTCGGTCACGCTCTGCACGAGTTGGATCGCCTTGGCGAGGATCGCGGGCTCGTCGGCGAGGGGAATGCCGGCATTCACGTCGAGCATCTGCGCACCGGCCTCAACCTGCGCGATCGCGTCACGCTCGACCCGGCTGTAATCGCCGTTGGCCATCTCTTCCGCCAGGATCTTGCGGCCCGTGGGATTGATGCGCTCGCCGATCATCACGAAGGGTCGATCGAAGCCGATCACGACCTCTTTGCGGGCTGAGCTGACGACAGTGTCCGTCATGGTGCGACCTTTTCCTGCAAAAGCATTTTGTGTCTCTCGGGGTACCAGGGGACGCGGCCATTGAGGACGCCGGAGGCGTCGATCACTTCGGCGACGGCCTCTTCCTGGCGGTAGGCCATCATGTGGACGCCGGCGACACCCTTGATCTCGCGGATTTCCTGGATGATCTCGACGCAGAGCTGGCGGCCCTCGGCCTTCGCCTTCTCGGCGCCTGCGAGGCGCTCGACCACGGCGTCAGGGATGTGGACGCCGGCCACGTGATGCCGGAGCCATTGCGCGGTCCTGGCGGAGGGCAGGGGGCCGACGCCCACCAGGATGAAGATCCGATCGAGCAGGCCGAGGTCGTCGAGCCGCGTCATGAACTGGCGCAGCAGCGGCACGTCGAAGCAGTACTGCGTCTGGATGAATTGCGCGCCCGCCGCGATCTTCTTGGCGAGCCGCAGCGGCCGCCAGTCGTAGGGCGGCGCAAAGGGGTTCTCGGCCGCGCCCAGGAACATCTTCGGCCGGGTGGTGAGCGCGCGGCCGCTCTCGAACTTGCCTTCGTCGCGCAGCCGCCGCGCGATCACCGTGAGTGACAGGCTGTCGAGGTCGAAGACCGGCTTCGCCTGCGGATGGTCGCCCGCCTGCACGCCGTCGCCGGTGAGCGAGAGCAGGTTGCAGACGCCCATGGCGGCGGCGCCGAGGATCTCGCCTTGGATGGCGATCCGGTTCCGGTCGCGGCAGGAGATCTGCAGGATCGGCGAGTAGCCGATGCGCGTCAGCAGCGCGCAGACCGCGACGCTCGACATATGGCAGTTGGCACCGCTGCCGTCGGTGGCGTTGATGGCGTCGACGCGGCCGTCGAAGACGCGGGCTCGCGTGTAGACGTCCTCGGGGTCCGCGGAATCAGGCGGCGAGAGCTCGGCGGTGACGGCGAAGGCGCCCGCGCGGAGCACGCGCTCGAACCGCCCGGGCGAGCTGTGGCCTGGCAGGATCGGGAGCGGATCGCCCGGCGCGGGCTCATCGGTGAAAATCATGACGGCCCGCCTGCTTTCTCGCGCGCGACGCGGAGCCAGGAGGACGTGCCGGAGAAGCGCCGGTCCACCGCCGGGCGCACCACGCGAATCGCGTCGCGGCCGCGCTGCATCCGCTGACTCCCATCCCAGGCCTCGACCCAGACGCAGCGCATCGTGGGCTTCACCTCGCAGAAGCCGCCCGGGCGCACGCCGCCGCAGGGGCCGTTGCGGAGCGTCTTCGGGCAATTCATCGGGCAGGTCATGCCGGCGTCGCTGAGCGCGCACTGGCCGCACATCTGGCAATCGAAGAGGAAGCCTTTGACCGCGTGCTCGACCGCAGCGACCGGGCGCTCGAGCCGCTGATAGCCGATGCGACGCCAGAGCGGATCGAGGGCGACCAGCGCCTGCTCGAACGCCTGGTACAGAGTCTCGAGGCCGCGCGCGTGGCGCGTCGACCAGAGGCGAACCTGATACATCGCTCTCAGACCGCCGGAGCGGCCGCTGCTCGAATTGGAAGAAGCTCGCTCGCCGCCGCAGCGGAGACCGCGGGCCGCAGGTCGCCGTAGCCGGTGAAGTGGTACTCGTAGGCGAGGCCCAGGCGCTCCGCGGCCTTCTTGGCCTTGGCGCGAAGCTCAGGCGCGTCGGTCTGCGCGAGATAGATGAGCTTGCGGTAGTTGCCGAAGTAGAGCGGCAGCAGCTCCGGATGCCGATCGATGCCAAGGCCTTTCCAGACCAGCCGGTCGAAGTGGCGCACCAGGAAGTCCGTCAGATAGAAGCTCGCGGGCTCCGCGTCGGCCATCGCGTTGAAGACCGGCGTGGTCGCGAAGAACTCGTAGCAGTGGGCCCCGGCGATCCGCTCGACGCCTTCCTCGGCCAGCACCTCGTCGAGCGCCCCACCGGTGCCGCAATCGCCATAGAGCACCAGCATGCGCTCGAAATGCGCGCGCTCTTCGCGGATCTTGGCGCGCACGGCCGCCGGAATTTTCTGCGGCGTGTTGTGGAGCTTCGCCGGCAGGCACTGCACCTCGACGCCCTCGAGCTTGCTCATGCGCAGCACCGCCATCACCTCGTGGGCGAGGGCCCCGCAGGCGATCAGCAGCAGGGGGCGCTTCCTGGTCACGACGCCGCAGCTTCCTTGCGGAGGCTCGGCGCCTGGCGGCGCTCGGCGATCAAGCGCTTCGCGGTCTCGACCGCCATGGCGGCATCGCGGCAATAGGCGTCGGCGCCCACCGCCTTGGCGAAGTTCTCGTTGAGCGGCGCGCCGCCCACCAGCACGATGTAATCGTCGCGCAAGCCTTTGTCCTTGAGCGTATCGATCACGACCTTCATGTAAGGCATGGTGGTCGTGAGCAGTGCCGACATGCCGAGGATGTCCGGACGGTGCTCCTCGAGCGCCGCCAGGTATTTCTCCACGGGATTGTTGATGCCGAGGTCGATCACCTCGAAGCCCGCGCCCTCGAGCATCATCCCCACGAGGTTCTTCCCGATGTCGTGCACGTCGCCCTTGACCGTGCCGATCACGATCTTGCCGATCGGCGGGACGTCGGACTTGGCGAGGATCGGGCGGAGGATCTCCATGCCGCCCTTCATAGCGTTGGCGGCGAGCAGCACCTCCGGCACGAAGAGGATGCCGTCGCGGAAGTCGATGCCGACGATCCGCATGCCCTCGACCAGCGCCTCGTTCAGCGTCTTCTCGGCGCTCCAACCGCGCTCGAGGAGGATCTTCGTCCCCTGGATGATCTCGTCCCGGAGCCCGTCATAGAGGTCGTCGTGCATCTGCTCGACGAGCTCGGCATCGTTGAGCGAGTTCAGATCGAGATCGTCACCCTCGGCCATGCCGGAACCCCTTTCCGCGAATACGCAATTCTGCCCGGTGTCGGTTTTCCGAATATTGCTATATGCGACGTGTTTCTTTCAGAAAGCGACATATCATGGCCTAAGACGGTGCGGCAAGCGTCGGCCGCGTCCCCCAGTTAAGCCTCGCCTAGAACAGCCCCGTGATCCGCCCGCCGCCGTCGACGGAGATGTTGTTGGCGGCGGGGGTCTTGGGGAGGCCGGGCATGGTCATGATGTCGCCGCAGATCACGACCACGAACTCGGCGCCGGCGGAGAGGCGCACCTCGCGCACGGGGACCACGTGGTCCGAGGGTGCGCCCTTGCGGGCGGCGTCGGTCGTGAAGCTGTACTGCGTCTTGGCCATGCAGACCGGCAGGTTCCCGAAGCCCTCGGCCTGCAGCTCCTTGAAGCGGTTCCGGACCGATTGGTCGCCGGTGATGTCGGAGGCACCGTAGGTCTGCTGCGCGATGGTCTTGACCTTGTCCCAGAGCGGCATCTCGTCGGGATAAAGGAATTTGAAGCCGCTGCTGCCTTTCTCGGCGAGGCGCACGACGGCTTTGGCGACGTCGGCGGCACCCGCGCCACCGCTCGCCCAATGATCGGCGAGGAAGCAGTCGACCTCGAGCTTCTTGCAGAGCTCGCGCACGAGGTTCACCTCGGCCTCGCTGTCGGCGCTGAAGCGATTGATCGAGACCACCGCGGGGAGCCCGAAGCGCTCGCGCACGTTGCGCACGTGGCGCTCGAGGTTCGAGAAGCCCTTCTGGAGCGCTGCCAGGTTCTCGGCCTTGAGGTCCTGCTTCTCGACGCCGCCATGCATCTTGAGCGCGCGGATGGTCGCGACCAGCACCACGCAATCCGGCTTGAGCCCGGCCTTGCGGCACTTGATGTCGATGAATTTCTCGGCGCCGAGATCGGCGCCGAAGCCCGCCTCGGTCACCACATAGTCCGCGAGCTTGAGCGCCGTCTTGGTGGCGATCACGGAATTGCAGCCGTGAGCGATGTTGGCGAAGGGGCCGCCGTGGATGAAGGCGGGATTGTTCTCGAGCGTCTGCACAAGGTTGGGCGCAATCGCCTCCTTGAGGAGCGCGGTCATGGCGCCCTCGGCCTTGATGTCCGAGGCGCGCACGGGTTTGCGGTTGCGGGTCTGCGCGACGATGATGTTGCCGAGGCGCTTGCGCAGGTCCTCGAGGTCCTTCGAGAGGCAGAAGATCGCCATCACCTCGGAGGCGACGGTGATGTCGAATCCGTCCTCGCGGGGGAAGCCGTTGGCGACACCGCCGAGCGAGCTCACGATCGAGCGGAGCGCGCGGTCGTTCATGTCCATGCAGCGCCGCCAGGTGACGCGGCGCGGATCGATGCCGAGCTCGTTCCCCCAATAGACGTGGTTGTCCACCATGGCCGCGAGCAGGTTGTTGGCACTGCCGATGGCGTGGAAATCGCCGGTGAAGTGCAGGTTGATGTCCTCCATCGGCACCACCTGCGCATAGCCGCCGCCGGCGGCGCCGCCCTTCATGCCGAAGCAGGGGCCGAGGCTCGGCTCGCGCAGGCAGATCACGGCCTTCTTGCCGATGTGATTGAGCGCGTCGCCGAGGCCGACGGTGGTGGTGGTCTTGCCCTCGCCCGCGGGGGTCGGGGTGATGGCGGTCACCAGGATCAGCTCGCCGTTGGGCTTGCTCTCGAGGGTGCGGATGTAGTCGAGCGACACCTTTGCCTTATGGGGCCCATAGTTCAGGAGCGCGTCGGCGGGGATGCCGAGCTTGTCGCGGCCGACGTCGGTGATCGGCCGCATGCGCGCGGCCTGGGCGATCTCGATGTCGGATTTGGGCTGCTTGTGCTGCTCGCTCATGGGCGTTTCCTCTGTTGATCGTCTGCTCAAGAAATTGGCACGCGTGCGGCACCGCCGCGCAGGACGCGGCGCTCCGTCACGATCGCGCTCATGGGTATATCATGGGGTTGAGGATGGATCGTCTCGAGATGCTGGAACTCGTAGCCCACGCCGATGGCGAGGGGCTTGGCGGGGAGGCTCGCCAGGGTGCGGTCATAATATCCGCCGCCGTAGCCCAGCCGATAGCCCCTGTCGTCGAAACCGACCAGAGGTACGAGGAGGGTGGTCGGGGTGACCCGGTCGTCGCCCGCGGGCACGGGGATATCCCAGAAGCCGTTCTCCATGGGCACGCCTGGGTGCCAGTTTCGAAATATCAGTGGCGCGCCTTTTTGAATGACGACCGGCATCGCCGCGCGGGCGCCGCGCTCGATCAGCGCGCCGACGAAGACGCGCGCGTCGTATTCACCCCGGATCGGCCAGTAGAACCCGATAACCATATCGGGCGTCAGGAAGCCCTCGAGCGTCTTAGTGATTGCGGCGTTGTGTCGCGCACGCAGCTCGCCGCGCACGGCCATGCGCTCCGCGATCAGACGCGCCCGCTCTGCCTTGCGCCACTGGCGAATATCCTGCCAATTCTCCATTTGTCTCCTGTGAAGTCGCTGACGCGCCTCATAAAGCACACTGATATCCACAGCCTGTGCATATCTAGCACGTCGGGGTGGGTTGCGGGTGCGCGCGGCCTGTTGCTATAGCTAGAGGGCTCCGGGGACACGAGCCAATCAGGGATATGAAGTCATGAGCAATCACGATACGGCGCTAAAGGTCGCGGAAGAGGCACGAAAGATCCTCGGCGACCACGCCGACGCGTGGATGCAGCGGCCCAGCAAGCTTCTCGATGGCATGGCGCCAGCGGATCTCGCGCACTCCAAGGACGGCGCGCGCGTCGTTCTCATCGAGCTCGAGCGCGCGAAGACGCCGCTCAAGGCTGCGGTTCGGACGCGGCGCGCCTAACACCGCTCGACTTCAACCGCTTCCTGCGGGCCCTGCCGGAAATTCCGGCAGGGCCCGTTCGGTTTTCAAAGCAATGCGGCTCTTACTTGCCGACGCAGGTCGCGGCGTTGTCGCGCGTGCAGACGTCGAGACCGGTGTATTCGGGGTCCTGGATCTTCTTGCCCTGTACGAGGTCCATGAGCCGCGCCATCGCGAGCTTGCCCATCTCGAAGGGCCGCTGCCCCACCTGACCGTCGCTGAGCCCGTCCTGCAGCTGTTTCATCTGCATGGCGAGCGTGTCGGCGGAGAGGAATACCAATTTCCCACTCTTGAGCTTCTCGGCGACCGGCGCCATCGCCTGCCGGAAGGCGTTGTCGGACCATTGGGTGAAGGCACCCGTGGTGATGAAGACCGCGAGGTCCGGATATTTCGCGAGGATGTCCGTCAGGCCCTGCACCGCCTTGGCGCTGTCGTCATCGGTGATGAGCGGGCAACCCGCGACCTCGGTCCAACCCTTCTCCGCCTTGAGCGGATCGCCCGGCGGCGAGGTGCCGGTGCGGCCGCCCAGTGTGTCGCGGATGCCCTGTAGCCGCTCGTTATGGTTGGCCGCGGCGGCGCCGCCGGTCTGCAAGCAGATCGTGCCGCCGTTGGGCGCGAGCTTCTGAGCGAGCTTCGCGAGATTGACGCCGATGTCGTAGTTGTGCGTGCCGACGAAAGCCGCGCGGTAGTCCTTGTCCTGCGGCAGCAAGTCGGAATCCCAGGTGATGACGGGAATGCCCGCGGCCTTTGCCGCCTTGAGCGCGGTCGCCATGGCGGGCGCGTTCGAGGGCGAGACCGCGATGCCGTCGACCTTGCGGGCGATCAGGTCCTGCACGATCTGGATCTGCTCGGATTCCGTATGCTCGCCGGGGCCGATGTAGAGGCACTCGATGTTCTTCATGTCCTTCTCGGCCGCCATGCAGCCTTCGTGCGCGAGGTCGAAGAAGGGGTTGTTCATCGCCTTGGGCACGAGCGCGAAGGTGTATTTGTCCTTGGCGTTGGCGCCGCTCACCGCGGCGACCAGCCCGGCCGCCGCCAGCACCGCAATCAAGCCACGCGTCATGGGTTTCCTCCATCCGTTTAGGGTTCGCTCACGTCGCACTCAGCGCAGGCGCAGCCCGCGAACCTTCTCGAGCAGCACCGCGAAGATGATGAACAAGCCGACGAAGGTGCCCTGCCAGTAGGGGTCGACGCCAGCCATGTTGAGGGTATTGCGGATCACCTCGATCAGCACCGAGCCGATCACCGTCCCATAGGCCCCGCCCTCGCCACCCATGAGGTTGACCCCGCCGATCACGGAGGACGCGATCACGCGCAATTCGTAAGTGAGGCCGAGTGCGTTCGTCACCGAGCCGAGCCAGCCGACCGTGAGAATCGCCGCGACCGCGCTCAGCACGCCCGAGAGGACGTAGACCGAGAGCCGAACCCGATCGACCGAGACGCCGGTGAGGCGCGCCGCGCTCTCGTTGCCGCCCACCGCATAGACGTGTCGGCCCCAGGCCGTGAGCTTGAGCGCCACGCCGAGCACGATCGCGAGGATCACGAGGATCCAGACGGAGTTTGCGACGCCCCAGGTCGACCCACCGCCGAGGTCGAGCAGCAGGCGCTGATCCGGGCCGAACTCGTAGAACATCTTGTTGTTGGATATCGCGAGCGCCAGGGACCGGCCGATGCTGAGCGTGCCGAGCGTCACCACGAAAGCGGAGAGGCGCAGATAGGAGACGAGCCAGCCATTCACCAGGCCGAAGGCGGCGCCGGCGGCGATCGCGGCGGCCGCACTCAGCCAGAACGACATGCCGTGGAACATCATGAGTCCCAGCACGACGCCGGAGACGCCCATGATCGATCCCACCGAAAGATCGATTCCGCCGATGATGATCACCAGGGTCTCGCCAAGCGCCATGATCGCGATGAACGAGAAATTCCGCGTGATGTTGAAGAAGTTCTCCTCGGTGCCGAAGGCTCGCGGATAGGCGATCGACATCGCGACGCAGGTGACGGTGACGGCGACGGTGACCCAGAAGGATTGCGCCGAGAGCATCGCGAGCCAGGGGCTCTGTCCTCCGATCGGCACCGGCGCCAACGCGTCGATCGCAGGTGCCGGTTTTGCGCTGGTCTGCTCGGCCGTCATGCAGTGGCTCAGGCCGCGCGGATCGCGCCGGTGATGAGGCCCGTCACCTCCTCCGGCGAGGTGTCATTTGCGGGCTTGTCCGCGACCTTGTGCCCACGGCGGAGCACGGCGATCCGATTGGCGACCGCGAACACGTCAGGCATGCGGTGGCTGATCAGCAGGACGGCCATGCCCTGGTCGCGCAAGCGGCGCACGAGGTCGAGCACCTCCGCCACCTGGCGCACGCTGATGGCGGCGGTCGGCTCGTCCATCAGGACGATCTTGGCCTGCGCAAGCCGTGTGCGCGCGATCGCGACGGCCTGCCGCTGTCCGCCCGACATCGACTTCACCAGATCGGCGGGCCGGGTCTCGGACTTGAGCTCGGCGAAGAGCGCGCGGGCCCGGGCGTGCATCGAGCGCTCGTCGAGCCATTGGAACGGGCCGGCGCGCCGGCGCATCTCGCGGCCGAGGAAAATGTTCGCGGACGCCGTGAGATTGTCGCAGAGCGCCAGGTCCTGATAGACGACCTCGATGCCGGCGTCGCGCGCCTGCGCGGGCTTGTGGAAGTGCACCGCGCGACCCTCGATCAGCATCTCGCCGCCGGTCGGCCGGAAGTTTCCGGCGATGATCCTGACCAGCGTCGACTTGCCGGCACCATTGTCGCCCATCAGGCCCAGGATCTCGCCGGACTCCAGTGCGAGGTCGACGCCGACCAGCGCCTCGATCGCGCCGAAATGCTTGCTGAGGTTCCTGAGCTCCAGCACCGGCATCGCCGACGTCCTCCCCGGGCGGGGAAGTGGCCCTTCTGGGCTCCGGCGGTCCACCGCCCCTTTCGCTAGAATTTAGCGTGTCGGGCGGTGCGGTCTAGCGTCGTTACGCCTTGATCGCGAGCGCCTCGGGGAAGTCATAGAAGGGCTTGCCGCCGGACGCGGTCACCACGAAAGCCGCAGAGACCTCGAAGCCCCAGCCTTGCTCCCAGATTCCGGGGATGCAGTGGAAGCACATGTTGGGCTCGAGCTCCGTCTTGTCGCCGGGACGGAGGCTTGCGGTGTGCTCGCCCCAATCGGGCGGATAGGCGAGACCGAAGGGATAGCCGATCCGGCTCTCCTTGCGGATGCCGTGCCTGCTGATGACGCCGCGCCAAGCGGCCTCCACCGCCTCCGCGGTGGCGCCCGGCTTTGCCGCGGCCAGCGCGGCGTGCAAGCCCTCGATCACCACTGTCGCCGTATCGGCGAGCCGCTTCGGCGGCTGGCCCACGTGCACTGTGCGGGCCATCGGACAGTGATAACCGAGCCGCGAGCCCGCGAGCTCCAGGATGGTGGCCTCGCCCTCTCGGAAGGGCTCGTCCGACCAGGTGAGGTGCGGCGTCGAGGTGCCGGCACCGGTCGGCAGCAGCGGGCAGATCGCCGTGTAGTCGCCGCCGAACGCGGGTGTACCTTTGACCTGCGCCGCGTAAATCTCAGCCACCACGTCGCACTGGCGCCGGCCCGCGCGAATGCCGTCGATCCCGGCGCGCATGGCGGCGCTCACCAGTGTCGCGGCCTCGCGGACATAGGTGAGCTCGGCTTCGGATTTGACGAGGCGCACCCAATTGACGAGGTGATCGCAGTCGGAGAAGCGCGCGTCGGGAAGCGCCGCGCGGATCGTGTCGGCGCTTCGGCCGGAGAAGTAATAGGCATCCATCTCGAGGCCGATGCGCGCGCGCTGCCAGCCGCACTTCTTGATGTGGTCCGCCACGAAATGCATCGGATGCTTCGTGCGGTTCTGCACGTAGTCGTCGGGATAGGGGAGGATGTGATCGTCGGGGAGGGTGGTGGTGAGCCGGGCGGCGGCGCCATCCTGGCCGCGCCCGATCCAGGTCGGGTGCTCGTCCTCCACGTGGAGGAGCACGCACTGCGGCACATAGAACGACCAGCCCTTGAAGCCCGTGAGATAGTCCATGTTGGCGGGGTCGGCGCAGATCAGGAGATCGAGCCCGGCCTTCGCCATCGCCCCCTTCACTTTGGCGCGCCGCGCCGCGAACTCCGCCGGTTCGAAATAGGTGTGCTTCATCGGCTCGTTCCTTGTTGACTCATCCCGAGATCTCACGTCCAGCGAGCTCCACCGGCTGCCCCGCCGCGATGCGCGCGAGCCGGTCGCGGCCGATATTGCGCCCGCTGACGATCAATGCGGTCGGGCCCGCAGGCGCGACCTTACCGGCGAGCAGCGCCGCCGCGCCCACCGCGCCGGCACCCTCCGCGACCTGTCCCTCCTCCAGCAGAAGATGGCGGATGCCGCGATAGATTTCGCTTTCACTCACCAGCACGGTCTCGTCGAGAAGCCGCCGGCAGAGCTCGAAAGTCCAGCGGTTCTCGATCCCGATGCCGCCACCGAGCGAGTCCGCGAGGCTCGGCACCTCCTCGACCGCGACGGGCCTGCCAGCCGAGAGGCTCTCGTGCATGGCCGCGCCCCGATCCATCGAGATGCCGATCACGCGTACGCCCGGTTTCACGGTCTTCACGGCAAGCGCGATACCGCCCGCCAGCCCGCCGCCCGAGAGCGGTACAAGAATCGCCTCGAGATCGGGCCGCTCCTCCAGCAGCTCCAGCCCGATGGTGCCTTGTCCCGCGATCACCCGAGGATCGTCGAAGGGCGATACCTCTGTCATGCCCTCGTTCGAGACGGCGCGCGCCACCTCCTCCATCGCCTCGTCCTGTGACCGGCCGACGCGGCGCACTTTCGTGCCGAGTTCCTCGATCGCCTTCGCCCGCTCCTCCGGCACGAGGGCGGAAAGGCAGATGGTGGCGGGAGTGCCGAGCGAGCGCGCGACCCACGCGACGGCGCGGCCGTGATTGCCGGTGGAGGCACAGACGACGCCATTCCAGCGCTGCTCCGGCGAGAGGTTGAGCAGGGCGTTGGCGGCGCCGCGCACCTTGAAGGCGCCGGTCGGCTGCACCGTCTCGAGCTTGAGCAGCACCTCGGATTTGATCCGCTCCGACAGCGCATCCGCCCGGATGAGCGGCGTGCTGAGCGCCAGCCCCGCGATGGTGCGGCGCGCCTCTAGAATATCCGCGGCTGCGAGTTCGAGGCGCATCGGTTGAGCCTATGGTTATATGCGAAGGAGCGCGAGTCAGCCCTGCATCTCGCCGTCGGGTCTGGCCCAAATCGATGCCGCGACCTAACTTTGCGCGATGAGGTCGCTTCCAGCAGGAGGGCCAAGGCTATGACCCATTCAGTTTTGCGACCCTCGCCAATCTCGGCCTCGGTCGATTTCGAGCGCGACGGCATCCAGCACGGTCACCTGAAGCTGCCGCACAGCCGCGACGAGTCGGCCTGGGGCGCGATCATGATCCCGACCGCCGTGGTGAAGCGTGGCACAGGGCCGACGGTGCTGCTGACCGGCGGCAACCACGGCGATGAGTACGAGGGGCCTGTGGCGCTCTTCGACCTCGCCTGCACCCTCGCCGCGGACGCCGTGAGCGGACGCGTCATCATCCTCCCGGCCATGAACTACCCGGCGTTTCGGGCTGGCACGCGCACCTCGCCGATCGACAAGGGCAACCTCAATCGCCTGTTTCCGGGACGGCCCGACGGCACGATCACTGAGAAGATCGCGGACTATGTCCAGCGCCATCTGCTGCCGCTCGCCGATCTCGTTGCCGACATCCACTCAGGCGGGCGGACCCTCGAGTTCCTGCCGTTCGCGGCGGCGCATCGGCTGCCGGATGCCGCGCAAGAGGCGCGCTGCGTCAAGGCGGTGATGGCGTTCAATGCGCCCTACTCGATGATGCTGCGCGAGCTCGACGCTGTCGGCATGGTCGACACGGCGGCCGAGGAGATGGGCAAGACCTTCCTCTCGACCGAACTCGGTGGCGGCGGCACCGCGCGGGCCGAGACCATTGCGATTGCCAAGCGCGGCGTGCGCAATCTGTTGATCCATGCGGGCGTCCTCAAGGGCGAGGTTGAGCGCATGCCGACGACCTTCCTCGATATGCCGGATGGCGCTTGCTACGTTGGCGCGCTGAATAGCGGGCTCGTCGAGTTCGTCTTGGATCTCGGTACGCGAGTCCGGCGCGGCGATTTGGTGGCGCGCGTCCACGACGTCGAGCGGACCGGCGGAGCCGTCGCTGAGTATCGCGCGGGTTGCGACGGCATCCTCGCTGGCCGGCATTTCCCCGGCCTGGTGCAGACCGGTGATACGCTCGCAGTCGTCGGCGTGCCGGTGGCGGCGCCCTAGTACTTGAACCGCGGCTCCCAGTCGCCGGGGCCACCCTGGAGCATGTCGAACATGTGCCAGAGCGCGCAAAAGTCGTCGCCGGGGTGCAGCGGCGCATCGGAGACGCGCAGCAAGCGCTTGCCGTCGCGCCGGAACACGGAGACGCCGGGCAGCCAGCCGCCTTTCTCGGAGCGATAGCCCATGTCGGCGGCGAAGCTCGTGCCCTGGTGGCTCACCATGGGAAAGCGCCAGCCGCGGCTCTCCGCAAATTTCTTCTGAGCGGCGGGAGCGTCGGGTGTCGCCATCACGAAGGCGGCACGGTCGGCGAGATGCGCGTAGACGCCGTTGAAGCCATCGGCCCAAAGCGTGCAGTAGCGGCAGGACGCACCCATGTTGTGGATCACGATGAGGTCGTCCTTGGCGCCGAAGAGTCCGGAGAGGCGCGCCGTGCCCTCGGGCGTCGAGAGGGTGTAGTCCTCGACCGCCTGCGGCTCGGTGGCCGCCTGCGCCTCGCGCATTTTCGCGCGCACGGCGGCGATCTGCTCCCGGTACTCCGCGAGCTTCTTCGAGGTTTCCGAATAGTTCATCGCGCGGCTCCTTGGGACTAGTCCGGATACTCGTCGTGCCGGCGCAGCCACGCCGAGTGGGACGGCAGGCTCGCCTCGTCGCGTCCCTTCGGAACGAGGTCGAGGAGATGGTAGGCGCCATTCAGCATGTCGAGGCCGCGCGCGTAGCACGAATACGTATGGAACACCGCGCCCGTGTCGTCGCGATAGAACACGCTCATGCCCGGCGCTTCCGAGGCGTAAGGCGGCTGACGTGTGTAGTTGTAGTAAGCGTCCTTCTTCGCGAGCTCGTCCGGCGTGTGCGAGACGTAGTAGTCGCGGTTGAAATCGTTGTCGGCGGACGAGACCCACTTGAAGGTCCAGCCCATGCGCTTGCGGTAGGTCTCGAGCTTCGACAGCGGCGCGCGCGAGACCGCGATCAAGGTGACGTCGCGGTGCTTCAGGTGAACCGTGATGCCGTTGAAATTGTCGGCCCAGAAAGAGCAGCTCTTGCAGCCCGCGTCCCAACCCGGATCGAACATGAAGTGATAAACGATCAGCTGACGCCGGCCTTCGAACAGGTCGGCAAGCGTGGCTTTGCCGCCGGGGCTATCGAACACATAGGACTTCTCGACGCGCTCCCAGGGCAGGTCGCGGCGCTGCTGGCTCAGCTGATCGCGGAGCCGCGTAAACTCCTTCTCCTTCGCCAGGAGCCGCTTGCGCGCCTCGATCCATTCGTCATGTGTGGCGATCGGGTGGTTTTGCATGACCGAATCTCCGTCAATCAAGAACGCGATTGGCTCGGCGGTCACGCGGGGCGCGCTTGCGTCCGCCGCGTGCAGCGTCGGGGTGCCGCTCCTCGATATCGGTGAGCGTTGCCGCGAGCAGGTCGAACTGTTGCTGCCAGTACTTGGCATAGCGATTGAGCCACACCGCCGCGGCATAGGCAGGCCCGGCGTCGAGGCTGCACCGGCTGATGCGCCCTGTGCGCTCCTGGCGCACCAGTCCGGCGCGGACCAAGACCTGGATATGGCGCGAGACCGCTTGCAACGAGATGGCGAAGGGCGTGGCGAGCTCCGAGACCAGGAGCGCCTGGCCATCCAGGCGCTCCAGGATTTGCCGGCGCACCGGATCGGAGAGCGCGAAGAACACGCGGTCGAGGAGCGCGGTCTCGGGCTCTTCGATCTCGTGCGGAAATGGCGTGGCGCGCAAGGTTGACATCGAGACGCGTATTATCAATGAATAAGTTGATAGTCAACTGGTCGATTGAGTGAATGGAGTCGGGCCTCGGCAATCCGCGCACGAGAGGGTTGCCGGTACCGTCGGGCGCGCTAAACGTTAGAGCAGTAGCTCCAGGAGGTCGGCATGCCCAGGGATGGAAGTGGCAACGGCGGCAGCGGTCGCGCACCTTCGCGCAATGTGCTGGGCGAGAAGCTCGAGAGCTGCTCGATCAAGCCGATGACAGGCTTTTTCCGGAACGGTTGCTGCGACACAGGCCGCGAGGATGTCGGCAGCCACACCGTCTGCATCGTGGCGACCCGCGAGTTCCTGCGCTTCTCGAAGTTGCGCGGAAACGACTTGTCGACGCCGATGCCGGACTATGGTTTCGCTGGCCTGAAGCCGGGCGACCGTTGGTGCCTGTGCGCGCCGCGATGGCAGGAGGCTCTCGATGCCGGTGAGGCGCCTCGGGTCGTGCTCAGGGCGACGCACGAGGGCGCGCTTCAATACTGCGAACTCGCCGATCTCAAGCGATTCGCCGTCGACCTCTCTTAGAGTCGCGCTGAAGCGCTGGCGCCGCGATCAGTTCTGCTGAACGCCGCCCAGCGTCTGCTCGATCCGCTGGTGATCGGCGCCGGTGACGGGGCGGTCGGGACCGAACCGCACGACCCCGGCCGTGATCACCATGGCAATTGCCGCGGCGATCATGACCCACTTGAAGGCTTCCGGATCCTGGCCCGCAAGCCCAGCCGCGCTCTTTTGTCTGCGCATCGCCCGATCCTCCAAAGACCGAAACGTGGCCGCGACTCTCATACCGGTCCGGGCCGGCACCGCCAATAGATGTCGTGCAAGGAGCCAAAATGCTCACGTCGCACCGACCCAGAGTTTCATCACACAATCGCTGGTATCGATGGTCGCAATTTTATTGATGCGACTCTCGGGCGTGAGCGGCCTGTGACAAACGACTCTTCCCTTAAGGCGCGGAAACAACTAATAGAACCGCATGGCCTTTTTATGTCGCCGACCTCCGAGCGCTTCCGGTGCCCGCACGACAGCGCTTGAGCCTCATTCGCGAAGCCAGGGCGACCATCTGGGCCTGCGGCATTCTCGTTCCTTGATAGGAGTCCCGGCATGAGGGTGCTCATTACGCGCCCCGCCGCCGACGCGACGGAGCTCTCCGCCGCGCTGCGCACGCATGGCCACGAAGTTCTGTTTGATCCGCTGCTGACGACCTCCGAGGAGCCGGGCTCGGCGGCGGCGCTCGAGCGCTCGCTGCCCGGCGTTCAGGCCGTGGTGTTCACCAGCCCCAACGGCGTCAGGGCATTCGCCGCCGCGAGTCGCCGTCGCAACGTGCCGGTGATCGCGCTCGGCGACGCCACCATGGCCGCCGCGCGCGCCGCGCGCTTCGGTGAGATCGAGAGCGTCGATGGCGACGCCGAGGCGCTGACCAGCCTTGTGGTCGGGCGTCTCAACCCGCTCGGCGGCGCGCTGCTTGTGGTCACCGGCGCGGAGGTCGGCCGCGATCTCGCCCGCGTGCTGGGCACTGCCGGCTTCTCGGTGCGCCGAGTGGCGCTTTACCGTGCGGAGCCCGCGCAAGCCTTCAGCAGCAAGGTCGTCGCCGGCTTCAAGAGCGGCACCGTCGATGCCGCGGTCTTCTTCTCACCGGGGACGGCGACCGTGTTCGCGCGTCTGATCGCCGCCTCTGGCTTCGCCGGGGTTTGCGAGGGCATGACCGCGGTGGTCACCAGCCCCGCGGTCGGCGCGGCGCTCAAAGGCATCGATTTCGACAATCTAGTGGTGGCACGAGCGCCGACGCAGGCGGCTATCCTGGACGCGTTCGGCGGGCCGTTGCCGCCGACCCGGCCGGAAGGTTCGCGCGAGGACGCGCGTGCCGACGAGCCGCGGGCGGAGCGGGTCGACGCGGCGCCGGCGAAAGCCAGCGCCGGCGATACGGCCGTGCTGGAGCCG
>DATEGF010000008.1:0-10752 GCA_035280245.1 Allostellaceae bacterium
CCGGTACGGTCGCGCCGCAGCCCGCGAGAATGAGCGACAGCACAAGCGACGCGGCGATCGGGAGCAGCGATGGCGCGTTCGGCCGACCAGGTATCCAGCGGAAAGGCGCGGTCACGCGAGGCCTCCGGCCGAAGCGGGAACGAGGGCCCCGAGCCTATCGAGCCGATCCCGGGAAGTAAATCGGACGAGGCCGCGCGCGCGGCGGACGACGCGCCCCTGGCGCCCGGTCTCTATATCGTGGCGACACCGATCGGCAATCTCGGTGACATCACTTTGCGCGCGCTCGACGTGCTCCGCCGGGCGGACGCGATCCTCTGCGAGGACACGCGGGTGACCGCGACCCTGGCGCGGCGCTATGACCTCACTGCCGAGCGGATCTCCTATCACGATCACAATGCGGACGCGGTACGGCCGGGCTTGATCGCACGGCTTGCCGCGGGCGACGCCCTTGCCTTGGTGTCGGATGCGGGGACGCCGCTCGTCTCCGATCCCGGCTTCAAGCTGGTGCGCGAGGCGGCGGCGGCCGGCATTCCCGTCATCGCGGTGCCCGGCGCATCGGCGGCGCTGGCGGCGCTCACGGTCGCGGGCCTGCCGACCGACCGGTTCCTCTTCGCGGGTTTCCTGCCGGCGAAATCCGCGGGGCGGCGGCGCGCGCTCCGCGAGCTCGCGGCGGTGCCGGCGAGCCTCATCTTCTATGAGACGGCGCCGCGCCTTGCCGATGCGCTCGCCGACATGGCGGCGATGTTGGGCGATCGGCCGGCGGCGGTCGCGCGCGAGCTCACCAAGCTTCATGAGGAGGTCCGCCGCGGGAGTCTCGGGGCACTCGCCGAGCATTACCGCAAAGCAGGGCCACCCAAAGGCGAGATCGTGGTGATCGTGGGGCCGCCCGCGGTGGAAACCACGGTGACCGACGAGGACATCGACGCGCAGCTGAGAACGGCGCTCGAGACCGCGAGCCTGCGCGAGGCGAGCGCCGCGGTTGCGGCGGCAACCGGACTGCCGCGCCGCCAGGTTTATGCCCGCGCCCTCGCCTTGCGGGGCAAGCGCCCTCCCGCGGAGCCCGAGTGAAAGCCGGCACCGAGCGACGGCGCCAGGCCGAGCGGCGCGGCCGTTTCGCCGAAAGCCTTTGCCTCTGGTCGCTGCGCCTCAGGGGGTATCGCATCCTCGCCCGCGATTACCGCGTCGCCGTCGGCGAGATCGACATCCTCGCCCGGCGCGGCGCCACCTTGGTCGCGATCGAGGTGAAGGCGCGCGGCGACCATGCAACCGCCGTCGAGGCGATCACCCCGCGCCAGCGCCGTCGGATCACGCGGGCCGCCGCGCATTTCATCTCCGGCCGGCCGAGCCTCGCGCGCCTCACGGTCCGCTTCGACGTGATGCTGGTCCTGCCGCGCCGGTTGCCGCTGCATCTCCGCGACGCCTGGCGCGAGGGCGACGGCTGAGCCGCCACGAAAACGACTCGATGCTGCCCGCTTGAGGCCACGAAAGTGGTGTTTCAGAATACCGTTGGCGTGCCCGAGTCGCGGCGTCATTGGCGTGCGGGGCACGGAAGGACGTAGGGCGGCATGCATCTCGCGAGACTCATCGTGGCATTGAGCCTGCTGGCGCTGCTGCCGGGCTGCCTTGCGGCGACCGCGGGCGGCGCCGCGGTCGCGGCCTCCGCCGACCGCAGCATCGGCGATCAGGTGAGCGACGCCACCATCAAGGCCGCGATCTCCGCGGTCTGGCACAAGACCAACTCGGAGATGTCCTCGGGCATCGAGTGCGACGTCTACGAGGGCCGCGTGCTGATCACGGGCCGCGTCTCGAACCCGGCCTGGATCGAGGATGCGATCCGGATCGCCTGGCGCGTCAAGGGCGTGCAGCAGGTCTACAACGAGATCACCGTGGGTCCCGATACCAGCACCGGCGACGATATCAACGACGGCTTCATCTCGACGCGGCTTCGGAACGAGCTGCTCTGGGACGCGGACGTGCACTCCGTCAATATCATCGTGACCACGTCGGATCACGTGGTCTTCCTGCTTGGATCCGCGCGCACACCTGCGGAGCTCGAGCGCGTCACCGGCTACGCGCGCAACATTCCGAACGTGAAGCGCGTGGTCTCCTACGTGCAGGTGAAGGGCAATCCGGCGCCGGCGACCACCGCGCCGGCACCACAATCGGTGCCGCAGCCCGCGGCGTCGAATCCCGGTGCGCCGCCACCCGCATCTCAGCCGATCCAGGTGCAACCGCTGCAATGAGCGGACGGGCGCCCGAGAGCGTTTTCGATGACCGGGCGGGCGCCCTCGACTATCTCAAGAGCCTGGCGCCGCTCGGCGAGGCGCCCTGGCCGATCGGCGAGGCGGCACTCGCCTTGGCGGCGCTCGACCGGCCGCAAGTCGGCCTCGCGCGCTATCGCGAGCATCTTCAGGCGCTCTCAACCGAGGTCACCGCGGCCGCTGTCGGCCTCGAGGCCACCGCCGACCGCGTCGCGACGCTCAGCTCCGTGATCGTCGGCGCCTACGGCTATCGCGGCGACAGCCTCACCTACGACGATCTCCAGAACGCAAACCTCATGCGCGTGATCGATCGCCGCAAGGGCCTGCCGGTGGCGCTCGGCATCCTCTATCTGCACGCGGGCCGCGCGCAGGGCTGGGAGATGACGGGGTTGGCGTTTCCGGGTCACTTCCTCGTGCGCGTCGAGGGGCGCGGCGGCACCGCGATCCTCGATCCCTTTCACGAAGGCGCGGTCAAAGGCGCGGCCGAGCTGCGCGCGCTCCTGAAATCGGTGGCGGGTGCGGAGCGCGAGCTCGCGACGGAAGACTACGCCGCCGTGCCCGACCGCGAGGTACTGCTCCGGCTGCAGAACAACATGAAGCTGCGCCTCATCGAGTCCGGTCGGCGCGAGGCGGCACTCGCGGTGATCGAGAGCATGCTCGCGATGGCGCCCGACCGCGCGGAGCTTTGGCTCGAGCAAGGCACGGTTAACGCCGCACTCGGCAATCTCGGCGCCGCCATCCGCTCGCTCGAGGCCGCGATGGAGCGCGAGCGCGACTCGACTCGTCGATTCGCGACCGCGGCGCTGCTCCAGGAGCTCAAGACGCACCTCCAGTGAGCGCGGGCGCGGTGGGCGACGGCGCGCTCCGAGCGCGCCCGAATTACTCTCCACTCGCTCTTTACTTGGCTCGTCGCGATCTCTGCGAATACCCGAAAACCCGCATGGAATGGGGGTTTTTAAGGGGTGGCATACGAGATTCATTTCCGGAGTCCTGCCCGCGCTCTTCCGCCGATCACGCGCGAGCTTGCGCCGCATGATGCGCCGCGCGCCGATTTTTACTTTTCTTATTTCTTGTCAAGCGATTTTTCTGTATATTGGTGGCTCCTGCAACCTACATGGAACATGATCCATGCCTAAGCGTAAGCGTAAGACCCGGTCGATGGCGGCAGCGAAGTCGTCGAAGACCAAGAAGGCGAAACGGAAGACCTCGAAGAAGAAGGGCAAGAAGAAGAAGTAGCAGGTAGGGTGCATTGTCCTGGCGGCATCGCCGCCAGGACCCCAAAAGAAAGGGCTTGGCCGCCTCGGTGGCCAAGCCCTTTCAGTTTGAGCAGAGCGCGATCAGCCGCTCAGCACGTCGCCGAACAGCTCCCAGCTCTTGCCGTTGAAGCGCTGCAGCTGCATCTGCTTGATCGGCGCGAAATTATCGGGAGACGTGTTGAGCTTGATCCCCGGCAACAGCATCGGCAATTCGAGGTCCTTCAAGTTCGCGGCCTCTTTCATAATGTTCTCGCGAGAGAGATCGTTGCCGGCCTGCTTCAGCACCTGCACCATCGTCATCGCCGCCATCATGCCGTAGGGATAGTCGTTGTCGCCGAGGTCGGCGTCCGGCATGTACTTCTGCATGAAGGCGAGCCATTGCTTCTTGCCGGCGTCGTTGTCCCAGCGCGGATCGCTCGAGTCCTTGCGGTAGTCCGCGGTGATGACACCGACCGACTTCTCGAGCCCCGCGGGCTTCAGCACGGTGCCCACGGAGATCGAGACGTTGTTGAGGAAGTGCAGCGGCTTCCAACCGATGTCGAAGGCTTTCCGGATCGCCTGCGCCGCGAACTTGGGCGTGGTCGCGTTGAGGAAGGTGTCGGCGCCCGAGGCCTGCAGCGATACGATCTGTGAATCCACGGTGGGATCGCTCGTCTCGTAGGATTCTTCCTTGACGACCATGCCGGCGGCCTTGTCGCCGAGCCCGTCCTTCAGGCCTTTGACGTAGTCCTTACCGTAGTCATCGTTCTGATAGAGGATGCCGACCTTGGCGTCGGGCTTGTTGGTCAACAGATACTTCGCGTAGATGTGCCCCTCGGTCTGGTAGTTGGGCTGCCAGCCGATGGTCCACGGGAAATTCTTCGGATCGTTCCACTTGGTGGCGCCGGTGGCGACGAAGAGCTGCGGCACCTTGTGGTCGTTGAGGTACTTCTGGATCGCGGAGTTCGAGGGCGTGCCCAGGCTCTGGAAGATGAAGGCGACCTGGTCCTGCTCGACGAGGCGCCGGATCTGCTCCACCGTCTTGGGCGGGCTGTAGCCGTCGTCGAGGCTGAGCAGGTTGAGCATGCGGCCGCTGATGCCGCCCTCGTCATTGATCTTCTTGAAATAGGCGAGCTCCGCCTTGCCGATCGCGCCGTAAGACGAAGCGGGCCCGCTATAGGGCATGGTCTGGCCGATCTTGATCTCCTTGTCGGTGACACCCGGCGCGTTCGCCGCAAAAGCGGGGAACACGCGCGCCGCCAACAGCGCCGTCGAGGCGGTGGTGGTCGCAAGGAACCTGCGTCGTGAAATCATGGTTTCCTCCTCTCTCTGGGTTCAGCTATTCGGTCTTCGCAACGAGCGTCCTGGGTCCGCGGACCCCAACGACGCGCGCCGCCACGGTGCGCAACATTCCGACCACGCCGGTCGGCATCAAATACATGACGGCTATGAGCAGCAGGCCATAGATCGCCCAGGGCAGCGCCTTCGCGCGCTCACCCAATAGGTCCGAGATCTGATCGGCGTAGTTCGGCACGAACACGACGAAGAGCGCGCCGAAGAGCGCGCCCCAGATCGAGGCGAGGCCACCCACGACGATACCGACCAGGAAGCTCAGCGAGAGCAGGATCGAGAAGCTGTCGGGCGCCACGAAGCCCACCACGATGCCGCCGAGGGAACCGGCGATCCCCGTATAAAAGGCGCTTACGCCGAAGGTCAGCGATTTCACCAGCGCGGTGTCGACGCCCATGGTCGCCGCCGCGATCGGATGATCGCGGATCGACACCATGGCGCGGCCGGTGCGGCTTGCGACCATGTTCCGCGCCGCCCAGAATAGCGGCAGCGCCACGGCGAGACAGAGGAAATAGAGCCACTGGTCGCTGTCGAGCGGGAGGCCCCAGGGTGCGTCGGGCTTGTCCATCAGGATGCCCTGCACACCGCCGGTCCAGGACGCGAAGGTCTTGAACTTGAGGATCTGCGGCGTCACCAGCGCCAGCGCGAAGGTCGCGAGCGCGAGGTAGAGTCCCTCGAGCCGAAGCGCTGGAAAGCCGAACAGGAAGCCGACGCCGAGGCAAACGAACCCCGCCACCGGCACGGTTGCCCAATAGGGTACGCCCGTCTTGTGTACGAGCACAGCCGTCACATAGGCGCCGATCGCATAGAAGGCACCGTGACCCAGCGATATCTGGCCGTTGTAGCCGGTAAGCAGGTTCAATCCCATGAGCGCGATGGCGTAGACCGTCACCAGCGTAAATTGGAAGGTGTGATAGCTGCTGGCCCAAAACGGCACGACGAGCGCAAAGGCCAACGCGGCAACGAGGCCGATCCGGTGCCAGGTCGAAAGCGAGAGCCCGGCCACCTGCCTGGTATCCGCCATCGCCGGGGTCTCGCTGAGCACGGTCATCGGATCAGACCCGCTGCGCGATCGGACGGCCGAACAGGCCGGAGGGGCGGATCACCAGGACGCCCACGATGATCACCAGCGCCGCCGTGAGCTTGAGGTCGGCACCGACGACATAGCCACCAGCCAGGTTCTCCAGCACACCCACCATGAAGCCGCCAAGCACCGCGCCCCAAGGATTGTCGATGCCTCCGAGGAGCGCGCCCGCGAACCCGTAGAGCAGGATGCCCCCCATCATATTCGGCTCGAGATAGACGATGGGCGCCGCCATCATGCCGGCGACCGCCCCAGCGGCCGCCGCAAGCCCCCAGCCGAGCGCCAGCATCCAGCCGACGCGGATGCCGACGAGCCGGCTCGAGGCGGGGTTCTGCGCCGCGGCGCGCATGGCAAGGCCGAGCGGCGTAAAGCGGAAGAACGCGTAGACCAGCACCAGGAGCGCCAAGGTGACCACGATCTCACCGGTCTCGTGCGGGGACAGGAATCGCGTGCCGTACCACGCCTGCTCCCCGAAGGGGCTCGGAAAGGTCTTGATGGTGTAGGTGAAGATGAAGCCGGCGAGGCTGTTGAAGATCGAGAGCAGGCCGATGAAGACGCAGACCGAGGCGAGCACCGGTGCCTTGTCGAAGGGCCGGATGACGATGCGCTCGATCGCGACGCCGCCGGCGAAGGATATCGCGAGCGTCAACAGGAAGGCGGGCCAGTACGGCAGGCCCGCCTGCACGAGGGCCCAGGCGACGTATGTCGCGAACATCGCCATCTCCCCCTGGGCGAAATTGACGAGATGCGTCGCCTGGTAGATCAGCACCAAGGCGAGGGCCACGCTCGCGTAGATGCCGCCGCTCGCGAGCCCGGAGAAGACCTGGTGCAGGAACGCGGTCATCGGCTCAGTACCCGAGATAGGCGCGGCGCACGGACTCATCGCCGCGGATCCGCTCGGCGCTGCCGCTCATGACCATTCGTCCGGTCTCGAGGAGATAGGCGTGGTCCGCGAGCTCGAGGGCGAGGGTGGCGTTCTGCTCGACGATCAGCATGCTGACGCGCTCCTCGCGGTTGATCGTCCGGAGGATGCGGAAGATGTCCTTCACCATCAAGGGCGCCAACCCGAAGGACGGCTCGTCCAGCAGCAGCAGCTTCGGCGACAGCATGAGGGCGCGCGAGATCGCCAGCATCTGCTGCTCGCCGCCCGAGAGCGTGCCGGCCTGCTGGCGCCGGCGCTCGCGGAGCCGCGGGAAATAGGTAAAGACGCGATCGAAGTCCTGCGCGACGCGCGCGCGGTCGGCGCGCGTATAGGCGCCAAGGCGCAGGTTCTCCTCGACGGTCAGATGCACGAAAGTGCCGCGCCCGTCCGGCACATGGCCGACACCGAGGCGCACCACATCCTCGGTGCGGAGCCCGTCGAGCGCGCGCTCGGCGAAGCGCACCTCGCCTTCGCGCCGCACCATGGCGCAGATCGCGCGCAGAAGCGTGGTCTTGCCGGCGCCGTTGGCGCCGAGGAGCGCCGTGATGCCGCCCGCCTCCACCGCGAGGTCGACGCCGTGCAACACCGGCGTCGGCCCGTAATAGGCCTTGAGACTACGCGTCTCCAGGAGCGCCGCCATCAGGCGGCGTCTCCGAGATAGGCGCGGATCACGTCGGGATTGCGCTGCACCTCCGCAGGGGTGCCGTCGGCGATCTTGCGGCCGAAGTCGAGGGCCACGACCTGGTCGGAGACGCGCATCACCAGGTTCATGTGATGCTCGACCAGGAGGACGGTAATGCCGCGCCGCTCGCGGATCCCCTGGATCTCGCCGCGGAGCCGGTCGACCTCGTCGTGATTGAGCCCGCCCGCGGGCTCGTCGAGCAGCAGGAGCTTGGGATCGCTCGCGAGCGCGCGGGCGAGCTCGACACGTTTGCGGGTACCGAACGAAAGCGCGCTCACCGGCGAGCCGGCGATCTCCGCGAGGCCGAGCTCCGCCAGCAGCCCCTCCGCATGCTCGCGCGCGCCCTTCTCCACGCCGGCCGTGAAGGGCAATCGGATCGCGTCCGCGAGAAAGCCGCCACGGCCCCGGCAGTGCGTGCCGACCATGACGTTCTCGAGCACGCTCATGCTCTGGAAGAGCGCCAAATTCTGGAACGTGCGCCCGATGCCGAGGGCCGCGATCTTGTGCTCCGGCACCTCGAAGAGCGGCCGGTCCTCGAAGAGGATGCTGCCGCGCTCGGCGCGGTAGAGCCGCGAGAGGCAATTGAAGAGCGTGGTCTTGCCGGCGCCGTTCGGGCCGATGAGGCCGCAGATCTGCCCGCGGCCCACGTCGAAGGAGACGCCGTCGAGTGCCACGATGCCGCCGAAGCGCACGGAGAGGTCGCGCACGCAGAGGAGCGCGTTCCCCTCGGCCGGATTTCGCAGCGGGATCACCGCCACGACATCAGCCACCCTCGGCGACGATCCGCCGCCTCTCGATGTTGGGGTTCTGCACCCGCACGCGTCGCCTCCCGCACACTTATCTTCTTATGCAGCCCCGCATTTTCGCGGGTCATGCCACATTCTCGTAACCCACCCCGGCTCCCGTGGCGCTTCACGAGTCCGCGATGCCCAATGGCCACCGCCTCAAGCTACGCCAAAACCCTGGCAATCAGAAGCGGGCAAAGCTGTGGCTTGCCCCTCCGGCCGCGCGCCCCGATACTCGGGGCCGCTCGAGCGCGGTCGCAGAGGATTCCCGCCCATGGGTCTGGTCGTCGCCATCCAGATGGATCCCATCGAGAGCGTCAACATCGACGGGGACTCGACCTTCGTGCTGGCACTCGAGGCGCAGGCGCGCGGCCATGCGCTCTATCACTATCTGCCGAAGCGCCTGAGCCTGAAGGACGGGCGGGTCACCGCCAAGGGCCAGCGGCTCGAGGTCAGACGCGAGCGCGGGCGGCATTTCACCCTGGGCCCGCTCGAGACCATCGAACTTGCAGCAATGGACGTGATCCTGATGCGTCAGGACCCGCCCTTCGACATGGGCTACATCACCGCGACCCATGTCCTCGAGCACCTCAAAGACACCACGCTGGTGGTGAACGACCCCGTGAACGTCAGGAACGCGCCCGAGAAGCTCTTCGCGACGCATTTCGCGGGCCTGATGCCGCCGACCCTCGTGAGCTCCGACCGCGACGAGATCATCGCCTTCCGGCGCGAGCACGGCGACATCATCCTGAAGCCGCTCTTCGGAAACGGTGGCGCGGGCGTGTTCCACCTCCGGCCCGAGGACGACAATCTCAACGCGCTCCTCGAGATGTTCACCACCTTCTATCGCGAGCCCATCATGGTGCAGCGCTATCTTCCGGCGGTGCGTCAGGGCGACAAGCGGATCATCCTGGTCGACGGCGAGGCCGCGGGCGGCGTGTTGCGCGTGCCGGCCCAGGGCGAGGCGCGCGCCAACCTGCATGTCGGCGGTCAGGCCGTGAAGACCGAGCTCACCCGGCGCGAGCGCGAGATCTGCGCGGCGCTCGGCCCCGTGCTCAAGGACCAGGGGCTGATCTTCGTCGGCATCGACGTGATCGGCGACTACCTCACCGAGATCAACGTGACCTCGCCGACGGGCATCCAGGAGATCAACCGGCTCGACGGCAAGCAGCTCGAGAAACAGGTCTGGGACGCGATCGAGTCGCGCCTCAAGGCCCGGGGCGCGCGCACCGCCGCATGAGCGTCGCGCGGCTTGGCGCCGACCAGGTCGGTCCTCCGGCATTCGAGATCGCCCCAACGGGCGACGAGACGCCGCGCATCTTCGATCTCTCCTCGCACCGCCGCGCCCGCGAGGCGCTCGAGTTCGGGCTTGGCGTGCCGGAGCTTGGATTCAACATCTTCGTGGTCGGCGAGGACCGCAGCGGCCGCATGACCGCGACCCTCGACCTTCTCGCCGAGCACGCAAATCGTCTGCCGCGCCCCTCCGACTGGATCTACCTGCCGAACTTCCCGCATCCGGAGCGGCCGCGGCCCTATCGGCTGCCCGCCGGGATCGGCCGCGTCTTCCGCGATCGCCTCGCGGCGCTGCTGCCGGCCTTGCGCCAAGCCCTCGCGCGCGCCTTCGAGGCCGCGGAGTTCGCGGCGCATCTCGAGCGCGAGAGCGCCACCTTGCAGCAGGCCATGGGCTCGGCCTTCGCCGATCTCAATGCTTTTGCGGGGAAGCACGGCTATGCGATCGAGCGCTCGCCCCAGGGCATGGCACTCCGTCCGCAGCCCGAGAACGAGCCCGAGGCGCTCGAGAAGCTCTCCGACGAGGAGCGCCAGCGGCGGCTCGAGGGGCTGGCCGAGGTGCGCCAGCGCGTGGGCGTCTTCATGCAGGCGGCGCGCCAGGCCGACCTCAAATTCGCCGAGACCGTCCGCGAGGCGCGCCGGCAGACGGCGGACGCCGCGCTGATGCCGCTCGTCGACAGCATCGGCGCGGAGTTCGGAACCTACCCCGGCCTCGGGCGGTGGATCGTCGAGCTCCGGAACGATCTGGTCGACCACCTCGACCTGCTCGCGGGCCCGGCCGATGCCGAGGCGGAAGCGGCGCGGCGGCACGCGTCGGAGCAGCGCTATGCCGTGAACCTTCTCGTGGATCACGGCGAGGAGCCCGCGGCACCCGTGGTGCTGGAGCCGACGCCGACCTACGAGAACCTGTTCGGACGCTTCGAATTCCGCTTTGAGAGCGGTGTGGCGGTGACGGATTACCGGCACATCCGCGCGGGCTCGCTCCACCGCGCGAACGGCGGCATCCTCGTGCTACGCGCCGAGGCGTTGGCGGCGCAGCCGATGGTCTGGGGCTTTCTCAAGGGCGCGCTGCGCGACCGCTGCATCCGGATCGAGCCGCCGCAGGCCGGCGGTCCGCCGCTCGCCGGTGCCACGAGCCCGCAT
>DATEGF010000009.1:0-7067 GCA_035280245.1 Allostellaceae bacterium
GGTATAGATCTCGTCGAAGTAGCGGCCCGTCGCGTCGCGCTTCACGATCCGGGTGATGTTGGTGCCGATCAGGCGATAGCGGAAGCGCAGGGGCTCCGCCTCCACGTCGGTCAGGATCAGGTTTCCGAGGTGCGCCTTCAGCTCGAAGGGCGTGAGGTCCGCGCGCGCGGGCATGAGCCGTCCCTGGCGCTTTGCCTGCCATATTCCGACGAGATCACGGAGCTCCGAGCGCTCGAAGGCGAGGCTCCGATCGTGCTGAATGCCGGACTCGTTCTCGCGCGGCGCCAGCACTTTCCTGGGCTCGGCCAACCCGCCGTCTCTCAAGCGAAGTCTCCCTCTCGGCGGCCGCATCGACGCCCGCTCGCCGCGCGCCTTGCTGACTACAAGTTGGGAGAGCGACTAATTCGCGTGCGGTTGACCTCTGGGTGCGGTCACCGTTCGGGGCGGCCTTGTGATCACAACTCCAAGCAGGGCTGGCTCGAAGAGGAGCGCGGTTACAAGCGTCCATCCCAGGGAGATCATCAGAAGTTTACCTGTGCTGGCAGTGCCTGGATGAGCCGAGAGCCACAAGCCACCGAGAGCGGTCCCAGTCGTCAGTGCGCTGAACAGCACGGCGCGCGCGAGACTGGACTGGAGCAGATTCGCTTCGCCGGATCTCCATGACATGACGAAATAGACGTTGAAGGCGACCCCGATGCCGAACAGCAACGGAAGAGCGATGATGTTGGCAAAATTCAGCGGCTGACCGATGAGCACGCAGGTGCCCAGGGTCAAAAGCCCCGCCAGCAGGACCGGCACGAGCGTGAAGATCACGTCGCGGACACTGCGCAGAACAATCCCGAGCAGAAGGGTGATGGCGAGGCACGACCAAATCCCGGCCTCGATGAAGGCATTCACGATCGTCCGGCCAGCCTCCTCGATGGAGATCGAGGTGCCCGTCGCGTCTGGAGCAATCGCCCGCACCGCGCGGGAGAAGCGCCGAAGCGTTTTGTTGTTGTTCGAGTCGCCCTTCGGAAACACTTCGACGCGTGCGCGGCCGTCTTTCGTCATCCAATCCTCGACAAGACTTGGTGGCAAGGATTCGAGCGTCACCGGTCCAGCCCGGAGCTGCTCGCGCAGCATATCGAGGATTACCGATAGGGGATGTATCAGTGTCTCCGACGCGCGAGCCCGCAGGGTGGGCGTTCCCTCGGCGAGCCGATCGAGAGCCGTGGCAAGCTGCGTGGCATCTTGTGCAGCAATCGTCGACGCGGATGTGGCTGCTTCACGCAGAGCCGTCGCCGTCTGCGTCAAGCTCTGCGCGATTTCCGCGTCCGAGGGCGCTGGTCGCACCACGGCCGGATTCAGAGTCGGGCCGACGAGCATCGAGGCGTCGTCGATCAGCGCCAGCTTCTCCGGCTGTTGATCGGGAATGAAGCTGCCCAGGGTGATGGCTTGGGCGACTTCGGGCAGGGCCGAGAGCCGGGCGCTCAGCTTATCCGCTGCGCTCAAGGATGGCCCGAGGATATCGATGGTGTTTGGCGTTTGGTCGGGATCCGACATCAAATCAGTCAGCGTGGACATCGACTCCGTCTCGGCGCTCTTGAGGTGGAGCGGGTTGAAGTCGAACTGCACCAGAGGCACCAGCGCCAGGCAGCCCAAAGCGACCACGCTCGTGACGGCGAGAACGAATTTCCGCCATTTGACGAGAAATCGCCCGAGCGGCGCCAGGGCAGCAAGGCCAATCTCGGCCGTCTCGCCCTGCGGCCGCGCCAAGACAAGAAGCGCCGGCAACAGGGTGATGCTGATCAGGAAAGCGATCACCATTCCGATGCCGGCAATCAAGCCAAGCTCTGCAACACCCAAGTAGGCGGTCGGTAGAAACGCGAAGAATCCGATCGAGACCGCGCCAGCGGCGAGCGCAAGCGATCCGCCGATTGTCGCTCCGGCCGCGATCAGCGCGCTTTTGAGGGTCGGATGGTGAAGACGCTCCGACCGGTAACGAACGCTGAACTGGATATCGAAATCGACACCCAGCCCCACGAACAGCGGGATGAACGCCACCGAGATCAGGTTGAACCGGCCGACGACGAGCAGACCGAGACCCGCCGTCAAGACGAGTCCGGCCAAGGTCGCAAGCGCGATGCAGACGATGATGCGAAACGATCGGACCGCAAGCCACAGCATGACCAGGACACCCGCGACCATGGCGGCGCTCATCAGCGCCGCGCGATCGGCGAGCGTGGAGAACTCCTCGTCCGCCAGCGGGATCGGCCCCGTCAGGCGAACCCTGATGCCGTTTTCCGGCGTGAGACCGAGCTCGCGCGCGATCCCATGGATGGCGGCGCTGGCGCGCGCGCCGGGCTCCAGCGATCCATACTCGAGCTTGGGCTGAATCAGAATGAACCGTCTGGTCTCGCGCGGGCTGGGCGGTTGGCCCGAGATCAGCGTCTGCCAGGAGAAGAACACCGGCTTCTGCGCGACCACCTGGTCGAGGGCACCGCCGAACGCGCGCAGGGATTCGTCGAGGTCTTCAAGCGTGGCTTGACCGTCTTGCACACCCTGAAGCGCCGTAGAAATGCCGCTCATGATGCCGCGCAGGCTCGGGTCCGCGGCCAGCGCGCCCAGGAATGGCTGCGCGGAAATGAGCTGTCGGGTGACCGTCTCAACGTCACTGAGTGGCAGATAGAGCAGGCCGTTCCTCGCGAAGAACGGCCCGCCGTCCGGTTGCTTGACCGTCAAAAACAGATCGGCGCGCGTCGAGAGCTTGGCCGCGAGCTCTGTTGTCCCGGACGCGGCGAGCTCTGGCGTTGCGCCGTCCACGACCGCCACGATCAGGTCGTTCTGCTGCGGAAACGCGGTGTCGAAGGCCGCTTTGTTCCGCCACCAAGGCACATCCTGGGAGATGAGCTTGGCGGTATCGGTCGTCATCGTGAAGTGATCGACCGTGTAGACGCCTGCTAGGATGGCGAGCACCAACGCAGCCAGAACCACGGTCAAGGCGTGATTACAACTTGCGGCAACGACGTCCGCCGCTCGCGGCAATTTGACGGTCAATTCGAGGCCCGAGAGTTGTCAGACCCTGAATTTATACTCGACGCCGGGCTCGCGCTCGATGTCCGGCGGAAAGGCCGCGCGCTTGTCCGCGAAATATCGGGCCCGTTGGTCGCCTTCCGATGCCGGATTGTAGGTGAGATAGAGAATCCGGCGGCGACCGTCCGTCATATTGGGCTTCGAGCCGTGCGGGGCAAAGCTATCGAAAAACAGCACGTCGCCGGGCTCCGTCGGAACCGGGACGAGCTTGAACCCAGCCATCTCGGCAGCGGAGAGCGGACGCCATTCCTCACCGATCAGTCCCGAGAAGCGGGGCGCACTCGCCATCTCGAGACAGCCGTTCTCGATCGTCGAGCGGTCGATCGTGACGAGCGCGGTCACGAACAGGGAGGCGTAACGCGACCAGCCGGCCTGCTGATCCTGGTGCGGCTCGAACCCGGCGCCACCGGGCATCTTGAAGTTGATCTTCTCCTTGAAGAGACAGGCGGGTGCCTCGAAAAGCTGCTCGACCGCCGTGAAAAGCCGGCTGGCGCGCACCAGCTTGTCGAATTCGGGGTGATAAGGACAAAAATTCTCGATCCTCTGGATGACGCGGGAATTGGCGTCGATGAGGCTCGGCTCGCGATAGACCATGTGCCGGCCGGGTACTTCGGGCCAGGCCGCGAGATCGTCGGTCCAGCGCGAGATCGCCGCGACCTCCTCCGGCTTGAAGAAGCCGCGGGCAAAGAGCCAGCCGCTCCGGCTATAGCTCTCGGTCTGCCCCGCAGTGAGCGGACCCGATGCGGGTGCGACACGCGCACGGGCCGCCGCGGCCTCTGCGCCCTTATGCATCTTGCAGGGCAGCGATCTGAGGCAGGATCTCGCGCTCGGCGCGGATCACATCCGCCTCGAAATCGATCTCCGTCCAGGGCAAATCGCTGATGTCCTCGAAGCCGAATTGATCGGGGCGTGCCGCGATGAGGTCGCGGATCGCTTCTTCGTACTCATCGGACGTGCGGCCCGCCTTGCAATAGTCGTCGAGCCGCTCCGCAAGCGACGCTGACATCTCGGGGGTGAATCGGAAAAATCCGACCGACTCGCCATGCCATTCGTGGGGTTGGACGGGCTTCTTCGCGAAGTCGACGATGGCGCTATCGCGGACGCAGATTTTCACGGGCTCGTCGCCGGGCTCGATCATCCGATCGAGCAGCAGCACGTTCGGCGGCTCCGCGTGAAGCAGCCGACCGATCATGCGGGGGTCGTAGAGAACGTCCGCATCCATGAGCACGATGCTGGCACCCGATCTCAGCCGCTCGCGTTGCGCCCACACGGAGACGAGGCTGCCCTGAAGATAATAGGGATTGTCGACCAGCGTGACGCCGTCAGCGAGCCCGAGCCTGGCGACCTCGCGGCGGATCGCCGCGGACTGGTAGCCCACGGTGATGGATATGTCGTGCACGCCGTGCACTCGGAGCGCAGCGATATGCCGCTCGAGCAAGGTCTTGCCGTCGAATTCAAGCAAGGCCTTCGGCTTCGGCTGACCGAGCCGCCGTCCGCGCCCCGCCGCCAGAATGATCGCGCTGATGGCGGATTGCTTACGCAGCGCCGTCGCATAGGGCGCGCTCGCCTGGTCGTTCTTCGGTGTGATCTTCATGCCAGTGTCTCTGCGCTCTGTTGGTTGGAGATGAGGCGGCGAAGCCGCCAGGCGGTCAGCAGCATCATGAAGGTGGCGCCGACGCTCGCACCGACGAGGATGGGCAAAAGCCAACCGAGCCACGCCATCGGACCGAGGACATAAAGGAGATCATCGAAGTCGAATCCGAACGCGCCCGAATAGGCCTTGGCGCCGGTTCCCTGCCGACGCTCCAGCGCCTCGGACAGGTATCCGGACATGTAGACCGAGAAGCCGCTCAGCAACCCCAACGCGATCGCATAGTAGCCCAGCGCGGAATGGCGCAGCCCGACCCCGATCGCGACAAAAAATAGAGCGTTGACGGCATTGTCCACGATGTAATCGTAAATGTGGCCGCCCGGCGTCGACATGTTGCCGATGCGGGCAAGCTCGCCATCCGCGCGATCGAGGAACGCGGATAGAAGCCAGAGCGAGCCACCCCACCAATTCCAGTAGGTGTCGCCGGGCATCAGCGCGGCGCAAGCGAGGACGCCGGTCACGAGACGCGCCGTTGTCAAGTGATTCGGCGTGATTCCGGTTCCGACCAAGGGGCGCACCAACGGGCGTGCCAGGCGGTGGGTCCACGATGTTCCGATCATGATGTCAACTCCGAGGAGGAACGTTTGGCGCCACCCGGCACGACGTGGCCAAGGAGACGCCGTCCCTCGATGATCTGCCAGGCGATCAGGCCCGGGACCCCGAGGACGACTTCGCGAATTCTCTTCACCAGCGACAACTCGATCGCGGCCTGGGGGCCGAGGCCGAGCAGTCCGCAAACGAGGATGTAGCCACCCTCCTGCACGCCCAACGAGCCGGGAATGGCGAAGCCGACGGCGCGAAATGCCTGACCCAGACTCTCGATGATCAGGCATTCGCGCAGATCGACGTCGACCCCCAGGAAATGCAGCGCGAGCATGACCTCGATGCCGCCGAGCAACCACGAGATCAGGTGATGACCGCAAGCGAGGCCAAGTCGCCGAGGCTCGCGATAAATCGCGACGATCGCCTCGTGCAATCCCTGGACCTCGCCCCAGATCGACCAACCCGTGAGATGAGCGAACCGGATCAAGCCGCGCTCGATCAGCCGGAACAGGCCGAAGCGCTGGGTTAACACGAATGCGATCACCACCGCGGCCGCGGCCAAGGTGGCGCCCAGAATCCACTGGGTAATCTCGGCTTCGTGTGGGCGAATCATCACGAGCCCGATGCCGAAGAGCGTGAAGATGATCTGGCTGACCATCTCCATGCTGAGATCGACGGTAACACCGGCGCCGGCGGCGCTGAGCGGCACGCCGTGCGACGCCAGCAAGCGGGCGCCGACGAACTCTCCGCCGATTTGCGCCACGGGCAGCAAGGCGTTGACGGACTCTCGTATCCACCGCAAGCCCATCATCAGGGGGAGCGCCGCCGCCGAGGACGGGGGCAGCACCTTGCGCCACGCCTCGGCCGAGAAAACCATTTGCAGGAAATGAAACGCCACCACGGCGACCATGCCCCACCCGGCGCCGGCAATCGCCAGCCCGATGTCGGCAAAGCCGTAGATCGCGATCAGCGCGATCGAGATCGCGAGGCCCGCGCCCGCCGAGAGCAAAAGCAAGGGCCTTAGCACCCCTCGGGCAGAGGGATGCGGGCGGGGACCTGCCCCACCTTTATGATCGACAGCACACTCTCTCACGTCCCCGAACTCAGCTCAGTTTTGTCGTTTTTAGCGCGTCTACGAACCCGCCCACGGCCCAGTGCAGCCGTCGAGCACAGCACCAACCTCAACTACGATTCTCGTGGATTTAAGAATCGAGGGGTCTAATAAAAAAGGCCCTAGGCGAACGCCGCAACATATTCGTGCTCCAAGGGGATTCGCATTCTCTGCAGCGGCGTCGCGTTCACCCCGCTTACTTCATACTGCGACAAACCGAAATCGTCAAACCGTTCAGCTATTGCCGACCTTTCCGTAGATCAGTTGAGACAGCCTCCACTTACTTTGCCGACACAAATAGGGATGCTGTTCACACTTTGCACGATCCCCCGAACGGGGGAGGCGTGTGATCGGGGAAGCGGGGAGGAACGGGCACCCAGGTCTGGAAATGGCACTTCTGCGACATTGCGAGATGACGCGCGAAGGTCTGCGGTGGGGGAAAAGCGGACGTGAGTTGGTCTCGATCTGACTATCGCATCCCATGCCGCGGCGTAGGCGGCTAGTGCGCCAACTCAAAGAGCAGCGAGCCCAGCACCATGTTGACGCGCCCGCCGTCCTGCGAGAGCGGCAGGAGGACGCCCTCGTAGGTGTAGATGTCGTTGCGCTCGTGGCCGGTGCGGCTGAAGATCCGGATCGGCGCGCGCTCGCGCACCACCCAGGTGTTGGCGGCGATCGCGGTCTCGCGGAGCC
>DATEGF010000010.1:0-4929 GCA_035280245.1 Allostellaceae bacterium
CCGTGGGCGACGAGTCCGCGCTTATGGGCCAGTTCCAAAAGGTCGGCGGCAAACTCCGGCTCGCAGCCGAATTTGCGCGACAGCGGCCATTCCGAGCCGGTGCCGTCGCAATGGATGCGGCAGACCACGCGGCTGCCGGGCGCCGCGCGGGCGACCTTCTCGACCTCGGCCTCGCAGTCGACGGCATAGAGCGTTACGCCGAGCGCAAAAGCCCTGGCA
This sequence comes from Allostellaceae bacterium, assembly GCA_035280245.1. Lineage (GTDB taxonomy): Bacteria > Pseudomonadota > Alphaproteobacteria > ATCC43930 > CGMCC-115725 > DASZHJ01. The sequence continues at coordinate 220 of DATEGF010000010.1, forward strand.
ATCTCGCCCTCCTTCTTGATGGTGTTGCCGTAAGAGATGCGGTCGGGCGTCGCGCCCGCGGCCAGCACGGCTTCGGTCTCGCTCACGGAGGCGACGTCGAAGGAGCAGCCCATCCCGGCGAGGAGCCTGAGGATTTCCGGGGCGGGATTGGCCTTCACCGCATAGAAGACCTTGCTGTCGGGCAGCGCCTTGGCGAAGGCGAGGTAGTTGTCGCGGATGACGTCGAGGTCAACCACGAGGCAGGGCCCCTCATCCTTGCGCTGCTTGAGAAATTCGCGGATGCGTGCGGTCATCACAACGTTCCCTATCCGGAAGGGCGGCACGGCCACCCTGTGAACCTCCTGTGATGCTGGCGGCCCGCGCGATGCGAGCGTTTAGACATCACGTCGATTGCTGCCTTGGTCCGGATGAGGGAAATCCCGTTCCGCACTGCTGGCAAAGAAGGACAAGCCTTTTCAGTCAACCGGCATTGGCGCCGGGATTCCAAAAAAGCCCGCTCCGTCGTTGCTTTAAGCCGCGTTCCCCGTTGAGAGCGGGGTGCGCCGGTTTCGCCTCCGGCTGCCGATCGCATGAGCAAGGAAGTGAGATCCCTTCCTTAGGCGGCTGTCCGGCCTCTTGTCCGGATGCCCACCGATCGACACACGGCCACAGGCACGTGCGAAATGGGGCATGGTCGAATTAATCGATTTCTCCACAACGCGCAAGCGCTTTTGGTTTCTCTCGCGCGTGGAATCACCTCGGGACATTCGTTGACAATGCGCCAATACGCCGGCGGCGAGATCGTTCCGGACTGAGGCGACAGCGGCGCGGTCTCGGCTCGTCCGAGCGATAAGCGCGGCTTGCCCCACGCCTGTCGCCGGTTCCGTCGCCTCACGCGACCAGCACGTTCTTGAACTGCCACGGGTCGCTGGTATCGACGTCTTCGGGGAACAGCTCGTTGCGGCCCACGAGCGGCGTCCAGTCGGTGTAATGGCCGACCACCGGGCCGAGATAAGGCCGCTGGATCTCCAGGCAGCGCCGGAAGTCCATCTCATCGGCCTCCACGATGCCGCGCTCCGGGTTCTCCAGCATCCAGACGATGCCGGCGAGCACCGCCGAGGTCACCTGCAGGCCGGTCGCGTTCTGGTAGGGCGCGAGCTGCCGCGTCTCCTCGATCGAGAGCTGGGAGCCGTACCAGTAGGCGTTCTTCGCATGCCCGTAGAGCAGCACGCCGAGCTCGTCGATGCCATCGACGATGTCGTCCTCGGAGAGGATGTGCCACTCCTTCTGCGGTTTCCAGGCCGCCCCCGCCATCTCGTGCAGGGACAGCACGGCGTCGTCGCACGGGTGGTAGGCGTAGTGGCAGGTCGGCCGGTAGACCACCTTGCCGTTCTCCCGCAGCGTGAAGTAGTCCGCGATCGAGATCGACTCGTTGTGCGTGACCAGGAAGCCGTGCTGGGCCTGCGCGGTCGGGGTCCAGGACCGCACGCGCGTGCCGGCGCCCGGCCGCGTCAGGTAGATCGCGGCGTCGCAGCCGAACTCGTGGCGGCGGGCGTTGGCGGGCATCGTCCTCTCGTGCGTGCCCCAGCCGAGCTCGGACGGCTGCAGGCCCTCCGAGCAGAAGCCCTCCACCGACCAGGTGTTGATGAACTTCCCGCGCGGCTTGGGATCGCGCGCCCGTTGGGTATCGCGCTCGGCAATGTGGATGCCCTTCACGCCGAGATCGCGCGCGAACCGCGCCCAGTCGTCGCGCGACTGCGGCTCGGCGAAATCGAGCTTGAGGTCCTTGGCGATGTCGATGAGCGCCTGCTTGACCATCCAGGACACCATGCCGGGATTGGCGCCGCAACAGCTCACGGCCGTCACCCCGCCGGGGCGCCGGCGGCGCAGGTCAAGGATGCCCTCGCGCAACGCGTAGTTGGAGCGCTCCGAGATCGAGCGGTCACGGTTGGTGTAGAGGCCCGGCCACGGCTCGACCACCGTATCGATGTAGAAGGCGTCGAGGTCCTTGGCGAGCTCCATCAGGTCGACCGACGAGGTGTCGACCGAAAGGTTCACGACCATGCCGCGCCCCGGCCCGGCGGTGAGCAGCGGGGTCAGCACCTCGCGATAGTTCTCCTTCGTGATCGCCAGATGCATGAACCGGATCTGGCGCTCGTCGAGCAGGTGCCGGTCGCGGTCATCGGGCGCGATGACCACGAACTTCGAGCGGTCGAAGGCGATGTGGCGCTCGATGAGGGGCAGGGTGCCTTTGCCGATCGAGCCGAAGCCGATCATCACGATCGGGCCGTCGAAACGGGCATGCAGGTTGTTCATGTCACTGTCCTCCAAGCTACGAAGTCACAAAAGCTGGTTATGCCGCGCGTGGAATAGGTTCGTCCGGCCGCAGCCCGGCGGCGCGCGCGGAGGGGGCGAACCTCCGCTCCAGCCGCCCGGTCGCGCTGATGAGGCCGTGCGCGCCCGCAAGCGCGCCGGGCTCAAGTTCAAGCGCCAGCAATCGGTGTGCGTCGTAGCGGCCCGGCAGCCACAGGGCGCCGGTCTGTTCGCTCGCGAAGCCAAACCGGCCGTAATAGGACGCATCGCCCACTAGGAGCACGGCGCGATGGCCGAGCCGCTTGGCGTCGTCCAGCGCCCGGCGCATCAGCGCGCTGCCGATCCCGCGGCGGCGGAAGTCGGGATGCACGGTGAGCGGGCCGAGCAGCAGCGCCGGCCCCGATTCGCCGGCCGAGACGTTCCAGAGCCGGACGGTTCCGACGATCTGGCTGCGGTCGCAAGCCACGAAGGCGAGACCCGCCGCCGGCAGACGGCCCGCACGCAGGCGCTCCGAGGCCTTGGTGAAGCGAGCCTTGCCGTAGCCGGCGTCGAGCAGCGCCTCGCGCGCCAGGGCGTCCTTGTTAAGCTCTCTGCGGATCGTGATCATGGCCATGTCCCACACCGGAGTTTGGGATCCAATTGACGGGAAAGAGCCCCCCGCTCCCGGCAAGGTCAGATGTGGTAGGTCTTCAACGGCGCGAAGCCGTTGAAGGCCACGGAGGAGTAGGTCGCCGTATAGGCGCCGGTGCCCTCGATCAGCAGCTTGTCGCCGATTTCCAGGCTGACCGGCAGCGCGTAGGGCTCTTTCTCGTAGAGCACGTCGGCGGAGTCGCAGGTCGGTCCGGCGAGCACGCAGGGGCCGCACTCGTCGCCGTCGCGCGGCGTGCGGATCGGATAGCGGATCGACTCGTCCATCGTCTCGGCGAGTCCGCCGAACTTGCCGATGTCGAGATAGACCCAGCGTACGTCGTCGCTTTCGCTCTTCCTGGAGACGAGCACGACCTCCGTCTCGATCACGCCGGCATTGCCGACCATGCCGCGGCCGGGCTCGATGATGGTCTCCGGAATCGCGTTGCCGAAATGCCGGCGCAGGGCGCGAAAGATCGCCGAACCGTAGGTCTTCACGGTCGGCACGTTCTTCAGGTACTTGGTCGGAAAGCCGCCGCCGAGATTGACCATCGAGAGCGTGAGCCCTCGCTCGCCGCACGCGCGGAACACCGCGGCCGCCGAGGCGAGCGCACGGTCCCAGGCGTGCGGATTTCGCTGCTGCGATCCGACGTGGAACGACACGCCATAGGCTTCGAGCCCGAGCCGGTGGGCGTGTTCGAGCACGTCCGCCGCCATGGCGGGCTCGCAGCCGAACTTGCGCGACAGCGGCCATTCCGCTCCGATGCAGTCCGAGAGGATGCGGCAGAACACCCGCGAGCCGGGCGCGGCGCGGGCGACCTTCTCCACCTCGGCCACGCAGTCGACCGCATAGAGACGCACGCCCAGCGCATGGGCGCGCGCGATGTCGCGCTCCTTCTTGATCGTGTTGCCGTAGGAGATGCGCTCCGCGGTCGCGCCCGCCGCCAGCACCATCTCGATCTCGGCGACCGAGGCGGTGTCGAAGCAGGAGCCGAGCTTGACGAGCAGGCCGAGCACCTCCGCCGCCGGGTTGGCCTTCACGGCATAGAACACGCGCGTATCGGGCAACGCCTTGGCAAAGGCGAGATAATTGTCGCGCACGAGGTCGAGATCGACGACAAGGCAGGGACCGTCCTCGCGGCGGCTATGCAAGAACTCGCGGATGCGCGCGGTCATGGCGCTCTCCCCACGGCTCCAGGGCGGCGAACCGCCCGAAATGACGCGGCTTTTGAGTTCGCGCCCGTCGCGCGATGGGGACGCGCCGGCTCGCGAGAGCTCTCTACCCGCTCAGCTGCCTTGGATTGGAATGGGAAGATCCCGTTCCGCACGGCCGGCAATGATGAACAAGCCTCTACGGTGACCCGCGCCGGCTGGTGGAAGGCCGGCAGAGACCAAGAAGCCCGCTCCGTCGTTGCTTTAAGCCGCGTCCCCCGTTGAGGGCGGGGTGCGCCGGTTTCGCCTCCGGCTGCCGGTCAAGTGGTTTCGGAGCTCAGGCGACCGCGGACTTGCCTCTCGCGGTCTCGCTCCGGGCGGCTGTCCGGCCTCTTGTCCGGATGCCCACCGACCGACACACGGCCACAGGCACGTGCGAAATTGGGCGATTGCGCACATAGGAGCATCCGCCCGCGGATGCAAGAAAAAATTTTTGTCGATGACGGATTTTTTGTGCGCGGCGCCGATCAGCCGCGCGTCAGGAACGGTTCGACCTTCTGGGCGGCGCGGACGAACTGAACCATCACCACGATCCCGAGCAGGACGAAGGTGATGTCGAGGATGAGCGCGCCGGTCGGT
>DATEGF010000011.1:0-7940 GCA_035280245.1 Allostellaceae bacterium
AAACCGGCATAGTTCTTCATGGCTGCTCTCCGATGGCTGGGTTTCTGATCTGGGGCTGCCTCGTGCATGACCCCGTAACCAGTGTCCGGAGGGCAGCCACCTCCGCAAGGGCCGCCCCAATCACGCCATCTGAGCAAGCGACCGAAGGGAGCGCGTCGAAGGACGCACGGTTTTGATCTGATCTGAAAGGAAACCGCACGATGCAAATCCGCAATCTCGGCCGCTCCGGCCTGCGCGTCTCGGTCGTTGGGCTTGGGTGCAACAATTTCGGCGGGCGCATCGATCTCGAGGCGTCGCGCAAGGTGGTGCACAAGGCGCTCGACCTCGGCATCACGCTCTTCGACACCGCCGACACCTACGGCAATTTCGGCGGCTCGGAGACTTGCCTCGGCGAGATCCTGGGCGCCAAGCGCAAGGAGATCGTGCTCGCCTCCAAGTTCGGCATGGCGATGAATGCCGAGGGCACCATCAAGGGCGCCTCGCGCCGTTACATCATGAGCGAGGTCGAGGCGAGCCTGAAACGCCTCAAGACCGACTGGCTCGACCTCTATCAGCTGCACGCGCCCGATCCGCTGACGCCCATCGAGGAGACGCTCCGCGCCCTCGACGACCTCGTGCGCCAGGGCAAGGTGCGCTACATCGGGTGCTCCAACCTGGCGTCCTGGCAGGTGGTGGAGGCGCAATGGACCTCAAAGCATCTGGGAATTGAGTCCTTCGTCTCGGCGCAGGACGAGTACAGCCTGGTGGTGCGCCACATCGACCGCGAGCTGGTGCCGGCGCTCCAGGCCTACGACATGGGCCTGCTGCCGTTCTTCCCGCTGGCGAGCGGGCTCCTCACCGGCAAATACAAGCGGAATGCGCCGATGCCCGCGGGGACGCGCCTCACCAACACGCAGCGCCTCGCCGACCGCTTCCTCACCGAGATGAATTGGCAGATCGCCGAGAAGCTCGGTGATTTCGCGGCGACCCGCGGCAAGAGCCTGCTCGAGCTCGCTTTCAGCTGGCTCGCCTGTCGACCGCAGGTTGCGAGCGTCATCGCCGGCGCCACCAAACCCGAGCAGATCGAGGCCAACGTCAAGGCCGCCGACTGGGTTCTGACGCCCGCGGAGATGGCCGAGATCGACCGTATCACGCCGCCGCCGGCCTGAGGCGTTGGTCGACCTTCAGGCGGTGTTAACGCGTCGGTAAGGTTGCTCCCCCGGGCGGGGGGTGTCGGGCGGCGAATCCGGAAGCGTGGGCTTAACCCGGCTTTCGGCATCTTAAAGCTTGGGCCAATTCGAGCCGGGCTTTGACATGACATCCGCCACCGTGACCGACCAGAACCGCCGAGAGCGCAACCGGACGAAGGTGAATTGGCGCGGCAAGCTGATGACCGCGCGGGGCAGCTTCGACTGCCGCGTCCTCGACCTGTCGCCCGGCGGCGCGCTGGTGCGCCTGATCGCGGCCCTCGAGGTCGACGAGGCCATCACGCTGTTCTTTTCCGAGAACGAGCGCATCGAGGGGACCGTCGCCTGGACCCAGTCCCGCTACGTCGGCATCCGCTTCAACAAGCGCCGCGACAAGCCGATCCCCGAGGCGGCGCTCACCGAGGACTCGCCCGTGGGTCCCGCACGCATGCCCCAGCGCGCCCAGACGCCCGTGCCTGCGCCCGTCGTTCCTCCGTCGCCGCAGGAGCCGATCCTCGAGCCCGCACCCTCGGCGACCGCCAAGCCCGCCGCCAATACCGTGGTCGACGGTGCCGCGCGCTTCGCCGGCACTCGGTTCGAGCGGACTCGGCCGAGCGCGATCGCAAACCAGATCCAGCCGACCGTGATGGACCGGATCGATGTCGAGCAGGCGATCCGCATGAGTCGCGAGGCGCTCGAGAAGCAGCTCGAGCCGCTGGTCGGCGACATCATCGAGGAGCGTGCGCTCAATCTTAACCAGCCGGAGCGCGCGGCGGTGATCCGGCATCTGGTCGACGACATGGTCGGCTTCGGGCCGCTGGAGCCGCTGCTCGCCGACGAGACCGTCAGCGACATCCTGGTCGACGGTCCGAGGCGCATCTACGTCGAGCGAGCCGGCAAGCTCGAGACCACCGACGCGCATTTCGCCGACGATCAGCACGTGATGAGGGTCGCCACGCGCATCGTGACGCTGGTCGGCCGCCGCATCGACGAATCGACGCCCTTGGCCGATGCGCGCCTGCCCGACGGCAGCCGCGTCAACGTGGTGATCCCGCCGCTCGCGCTCGACGGCCCGATGATCTCGATCCGGAAATTCAGCAAGCGCGCGGTGACGCTCGCCCAGATGGTGGAGCAGGGCAACATCTCTCAAGGCATGGCGACGGTCCTCACCGTCGCGGCCAAGGCGCGGCTCAATATCCTGATCTCCGGCGGCACCGGCTCGGGCAAGACCACGCTGTTGAACGCGCTCTCGCAGATGATCGATCCCAATGAGCGCATCATCACCATCGAGGACGCGGCCGAGCTGCAGCTGCAGCAGCCGCGCGTCGGCCGGCTCGAGACCCGCATCGCGAACCTCGAGGGCAAAGGCGCCATCACCATCCGCGATCTCTTCCGCAATGCGCTGCGTATGCGGCCCGACCGCATCATCGTCGGCGAAATCCGCGGCGCCGAAAGCATGGACATGCTGCAGGCCATGAACAGCGGCCACGACGGCTCGCTCGGCACCATCCACGCAAGCGGCCCGCGCGAGGCGCTGACCCGGATCGAGAACCTGCTGGATATGAGCGGCGTGAGCCTGCCCACGCGCGCCGCGCGTGCCCAGATCGCCACCGCCGTCGACATGATCGTCCAGGTGAGCCGGATGTCCGATGGGAAGCGGCGCGTCACCCACATCGCGGAAGTAGTGGGCATGGAGGGCGACGTCATCACCAGCCAGGATCTCTTCACCTACGAGTTCGAGCGCCTGAGCGGCGACGGTAGTCTCAAGGGCAGGTTCGTCTCCTCCCAGCTCCAGCCGCACTTCCTATCAAAGGCCGAATACGTCGGCCTCGGCCGCGAGCTGGTCCGCGCCATGAACCTCGACAACGAGGGTCGCTGAGTCCGCCGCGGCGCGCCCGCTCCACGTCACGGGAGGCGGGTAACCTATGTTAAGCGGTCGTTAATTCCGTTCCGATAGGGTGACCGATCCGCCACGGACCGGGGACGATCGTCATGCGGGCCGCTTCCGGCGCATCGGAGTGAAAGCGCCGTGCGCGTCGTGCCCATCGAGCAATTGAGGCAATGGCGAGACCGGACCTGGCTTGCCTGGCTCGAGGCGCATAACCCCCGCCGCATCCTGGCTCTGGTCGGCGCGCTGCTCATCACCGCGATCGTCAGCACGGCCTGGGTCACCATCTGGACGAGCCGCCAGTCGGACCTTGATTCCGCGGGCCGCGAGCTCCGCCGGCTCAGCCTGGTGCTCGCCGGCCAGACCTCGCGATCCATGCTCAGCATCGACCTGATCCTGCGCGGGCTGGCGGAGCGCTTCGCTGCCAGCGGCGTCGCGACGCCCGAGGATGTCGACCATCGCCTCGGCAGCGGGGAAATCCGCGATCTGCTGCGAGACCGCATCCGCGACGCGCCGCAGATCGATGCGATCGCGGTGCAGGACAGCAAGGGCATGCTGGTCACCAACTCGCGCCAGGGTCCGCTACCTCAGCTCGATCTCGGCGACCGCGACTATTTCTCGGCGCTCCGCGATCAGCCTAGCCTCGGTGTCTTCATCGGCGCGCCGACGACCACGCGGGTCACCGGCCGATCGGTCATCTTCCTGGCGCGCCGCCTCAATGGTCCCGGCGGCGAGTTCCTGGGCGTCGTCGTTGCCGCCATCGAGACGCGCTACCTCTCGGAATTCTACAGCGCAGTGTCGCCCGGCGCGCAGGGCGCGATCTCGCTCTATCGCGACGACGGCATCCTGCTCGCGCGCTTTCCCGACAGCGACGAGAACCTCGGAAAGTCCTACGCGGGTCAGCCGTTTCTGCTGGCCGCCCACGCCGAGACCGATCCCCGGCCGCTTCGGCGGCGCGGGTTGGTCCATCCCGAGTATCTGATCTCGGCGCCGCACGCGGTGCCGGGCTATCCCCTGGTCGTCAACGTCAACAACAAGGAGGCCGCGATCCTCTCCGACTGGTCGCACGAGGCGACCGTCATCGCCGGCATCGCCGCCGCTGCCATCCTACTCATCGCGGTCGTCGGCTGGTTGCTGGCGCGGCTCTTCGCGCTGCAAGCGCAGATGGGGCGCTCCCTCGCCGATCGCGCCAAGGCGCTCCACGCACAGGAGGTCGCGGAGACGGCGAGCCAGGCGAAGACCGGATTCCTGGCCAACATGAGCCACGAGCTCAGGACGCCGCTCAACGCGATCATCGGCTTCACCGAGATGCTGACGGCGGGATACGTCGGCTCGCTGAACGAGCGCCAGGGCGAGTATGTGCGTGACATCGGCGCGTCGGGTGTGCATCTGCTCGGGCTCATCAATGCCGTGCTGGATATGTCGAAGATCGAGGCCGGCAGGTTCGATCTGCTCGAGGAGGCGGTCGACGTCTCGTCGCTCGTCGACGACACCTTGGCGTTCTTGCGCGTGCGCGCCGCAGACACCGAGGTCACCCTCCGGAAGGTCATCGAGCGAGACCTGCCGCGGCTGCGCGGCGACCGCCGCACGCTGCTCCAGGTCCTGCTCAATCTCGCGAGTAACGCCGTCAATTTCAGCATGCCCGGTGGCACCGTCACGATTTCCGCCGGGATCACGGGCGAGGCGGGGATGGAGATCACGGTCGCCGACACCGGCATCGGTATCGATCCGAAGCAGCTCGCGCATATCTTCGAGCCGTTCCAGCGCACCGACCCCAGCCGGAGCCGCCGGCACGGCGGCAGCGGCCTCGGTCTCTCGATCAGCAAGCTGCTGGTCGAGCGGCATGGCGGCACGCTCTCGCTCACGAGCAAGCTCGGTGCGGGAACCACCGTGACCCTGCGGCTCCCTGCCGATCGCCTGCTCAAGACCCCGCCGCCCGCGGCCGGGCAACGCGTCGCCGTCACCCGCTCCGCCGCGGACTGAGCACGGGCGCTTCCTTCGATTACGCGAGTGCTCTAGCCTCGCGCCATGCGGCGGCTTCTCATCAAATCCGGCACCATAGTCACGATGGATCCCGATGTGCCGGACCTCGAGCGCGGCGACCTGCTGATCGAGGATGATCGCATCGCCGCGGTGGCACCCACGATCTCGGCCGACGACACCGAGGTAATCGACGCCGCCCGCGCGATCGTCATGCCAGGCTTGATCGACGCGCATCTCCACACCTGGCAGACGTGCCTGCGCGGGATCGCCGCCGACTGGACCATCCCGGAATACCTCCACACCATGCACGCCGCGGTGGCACCCGCTTTTGGGCCCCAGGACATCTACATCTCGACGCTGATGGGTGCGCTCAACCAGCTCGATGGCGGCGTCACCACGCTGGTCGACTGGTGCCACAATAATCCGACCCTCGCTCATACGGACGCCGCGATCGACGCCCTCGAGGAGTCCGGCATCCGCGCGGTCTTCCTGCACGGCTCGCCGAAGCCCGATCCCAGGCCGGGCCAGCCGCATTTCAGCGAGATCCCGCATCCCCGTGCGGCCATCGAGCGCCTGGCTCGCGGCCGGCTCGCCACCCGCGATGCCCGCGTGACGCTCGGTATGGCGATCCTCGGTCCCGCCTATTCGACCTTGGACGTGAGCCGGCAGGATCTCAGCCTTGCCCGCGAGCTCGACCTGGTCGTGAGCATGCATGTGGGCGGCGGCCAGATGCTGACGCCCGACGGCTTCACGCGGCTGCTTCGCGACGGCCTCGTCGACGCCCGCGTCAACATCGTGCACGGGAACTGCATCGGCTTCGAGGAGCTGCGCGCGCTGGTCGAGCATGGCGCCAGCGTCACGGTGACGCCCGACATCGAGCTCCAGATGGGCTATGGCGATTGCCTCACCGGCGCGCTCCTGAGGCTCGGCAGCGCGCCATCCCTCGGCGCCGACATCGAGTCCTTCATCGGCGGCGACATGTTCCGCGTGATGCGGGTGGCACTTCAGGCCCAGCGCCACGCCGACGACCTCGTGACCCTCCGCGAGACCGGTCGCGCGCCCGCGCGCATCTCGATCACCTGCCGCCAGGCGCTCGACTGGGCGACCCTCGCCGGCGCCCGCATGCTCGGCCGCGAGCGCGAGATCGGCTCGCTCGCTCCGGGGAAACGCGCCGACATCGTCCTGCTGCGCGCCGACGATCTCAACCTCGCGCCCGTGATCGATCCGGTCGCCTCGATCGTGACCCACGCCGGTCCCGCCAACGTCGACACGGTGTTGGTCGGCGGCCGCGTGGTGAAGCGCGCGGGTAAGCTGCTCTACCCGGATCTAGCGGAGAAGCAGCGGCAGTTTGCAGAGGTGGGCCGGCGCATCGGCTACAATCTCGGAGCGCGACATTGAGAAAGAAGTTCACCACAGAGACGGTGAGGCGATGAGGCATCTGTTCTCACCGCCTCACTACCTCGGTGGTGTGCTTATAAATCGGGAGGAACGTGATGAAGGGACGTATACGTAGTCTCGCGATCGCTTTCATCGTTACCCTTGCATTCGGCGTGCCGGCGCGCGCCGCCGAGCCCATCAAGATCGGCTTCAGCATGTCCTTGACCGGCGGGCTCGCGGGCGGCGGCAAGAGCGCGCTGCTGGCGATCCAGATGTGGGCCGAGGACGTGAACGCCAAGGGCGGGCTCCTCGGCCGGCCCGTGCAGCTCGTCTTCTACGACGACCAGACGAACGCGTCGCAGGTCCCGGCGATCTACACGAAGCTCCTCGAGATCGACAAGGTCGACCTCGTGATCTCCGCCTACGCCACCAACCAGATCGCGCCCGCGATGCCCATCGTAATGCAGCGCAACCTGGTGTTCATGGCGCTCTTCGGCACCGGCGTGAACGACACCTTCAACTATCCGCGCTACTTCCAGATCCTGCCGAACGGCGAGAACACCAAGCTGGCGCCCTCGCTGGGCTTCCTCGAGACCGCCATGACCATGAATCCGCCGCCGCAGACCATCGCGCTCGTGGGGGCGGACGCGGAATACGCGCAGACCGTGCTCGCGGGCGCGCGCGAGACCGTGCAGCACCTCGGGCTCAAGGTGGTCTACGACAAGAGCTATCCGCCCAATACGGTCGACTTCTCGCCGGTGGTCCGGGCGATCCAGGCGGCCAATCCCGACGTGATCTTCGTGGCGTCTTATCCGCCGGATTCCGTCGGCATGGTGCGCGCCGCCAACGAGGTCGGGCTCAAGGCCCGGATGTTCGGCGGCGGCATGATCGGCCTCGCCTTCACCCCCATCAAGCTGCAGCTCGGCCACCTCCTGAACGGCATCGTCGCCTACGACGTCTACGAGCCTGAGCCCACCATGAAATTCCCCGGCGTCGAGGAATTCGTGAAGCGCTATCAGGAGCGCGCGCCGAAGGAGGGCGTCGATCCCCTGGGATACTATCTGCCGCCCTTCGCCTATTCCGAGATGCAGGTCCTCGGCGAGGCGGTGACGCAAGTCGGCAGCCTCGACCAGGGCAAGATCGCGGACTACATCCACAAGACGACCTTCCACACGATCGTCGGCGACGTCACCTTCGCGCCCAACGGCGAGTGGGCGAAGTCGCGTGTGCTCTTCGTGCAGTATCGCGACATCAAGGACAACGACGTCGAGCAGTTCCGCCAGGGCGGCAAGACGCCGATCCTCTATCCGCCGGAGTACAAGACCGGCGATCTCGTCTATCCCTACTCGGACATCAAGCGGTAGATTCGTTTGCATCGCCGGGGTGCCGCCTCCATAAGAGACGGAGGCAGGGGCGATGCTGTTCAACTCCTACGAGTTTATTTTTCTGTTTCTGCCGGTCGCGGCCGCGCTCTATTTCCTGATCGGCCGGCGGAGCCACGACCTGGCGGCGCTCTGGCTCGCGCT
>DATEGF010000012.1:0-46950 GCA_035280245.1 Allostellaceae bacterium
CAAGCGGCACGGGCGTCCTGGCAAGCCGGGATTCGGTCGCGGACGCGACCGCGACGGGCACGGCAAGAAGCCCGAGCAGAAACTCTACGCGTCGGAGTCCATCGTCGATCGCGGCTTCGAGGACGTGGCTCCCGCCGAGGAGGGCGGCGAGGCCCGCCGGATCGACTGGACCATCGTCAAGCGCATGATGGTGGATCAGCGGAGCACGCAGACGGTCTCCACGATCTACGTGCTGAAGCGCGACGGCGCCGAGACCGAGTTCCCCTACCTCGCGGCCGCCCGCGAGGCCGTCAAGAAGAAGATCGTCCACCCGGAGAAGCTGACGAAACCCAAAGAGGAGTACGCGGCCCTCTATACGAAGAAGTAGCGGCGCGCCAAAAAATGGCCCCGCCGAAGCGGGGCCAGATCGCTCTTCTTTTGTGATTTATGCGCGGCTTTTAGTGGAAGCCGAGGCCGAAGTTGATGATCGGCGTATCGAGGTAGATGCCCGGGCCGCGGTCGCGGGGCTCGTAGATCACGGTGGGAGGCGGCGCGGGCTCGGTGTAGGTGTAGGTCGGCGACGAGTAGGTATAGGTCGTCGTCGTGGTTGTGCTCGGCGCCACGTAGACCGGTGGCGGCGATTCATAATAGTAGCCGAGGGTGTCGGCCAAAGCCGGCGTCGCCATGGCGGCCGCGCCCAACGCCACCGCGCCAAGTGCGCCGGTCAGCGCACGGTGGAAACCACGAGTGCGAATCTCGGTCATACGCGTCATGTGCGTTTCTCCTATCGCCGTTGAGGCAATGCCCTCTCGGGCGCCCGGGAGATGGGCGCCGGTCCGGCATCGCGCAAGCCCTGGTCTCGGAGATACCAAGATCGTGGCAGGATCGCCCAATTCCTGACGCCTCCCGCGCACCTTCTCGCGACGCGTTCGAGTAAGCGGATCTCCGCAACCCGCTCGACATTTCGGGAGCGGAGGTTGCGGCGCGCTCTCCGCCATGCGCGCATATGGAAGCGCGCGAATTTTTGTCGAGATTCAGGCGGCAGTGCCATCAGCATTACAACTTTCGAGACGACGTTGCATCGCGCGGACTCGCACCCAGTCTCATTCGTCGACGTGCCTCCGTCGGGCGAGGCATCGCAACGAAAGGAGACGCCTATGACCCATCGGAATGTGTCTGCGAAGATTGCCGGACTCTCGAGCGCGCTGGGCTTCGGCGCGCTCGCCTTGGCGGCGGGCGCCGCACCGGTGCTCGCCGATGTCGTCGTCGATCCCAATGCGCCCGCGCCGGTCTATGTGCCGGCACCGGCGCCGGCAGCCGCCTCCACGTACACCTACACGTATACGGACCCGGCTCCCGCATTGGCGCCTCCGCCAGCCATGACGACGACGCGAACCACCACGACTTATACGGACGCGGCACCGGCGCCGCCGCCCGCGGCAATGACCACCACCACGACCTACAGCACGGCGCCCACCGCGCCCGTGGCGCCGCCGGCGCCGCGCGTCGAGGTGATCCCGCCGGCGCCCGCCGCGCAGATGGTCTGGCAGGCCGGATTCTGGAGCTACAACGGCGCGAACTGGGACTGGGTCCCGGGCCACTTCGAGGCGCGGCCGCGGCCGGCCGCGCAGTGGGTCCCCGGCCATTGGTCGCAGCAGCCCGGTGGCGCCTGGGTCTGGATCGCGGGCCGCTGGGTCTGAGCCGGCGCCGACCGGACGACGGCCGATCACGGCTCGTGAGCCGCGAGCTCCCAGCGGGCGCTGTCCCGCCGGGAGGCGCCGGCATTCCCGAGCGGCGATCAATCGTCAAAGCGGCGACTGGAGGTTCTCATGTCGACATCGCTTTCCCTTGCACTGACGGCCGCGCTGCTCGCGGCATCGCCGAGCCAACCGGGAGATCCCGGGGAGAAATCCCGGATGGACATGCAGGTCTTTGCCTCGGCGGCGAACGTGCTGGGCGCGGCGACCGCCTGCGATCGGGTTCCGCGCAAGCGGCTCTCCGTCGCGGCAGGCGAGGTCGGCGCGCTCGCGACGGCGAAGGCGCTCAGCATCGAGGAGGTCGCCTCGATCGAGCGCGTCCTCATGGTGAGCGCCATGGCGGGTCTGCAAGCGCTCAAGGACGGCAAGACCGATTGTAACAAGGTCGAGGCTTCGTTCACCGATCTCGAGAAAGCCGTGCTGCAGACGCCGGTGGCGCTGCGACGGGATTAGAGCTCAGCCGCAGTCCAGTAGCGGCCAGGAGAGCGCCACCGAGGCGGTCCAGGAGAAATGCCCGCCGCCGAGACCGGCGCCCGTGACGGGGTCGAAGTACTCGTGGAAACCCGCGCGCGACACCAGTGCCGCGGTGTCGGCCTTGATGCGCTGAGCGAGATCGCCGGCGCCGGCGGCACGGAAGCCCTCGGCGATCATCAAGTTCATCATGCACCAGACGGGGCCGCGCCAGTAGCGCTTGGGCTCGAAGCGCGGATCCTCCGGCGAGGTGCTCGGTACGAGATAGCGAACCTTCTCCGCCCAGCGCGCGGCGGTCGCGACCATCGTTTTCGCCCGCGCGGCATCGGCGACGCCCGCCCAGAGCGGCAGGAAGCCCGCGGAGATCGGCGCGGCGATCGGCTCTTTCGCGATCAGGTCGAAGGACAAGTAAAGGCCCGCGGCGCCGTTCCAGAGACGATTGAGCCCGGCGGCGGTTGCCTTGAGGCGCGCCGCCAACTCCGCCCGCTCCGCGGCGCTGCCGAACCGCTCGGCGAGCGCCAGGAGATCGCGATTGGCGCGATGCAGGATCGAGTTGATCGCGAGGTCGGCGACCTTGAAGGGCGTCTTCGCCCAGAGCGCCGTGGGCTCCCAGCCGAGGCTCGCATAGAGATCGATGAGCGCGATCACGCGCTTGTAGAAATCGTCGCTCGGCCGCATGTCGGCGCCGACGTGCCCGGTATCGCTGCGGCGGATTGGCGTGGTCGGCGTGGGTGCCACCCGCGCGAAGGCCGCGTCCCAGGCCGGGCTGTTGTCCATGCCGGATTCCCAGGGATGGAGGCAGCCCACGAGGCCGATCCCCTCGGGATCGCGCGCCATCGCCCACCAGCGGTGCCAGGCGAGCATCTTGGGATAGAGCGCGGCGGTGCGCTCCTCCGCGAGCACGCGATCGCCCGCGGCCTCGAGGCAGTGCCGCACCGCCGTCGCGAGCACCGGCGGCTGCGAGATGCCAGACGTCGGGATCGCATGCCTGGTCTTCCAGACGTCGGGGCCGGGAAAGTACTCGGTCTTGGGCCCATGGAAGATGATGTGCGGCACCATGCCGTCGGCCCATTGGCCCTCGAGCAGCCGCTCGAACTCGCGCCAGGCCCGCGGCTCGTCGAAGGTGACCCAGCCCATCGCAACGAAGGCCGCGTCCCAGTTCCACTGATAGGGATAGAGACCCGCGGTCGGCACGGTGTAGCCGCCGCGGTCGTTGTCGCGCAGGATCGCGCGCGCGGCGCCGATGGTGATGCTCATTCCGCGGCGATCCGCTCGATGGCGCGGCCGGAGTCCGGATCCATCCAGACGAGACGCTGGAGCGCCGGCACAATGCCGATGCGGGCACCCGCCGCGACCTCCTTGTCGGGCGGCGCGATCACGCGGATCTGCTGCTGCTCGTAGCGTCCGGTGAGCAGCGTGTGCGCACCGAGCGGCTCCGCAACCACGACATCGATGGGCACGCCCTGGTCGGGTGCCGCGATCTCGAAGTCCTCGGGCCGCACACCCGCGAGCAGCGTCCCCTGCCCGATCGGCGCCTGCAGCGACAAGGCACCGAGCTTCCCGCGCCCGCCCTCCACCGGCACGGAAAGAAAATTCATCGGCGGGCTCCCGACGAAGGAGCCGACGAAGGTCGTGCCGGGCTTGCGATAGATCGCCATCGGCGTATCGATCTGCTCGATGCGGCCCTTGTGCATGAGCGCGATGCGGTCGGCGAGGCCCATGGCCTCGGTCTGGTCGTGGGTCACATAGATCGTGGTGGTGTTGGATTCCCGGAGCACCGCCTTGAGCTCCGCGCGCATCTCGAGCCGCAGGAGCGCGTCGAGGTTCGAGAGCGGCTCGTCCATCAGCAGCACCGGCGGCTCGACCGCGAGCGCGCGAGCGACCGCCACGCGCTGCCGCTGCCCGCCAGAGAGCTTCGCGGGATAGCGGTCGAGATAAGTCTCGATGTGTAGAAGCTCCGCCGCGCGTCCGACGCGGCGCTTCACCCGCTCGGCGTCGGCGCGCTGCGTCCTGAGCCCGAAGGCGATGTTCTCGAACACGGTCATGTGCGGGAAGACCGCGTAATTCTGGAACACCATGGCGAGGCCGCGCTGGCGCGCGGGCAGGTCCGAGACGTCGCGGCCGCCGATCACGATGCGGCCGCCGCTCCGCGTCTCGAGCCCCGCGATGATCCTGAGCAGCGTGGTCTTGCCGCAGCCCGAAGGCCCGAGCAGCGCCACGAACTCGCCGTCGGCGATCTCGAGCGTCAGTTCCTCGAGGGCCCGGACGGGGCCGAAGGACTTGGCGACGCGGTCGATATGGATGTCGGCCATGGCGGATGTCCCGATGTCAGCGGTTGGCGATGCCCCACATCGCGAAGAGATAGCGACGCACGGCGAAGATGAAGGCGACGGACGGCACGATCAGCAGCAGGCCGCCGGCGAGCCGGAACGGCACCGGCGATTCCGAGAGCACGGTGAGGAGATAGGCGGTGAGCGTCCGCTCGCGCACGGTGAGCACCGAGGCCGCGAACACCTCGTTCCAGGAGATGACGAAAGCGAAGATCGCGGCGGCGGAAATGCCCGGGAGCGCCAGCGGCATCACCACCTTGCGGAAAGCCTCGAGCCGCGAGCAGCCGAACACCCAGGCGGCTTCCTCGAGCTCGCGCGGAATGCCCATGAAGAGGCTCGACGAGATCAGCACCGCGAAGGGCAAAGCGAGAGCCGTGTGCACCAGCGCCACGCCGAGCGGCGTGTCGTAGAGCCCAAGCTTGATGAAGGACACCGTGAGCGGCAGCGCCAGCATCGCCAGTGGAAAGGCGCGCGTCAGCATGATCAGCAGCCGGTAGGCGTTCTGGCCGCGGAACTGGAAGCGCGCCAGCGCATAGCCCGCGGGTGCGCCGAGCGCGATCGAGAACACCATGCAGAGCGCCGCCGCGATCACGCTGTTGAGCGCGGCATGCCAGATGCCCTCGACCTCGAGGAAGGCGCTCATCGCCGACCACGAGACGTTCGTCGGCAGGAACGACTTCGGCCACTGATAGACCGTGGCGCGGCCGCCGAGCGCCCCCAGCGCGATGAGATAAATCGGCAGCAGCACCCAGGCGCAGAGCGCAACGACGCCGGAGACGAAGACGAGACGGCGCGCCGCGATCACGACTGCTGCTCCCGCGGCACGCGGAGCGCGCGGAGATAGACCACGGTCGCCGCCAGCGAGACCGCCATCACCAGTACGGCATAGGCGGCGGCGACGCCGTAGTTCTGGTTTTCGTGCTGCCAGACATAAGCCTCGCCCACGAGTACGGGCATGTTGCGGCCGCCCAGCGCATAGACCACCGCGAAGACCTCGAAGGCGAGCACGGTGCGCAGGATCAGTGCGGTCTGAAGGCTCGGCTTCAGCAAGGGGAGCGTGACGCGGAGGAAGCGCTGCCACGCCGTCGCGCCGAAGACCTCCGCGGCCTCGCCGTATTCGCGCGGGATGAGCTGCACGCCCGCCACCAGGATCACCAGCACGATCGCGGTGGCGCGCCAGATCTCCGCCGCGGCAATGCCGATGAAGAGCGTCACCGGCGTCTCGTAGGAGAGCAAGCCCTGCTGGTCGGGGATCGCGCCCACGGCGTAGAGGACGCTGTTGAGATAGCCGCTATCATTGAGGATCGCGAACCAGGCGAGCCCGGCCGCCAGATCAGAGACCGCGAGCGGAATGGTCCAGATCCAGAGCACGATGTCGCGGGCGACCCGCACCTTCTGCAGCATCATCGCCATGCCGAGCGCGAGCACGACCTGCAGCGGCACGACCGCGAGCACCAGCGCGAAGGTGTTGCGCAGCGACGGCGCGAAATTGAGGTCGGTCGCCATCTTCGCGTAGTTCGCGAGCGAGAGCTTGTCGCCGTCACTGACCGAGAGCAGCAGCGTCTGCAGGAACGGCAGCGCGAACAGCACCGCGAGGAAGATCAGCGACGGCGCCAGCAGCAGATAGGGGAGCCACTGGGCGCGCGCCGCGCTCGCGGGCGTCGCCCGCGGCAGCGCGGCGGGCTCGACGGCGGTGGTCACTTGACCGGGCAGGCGCCAGAGCTGGCGGGATCGGGCGCCCAGCAGGGCGCATTGGTCGCGGTCATGATCGCCTTCAGCGCATCGGCCTCGCTGTCGAGCACAGCCCGGATCGGCTCGCCGCGCAGCACGACGCGCTGGAAGGTGTCCATATAGACCTTGTTGAACTGCCCGCCCTTGTCGCCGAGGCCCACCGGCAGGAAGCTCACCAGCGCATCGGGCGCGCTCTGCGTCTTGTCGACCGCGGCCGCCTCGAGCTTGATGCCGGGATTGAGGTTCGCCGGCAGCTCCGCCTTCACCACCGGGAAGAATCCGACCTCGGACGCCGTGATGAGCTGCACCTTGGCCTCGGTCAGATACTCGATCAGCGCCTCGCCGCCCGCGCGATTGGGCGCGCCCTTCGCGATCGAGAGGCCCGCCACCACGGCCATGTAGCCGCGACCCTTCGGGCCCGCCGGCGCCGGGAAGGCGACGAAGTCGTCGGGCTTCGCGATCAGCGCGTCCTTGAGCCGCGCCACGTGATCGAACGCGATCCAGACCTCGCCGCCTTGCAGCGGCTCCTGCATGAAGTCGTAATTCGCGGAGTTCGGATTGACGCTCGCCCACAGCGCCTTGAAGGCGCCCCACATGGTCTCGGCCTCGGCCGAGCGGAACGGCGTCACCACGCCGCCGGTGTAAGCGGGGTAAAGATAGCCTTCGAAAAATCGCGGCATCAGCCCCTTCGGCCCCGCGGGGAAGCCGAGGCGGCGTTGTCCGGTCTTCTCCTGGATCGCCTTCGCCCAGGCCGCGAGCTGGTCGTAGGTGAGCGCGTTGACGTCGGCGCCCGCGGGCAGGAACGGCAGCGCCTTCTTGTTCGCGACCATGATGTAGGTCGCCTGCATCCACGGGATATAGAGTTGCTTGTCGGTGCCGAGCTTGCCGAGCTGCATCAGGCTCGCGGGGATGCCGCGGTCTTTCAGCTTCGCCGCCACGTCATCGATCGGATCGAGCGCGCCGATCGCCTGCAGCGGCTGCAACTCGCCATGGCCCGCCGCCACCACGCTCACCGTGCGCTTGCCGGCGTCCGCCTCGGCCTTCATGCGGGTCGCCAGCGGCGCCGGCTCTTCGGGCACCAGCGTCACCTTCTGCGGAAAGTCCTTGAGGATCACCTCGCGCAGCTTCTGCGCCTCCTCGATGGGCCTGAGTTGCGTCGACATGAAGACGATGTCGTCCGCGCGCGCCGGGCCGCTGAGGCAAAGCGCGGCAAGGAGGGCCGAGCAGAGGATCTTCATCGAATGGACACGCATACTTTCCTCCCGAATTGCCGTTCTCGTTTCATGGTTCTCAACGACGACCACTCACCACCATCGTCATGGCCGGGCTTGTCCCGGCCATCCACGTCTTTTTTCTTTTCCGGAGACGCCACAAAAAATTCGTGGATGCCCGGGACAAGCCCGGGCATGACGAGAATGGGGGAATGGTCATGCATCACCGGCAATCTCATCGTCCGCCCGCACCCGGCGCCAGTCCCGTCGACGCGCGCTCGATCGGCGCCACCGGCCAGACCTCCGCGAAGCCGCGGGCGGCGGCACCGCCGATCAGCGCGAGCAGCATCTCCGCGAGCCGCGTCCCGACCTTCGCGATCGGCAGATCCATGGTGGTGAGCGCCGGCTCGGTGAAGGCCGAGGCCGAGAGATTGTCGTGGCCGACGATCGAGACGTCGCGTCCCGCGGTGAGCCCCACCTCCTTGATCGCGCGCAAGCCGCCGATCGCGATCCGATCGGTGGCGCAGAGGAGCGCGGTCGGCCGCGGCGTCGAGCGCAACAGCGCGCGGACCGCGGCAAGCCCGCCCTCTTCCGTCGCGGCGGTCTCGGTCACGTGCACAGGCCGCAAGCCCGCGTCCCGCATCGCCGCGGCCCAACCGTCACGCCGCAGCTTCGAGAATGTGTACTCCAGCGAAGCCCCCACATAGGCGATCTCGCGATGGCCGAGCGCGATCAGCCGGCGCGTTGCATCCGCGAAGGCCGCCGTCCCGTCACCATCGACATGCGCATAGGCCACGCGGGTCTCCGTCCGCCCCATCACCACGAAGGGGATGCCGCTCTCGGCGAGATAGCGGATGCGGGGATCGTCGACGCGCGTGCGCGCCAGCACGATCCCGTCGGTCCGCCGGCTCTCGACCAGGCGGCGGTAGAGCGCGAGCTCCTCATTGGGCGAGCGTGCCGCCAGCACCATGAGATCGAGCCCCGCCGCGTCGAACCGCGTGCCGAGCGCCGCCAGCAATTCCATATAGAGCGGCTCGTCGAAATGACCGGGGTCACCGGGCAGCACGAGGCTCACCGTCTCGGTGGCGCCCAGGCGAAGCCGCCGCGCCGCCGGGTGCGGCCGGTAATTCGCGGCCTCGGCTGCCCGGCGCACGCGCTCGCGCGTCGCCACGGCGACATCGCCGTAGCCGTCGAGCGCTCGCGAGACCGTCGTGATCGACAGCCCCAGCGACGACGCCAGCGCACGCAACGCGCTCATCGAGGTGAGGTCTCCAGGCGTTTCCCAAAACGTTTTTGTTCTGCGGCAACAGTCGCCCCGCCACGGCCCACTTGTCAAGCAACCTCAGGGACTTGGGCGCTGCCTGCGAGCCCCGACATTTCCGCAGGCCCCCCTTCACGGCCCTTCCATCGCCGGAGGGCAGGGGCTATATACGTCATATCCTCGTCATGTTTCGCGCTTGGTACCGGCTTCGCACAAGGCCAGGAAAGCGCGATTATTCAAGCAGTTAGGAGCGCTCCCATGTCCCTGCCCTTGATGCCGAAGGCCACGGCCGTCTGGCTCGTGGAGAACACGGCTCTCACCTTCGAGCAGATCGCCGAGTTCTGCGGGCTCCACGCGCTGGAGGTGCAGGCGATCGCCGATGGCGAGGTCGCCGCGCAAATGCAGGGCCTCGATCCCGTCGCCAACGGACAGATCACCGCAGAGGAGATCAAGCGGGCCGAGCAGGACCCGTCGATCAAGCTCCAGCTCGCCGAGCAGGCACAGCCGGTGCCGCTGGTGAAGCACAAGGGCCCGCGCTACACGCCGATCTCCAAGCGCCAGGACAAGCCCGACGCGATCGCCTGGCTCCTCAAGAACCATCCGGAGCTCAGCGACGGCCAGATCTCGAAGCTGGTCGGCACCACCAAGCCGACGATCGCCGCCGTGCGTGACCGGACGCACTGGAACTCGCCCAACATCAAGCCGCGCCATCCCGTGGCGCTCGGCCTCTGCACGTTGCCGGAGCTCGACGCTGCCGTCACGCGCGCCAGCAAGGGCAAAAAGCGCGCCGTGGTCGACGACATCGCCGCTCCGCTCGAAGGCGAGACCCACGCGGCGTCGTGAGGCGCTCACGCCCAGTTTAGCGCATTCGCGGGCGAGCTCTCGTATACTGTTGTAGATGCGCCGTGCGTCCTTCGACGCGGGCCTGACGGCCCTTGCTCAGGATGAGGGGGAACTTAGTGCGACAGAACCAATTCCCCCTCATCCTGAGCAAGCGAGCGCAGCGAGCGCGTCGAAGGACGCACTGTAAGTGACGACCAGTGCGGTGGTTGGCTGGGCCCTCGCGCCGATCTTGATCGCGATCACCTTCTGGCTCCGCCGGCGCCGGCGCGCGCAGCCTCGTCGACCCGCGGGCTCCGTTCCGCAGCGGCCGGCCAGAACCGCCGCCCCAAAGCCGAGCGAAGTGCTGATTTACATCGAGGCCGATGGCTCCGCACGCGAGCTCTCGGACGCCGAGAAGACCTACGTCGACACCGACTTCTTACCGTTCGACGGCGCGCGGCCCCACATCAAATCGAGCTACGAGCAGCGCAACGGCTGGGGCGAGATCAAGGGCTTCTTGCATCGCAAGGAGCTGCCGCCGAATATGCCGGTCAATCCGGCGCCGTTGTCGAGCCCATCGACGAACACGCCGGAGGCCGTGGCCGCCGAGATCGGCGGCTTGATCCGCAAGCACCATTCCGAGTGACCGATCTTCGAGCCCAGTCCCTGACGCGAGACCCCGGCGATTCGTACGTCTCGCCGCGCACCTGGCTCGGCTTCCTCGCCATGTGTCTCGGCATGTTCATGGCGGTGCTGGACATCCAGATCGTCGCGAGCTCGCTGCCGGAGATCCAGGCCGCGATCCGCATTCCGAGCCATGAGCTGAGCTGGGTGCAGACGGCCTATCTCATCGCCGAGGTGATCGCGATCCCGCTTACGGGCTGGTTGACGCGGCTGATGACGCTCCGCGGCATGTTCGTGATCGCGGCCGCGGGCTTCACCGCGGCGAGCGTCGGCTGCGCCATGAGCAACGGCTTCGCCTCGCTGGTGGCGTTCCGTGTGGTGCAGGGCTTCTGCGGCGGCGCGATCATTCCGGCGGTGTTCACCTCGGTATTCGTACTGTTCCCGACGTCGCGCCAGGTGCGCGCGACCGCCGTCGCCGGCGTCTTCGCGGTCCTGGCGCCGACGCTCGGGCCGGTCGTCGGCGGCTACATCACCGAGACCTATACCTGGCACTGGCTGTTCCTGATCAACCTCGGACCCGGCATCGTGGTGACGCTGTTGGTGGGATGTCTGGTCCGGGCCGGACGTCCGGACTGGTCGCTCCTGCGCTCCTTCGATTTCCCGAGCCTCGCGCTCCTCGCGATCTCGCTCGCCAGCCTCGAGATCATGCTCAAGGAAGCGCCGCCCCGGGGCTGGACCAACCCGCTGATCCTCGTCCTTCTGGCGCTCACCCTCGGCACCGCCGCGGTGCTGATCCCGCGCAGTCTCCGCCGCCTACAGCCGCTCATCGTCTTGCACTGTTTCCGCGAGCGCGCCTTCGCGGTCGGCTGCGTCTACAGCTTCATCCTGGGCGCCGGCCTCTATGGCTCGGTCTATCTGCTGCCGATCTTCCTGGGCTTCATCCGCGAGCACACGCCACTGGAGATCGGCATGATCATGCTGGTGGGCGGCGTGGCGCAGCTCGCGGTCGCGCCGATCGCGGCACCGCTGGAGCGGCGCATCGATCGCCGCCTCCTCACCGGCCTCGGCTACGGCGTCTTCGCGGCGGGGCTGATCTTCAATGGCTTCCAGACCTTCGAGACCGACTACGACGGCTTGTTCTGGCCGCAGGTGCTGCGCGGCATCGCGGTGATGTTCTGCCTGCTCCCGACCACCAGTCTCGCGCTCGAGGGCCAGTCCCACGACACCATCGCCGACGCCAGCGGCTTCTTCAATCTGATGCGCAACTTGGGCGGCGCCATCGGCATCGCGCTCATCGACACCGTGCTGGAGCTCCGCCCGGCGCATCACGCCGCCCGCATCGTCGAGCGCCTCCAGGCCGGCGACCCCGTCACCGCCGCCTTCGTGGGCCTGCCCCTCGACCGCTTCCACAACGTGCCCTTGGGCCCCATCGACGAGGCCACCAAGGAGACCGTGCGCCCGCTGGTCGAGCGCGCCGCCGCCGTCGCGAGCTTCAACGACGCCTATTTCCTCCTGGCGGGATTGTTCCTGCTGTCGCTGGCGCTCCTGCCCTTCCTGCGCTCGACCCCGGCGCCGCCGGAGAGCATCGAGCCGATCTCGGGTATCTGATTTTGTGCGGAGCGCGATTGTTTTCCTTTCCGCGCTTACGGAGAGAGGGAGCGATGGGAGGGTGAAGTGCACCTCCCAAGATCGATCGAGTTTGCCATCGACACCCACCTCACCTAGCCTCTCCGCCCTGAAGGGCGGAGAGGAAGCTTGTCGGTCAACGGCCCCGTAACTGTTCGCGACTTTCTCGGCCACGCCGTGCGCCGCTTCGCGGCGGCGAAGCTCAGCTACGGCCACGGCACCGACAACGCGCGCGACGAGGCGGCGTTCCTGATCCTCGAAGGCTTGCGCCTGCCGATCGACGCGCTCGATCCCGTCCTCGACAAGAAACTCACCGCGGCGGAGCGTGAGCGCATCACCGAGCTGATCGACGCCCGCATCGCCACGCGCAAGCCCGCGGCCTATCTCCTGCGGCGCGCCTACGTCGGCGGCCTGCCGTTCTATGTCGACGAGCGCGCGATCGTGCCGCGCTCCTTCATCGCGGAGCTCCTGCGCGGGCCCCTTCTTGCCGCGTTAGTCGGCGATCCCGCCAAGATCCGGCGCGTGCTCGATCTTTGCACGGGCTCGGGCTGCCTCGCGGTGCTGGCGGCCCACGCGTTTCCCAAAGCCCACATCGACGCGACCGAGCTTTCTGCCGACGCGCTCGATGTCGCCCGACGGAATGTCGAGGAGAGCGGCCTCGCCCCGCGCATCCGGCTCTTCGAGGGTGACCTCTTCGCCCCGGTTGCGGGCGAGCGCTACGATCTCGTCCTCGCGAATCCGCCCTATGTCGACGCCAGGGCGATGGCGGCTCTCCCCGCGGAATATCGCCACGAGCCCGCCCTCGCGCTGGCCGGCGGCACCGACGGTCTCGCCCTCATCCGCCGCATCCTCGCGGAAGCACCCGCGCATCTTACCGAGCGCGGCGGCCTCCTCTGCGAAGTCGGCCGCGGCAAGCCGCGGCTCGAGGCCGCGTTCTCCCTGCCCTTCCTCTGGCTCGACACCGCCGCAAGCATTGGCGAAGTGTTCTGGCTCGATGCAAAGAGCCTTCGCCCGCTCTGACCGGCTCGCGCCACCGCAACATCGATTCTCTTGCGTCCATTCCCGACTCCAGGTTGAGTCGGTGGAATGAGGCTCAGGCTCGCTCTCCTATCCCTTGGTCTGCTCCTCTGCGCGACCGGCGCGCAAGCGCAGTCGCCGGAGTATCAGGCGTGCGTCGCCAGCAAGAAGGCGAATGTAGACTTCGGCCAGTGCGGCGACGCCGAGATCAAGCGGCAGGAAGCGCGCCTCAACGCGGCCTGGAAGCAGGCCTTCGCCTGCTTCGATGGCGAGAGCATGGCCGCGGCGAAGCAGAGCTTCCTCGACGAGCAGCGCCTCTGGGTGAAGTGGAAGGACGCCTCCTGCAGCTTCTACTCCGACGGCAAGGCCTTCGGCCGCGAGGGGCAGACCCTGAGCTATCCCGCGTGCCGCGCCTCCGTGATCCAGCAGCGCACCCAGTTCCTGGAGAAGTTCGGCAAGGAATGCGGCTGAGCGCCGGACGCGCTAAGCTGGTCCCATGACCGTCACGATCGAGCCCCTCGACCCCGTCAACCGCCCGTTCTTCGCCGGCGTCGTTACGGAATGCGACGTCTCCCGCCCGCTCTCTGGCACCGATATCGAGGCGGTTCACGCCGGCATGGATCGGTTCGGCGTGCTGGTGTTTCGCGATCAGCTTCTCGAGGACGACCAGCAGGTCGCCTTTGCCCGGAGCCTCGGGCCGCTCGAGCAGGCGACCGGCGACATCGTGAGCGCGCCCGCGGAGCGGCGCCTCAGCATGGATTTGAACGACATCTCGAACCTGGACAAGGAGAGCCGCGTCCTCGCGCGTGACGATCGCCGGCGCCTCTTCGAGCTCGGCAACCTGCTCTGGCACTCCGACAGCTCCTTCAAGCCGGTGCCGGCGAAGTACTCGATCCTGTCGGCGCGCCGGATCCCGCCGGCCGGCGGGAATACCGAGTTCGCCGACATGCGCGCGGGTTACGATGCGCTCGACGACGAGACCAAGCGCGAGATCCACGACCTCGTCTGCCGGCACAGCCAGCTCTACTCGCGCGGCGGTCTGGGCTTCACCGATTTCACCGAGGACGAGCGCCAGAAATGGGCGCCGGTGCGCCAGCGCCTGGTGCGCCGGCATCCGCGGACCGGGCGGCTCTCGCTTTACCTCTCGAGCCACGCGGGTGAGATCGAGGGCTGGCCGGTGCCGGAAGCGCGCGCGTTTCTGCGCGACCTCACGGAGCACGCGACCCAGCGCCGGTTCGTCTACGCCCACGTCTGGCGCAACCACGACCTCGTCATGTGGGACAACCGGGTCACCATGCACCGCGCCCGGCGCTACGACCACGCCGAGGTGCGCGACATGCGCCGCGCCACCCTCACCAACGAGGTCTCGAGCCTCGAGCAGGCGCCCGAGCCGCTCGCGGGAGCCATTTCGGCGTGAGCGTCTATTACTCGGACTTATAAATATCCGTCACGCAGTCCCCCTCACCCCAACCCTCTCCCCGCTGGGGAGAGGGAGCAATACGGTGCCGCTCGCTTCCTCTCCCCTCGGGGAGAGGAAGGGGCCCGCCGCGAAGCGGTGGGATGGTGAGGGGGGCGTATAAGCGAAATGGCGATAATTGGTGCTACGCGGCGGCGCGATCGAGCCGGCGATCACGGGCCTCGACCACCGTCAGTGGCCGGCGCGTGAGCTTCTCGATGTCGCGCAGCGAGCCGCGCTCCGCCCGGTCGCAGAACGAGATCGCGATGCCCGCGGCACCCGCGCGCGCCGTCCGGCCGATGCGGTGCACGTAGGTTTCCGGCACGTTCGGCAGGTCGAAGTTGATGACGTGGGTGATGCCGTCGATGTCGATGCCGCGGGCGGCGATGTCGGTCGCCACCAGGACCCGCACCCTGCCGTCGCGAAAGTCGGCGATGGCGCGTTGGCGCGCGCCCTGCGACTTGTTGCCGTGGATCGCATCCGCGCGGATGCCGCCGCGGGAGAGCTGCTCGGCAACCCGATTGGCGCCGTGCTTGGTGCGCGTGAAGACGAGCGCGCGGGTGACGGCGCGGTCCTGCAGCACGGTGGCGAGCAGCTTGCGCTTGTTGGGCGCGTCGACGAAGAAGACGCGCTGATCGATCCGCTCGACGGTAGTCGCGGGGGGCGTGACCTCGACGCGCGTGGGATCGCGGAGTATGTCCTTGCAGAGCCTCGTGACCTCGGGCGGCATGGTCGCGGAGAAGCAGAGCGACTGCCGCGCGCGCGGCAGCGTCGCGATGATGCGCCGGATCGGGCGGATGAAGCCGATGTCGAGCATGCGATCGGCCTCGTCGAGCACGAAGATCGAGACGCCGTCGAGGCGAACGTGGCCCTGCTCCATCAGGTCGATGAGCCGGCCAGGTGTCGCGATCAGCACATCGACGCCGGCGGCGAGCGCCGCCACCTGCGGCTGCTGGCCGACGCCGCCGAAGATCACGGCATGGCGCAGCGGCAGAAACCGGCCATAGGCGCGAAAGCTGTCGCCGATCTGGATCGCGAGCTCGCGGGTCGGCGCCAGCACGAGCGCGCGCGGCGCGCCGCGCCGGCGCGGCATTGGTTGGGCAGCGAGGCGCTGCAGCATCGGCAGCGCAAAGGCCGCGGTCTTTCCGGTGCCGGTCTGGGCGATCCCGCAGAGATCGCGACCGGCGAGCAGCGGCGGAATTGCCGCCGCCTGGATCGGGGTCGGATGTCGGTAGTTCTCGTTGGTGAGGGCGCGCTGGATCGGCTCGATGAGCGCGAGCTCGGCAAATGAGGTCGTCATGGGTACGTGTTTGTCCTATTCGGCGACGCCCCGCGGGCGCCGGCGATGATGAAGATTAGGGATACGAAATTGGCAGCAGACCGCGGCCAGCTTCGGGCTTGGTTGAGGCCCTGCCCGCGCGTCAGGTGTGCCTGGGATTAAAGGGATGATCTCGAAATCAGAGGCGGCCGGACGGGCCGGCGCGCTTCGCGCAAATCGCGAGAAACATTAGCGACGCAGAAATGGGGCTTTGCGCACGGAAAGTCAAGGTATTTCTCGGCATCGTCTTAGCTTGAAATCATCGGCCCTGTTGCAGGCGCGTATGGGCATGCCATCGTTTCTGGGCGATCCTCAGTCTCCCGCGATGAGCTGGCCTGTTGGCGCCCGCGGCCGAGCCGAGAGCAAATTGTCCACCGGGCCAGCAACACGGAACCCCACGATGATCAGGCGCATGTCAGTACCGAACCATGAGCGGTTTGAAGCGGTGACGGCGTACGGAGGATTGTCCCATGAACCTCCACGAACCATCCGGCCGCCACAATTCCCGGAAAGCCACGCGGAGCCATCATCCGGCGCCCCCACATATCCCTGCATCCAGCAATCTTCAACCCATTGCGCGACGTTGCCGAGCGCATCGTGAAGTCCGAACGAGTTCGGCGGGAACGCGTCTACAGGAGACGTGGCCCGATAAATTTCCCGGCACGGGAAGTAGCGATCCTTGCTCACCGGATACTTGCTGGTTCCCGTCTTCGACAAGCCGGATACATTGGCATAGACACACGCAATGTACGGGCTGTCACCCCAATATCTCGTTCCAAGCGTTCCAGCGCGAGCCGCGTATTCCCATTCTGCCTCGGTTGGCAGTCGATATTTGCGATGGGTCTTGTTCGACAGCCACTCCACGTAGGCCCTCGCGTCATTCCAGCTAACGCAAACGACCGGGTCCTTCCCCGTCTGAGCGAAACCCGGCTGGTTCCAGCGTAGCTGTGGCACCAGTCGATGCTCATATCTGTGCAGTTGAGCATTGTCTGCAATGGTCCAGCATGCGTTGCCTGCTGCGTAATTCGTGTCGCGCACAAAGGCCGCGAACTCGTTGCGCGTAACGTCGAACTTTCCGATGGCGAAACTCTCTTTGAACGTGACCAAGTGCTGTGGCGCCGCCCAGCCTTGATACTGCGGGGGCACGTTTTCGCGCTCCTCCTCGCCAGGCGCGGCCCCCATCGTGAAGCTGCCCGGGGGGATTGGGACCATGACCGGGCACTCGGAGCAATCTTGGAAGGGCTCCGGGTGTGGTGCGCGGTCTTGGGCAAGTGCTCGCGCGTGCCCCAACTGCATCGCGAGGCATATTACGACGGGGATCAGCCAAATCCGTTTCATGAGTGCAACGCCCTGACATTAACGTCGGCAGGGCACATCTCGCCTCGGGGCCTCGTGGGCATCACCCCGGTCCTAGGTTCCCGAGGGCTTGTTCAAGCTGGTTTCGTCTAGAAGCGCTCCCAGCACTGCTCGGTCACCCCTGTTTCCGAATATGGAACGCTGTGAGCGTTGCCGAAGATCGATTTGGCGTCGCACGTTCGCGCATGCCGCTTCCAACTCCGCGCGCAGTTTGTCGTCCTCGGATTCCATCAGCCGGATATTATGATGGCCCAAGCCCCCGTGCCATGCTTGTCAATGGCCCGGGGATTTCGAACTGACACAGTGCTAGACGGTGTTCACCTTGCGCCCGCCGCGCCTCCAGCTATCTGTCACCCACCCGCGTCCCGGTCGCGGATCTCGTAGGCGAGGATCTCGTCGGGCTCGCCCGTGTAGACCACCAGGTCGATCGATTCGGTGCCGATGAACGCACTGTGGTGCTTGCCCTTGGGATTGAGACCGTAGGTCCCGGGATAGCGGAGCTGCTCGCCCGATTTCGTACCGCGCCCGCCCTCCAACGCGAATATGTGCTCGTCGGAGCGCGCGACCGCGACGATCTTGATGACTTTCCCGGCAGGCGGCAGAAATCTCAGGAGGTAGGCGATGCCGCCGCCCTCCCGCCGGCGATCGCTCAGCACCTTGAGCAGGACGGTCTCGCTTCCGTCGTGGATCGATGCCGGCCCGTAGAGCGGGCTGCCGGGCGCCCAGTCGATCTCGGATACGTTGACCTCAGCCATCGCGAAGCTCCTTCGTCATGAAGACTCTCGATGTGCCAGGCGGGTCGCTGGGCACGCGGCCGAATTCCCGCCAGCGGCCGCTCGCGGGGTCGCGCACGAGCACCGCGAGCGCGCGGGGATCCCAATAGCCCGCGTGGCTCGCTTCCCGGCCGACAATGGCCGGCTGCTGTCGAGATGGCGCGCGCTTCAGAATGCCCGCTCTGGCGAGAGCGACACGCAGCGGGCAAGAGACCGCGCTGTCTAAGCCAAGCGCCGCGTATCAGTGCAGATAGGCGGTCTGGCGCCAGGGCCAGATGGTGACGAGCCGCTCGCCCTCCCACACCTCGAAGCTCGCGTAGCGGTATTCGCGGTCCACGATCAGCCGGTGCGCTTCCAGGAGCGCCGTCCG
Source organism: Allostellaceae bacterium (assembly GCA_035280245.1). Lineage (GTDB taxonomy): Bacteria > Pseudomonadota > Alphaproteobacteria > ATCC43930 > CGMCC-115725 > DASZHJ01. Next base: position 18,103 of record DATEGF010000012.1, read on the forward strand.
ATCGTCCGTGCATTGAAACTCCGGGCCGTCGAAGAACTGCTCGCCGGTGTCGAGGAATTGGGACTGATAGTGGCGCATCCGAAGCTCCGTCCTGGTCGCGGCTCCCCGCCTCGCTCCGTGACCTAGATCGCGGCGCCCCCGGCGGCCAGTCGGTACTTTTACGTACCCGGCCTTTCTTGCGTCTTGCCTCTGGTCGAGAAAGGCCAGGCGCCGGTGCCACCGCCGGCCGCCGGCTAGCGCGGCGGCGGCGGGTTGAGGGTGCGCTCGATCACGGCCACGAGTTGTGCCACGCGAAATGGCTTGGATAGCGTTTCGAGAGCGCCGAACTCTTTCGTTAGCGTGAGCAGGCGCGCCTCGGCCGATTCGCCGCCACCTGACATCGCAATGACGCGCGCCTTGGGATCGATCCGCCGGATTTCCCGGACGATCTCGATACCGTCCTTGGCGGGCAACAGGAGATCGGTGATCACGACGTCTGGCCGAGCCGACGCGTAGCATCGAACCGCCGCGTCGCCATTCTCGGCGAGGACGACCTCGTGATTCTTCTGCTCGAGGACGATGCGCATGGAGTCCCGGATGGCGCCGTCGTCGTCAACGATAAGAATGGTGGCCATAAGGGAATACAGGGTCGGAAAGGACAAGCGGCACTCCTCTTTCTCAAGCAAACGGCACCGCTTGTCCAGCCGGTGCTCGGTCCCGGCCCCATCGCATGGCAAGCCATGGCGATCTGCCGCCTCGGTTGATTTTTAACCAATACCTGTGGAGGTGAGAGACAGACAGGTCGGTTCGACTGTTGATGCGGCGAAGGGACCCCCGTCATAATATAAGTGTCGGGGCAGCACCCGGATTCGGGGTTCGGCAGAGGGATATGCGACTGCATCCGGGAAGCACCGACCGCATCCTTGCCTGGCGCCGGCTATCGTTGCGGGCCCGCCTCGTGGTGCTGGTGGTGGCGAGCCTCGTTCCACTGATCCTTTTCACCCTGGGCCGCCGTTATGCGGACTATCAGGACTCGGTCTCGGCGTCCGGGCAGCAAACCCTGGAGCTCACGCGCGCCGTCACCTCGGCCGTCGAGAACGAGTTGCGGGCCCGCATCGCGGCGCTGCAAGTGCTGGCCCGCTCGCGTCAGTTGCGGGAGGGGAACCTGGTGGGCTTTCGCGCCCAGGCCGAGGTGGTCATCGCCGAGCAATTCCCGGGCGCGAACATCCTGCTCGCGCGCGAGGACGGTCAGCAGGTCATGAACACGCTGGTGGCGCCAGGCGCGGCGCTGCCGGTCAGTCCCTATCTCGACACCATCCGCGAGGTCTTCGCGACCGGCCGTCCGGCGATGACGGACCTTTACCGCCGTGCCTTGGGCGGCACTCCTGCCGTCGCGGTCGTCGTGCCGGTGAGGGGGGCCGACGATCGCGTCGTCTACGTCCTGGCGAGCGTCCCGCCACTCGCGGTGTTCGCCGACGTGATCAATCGGGCTCGGGTTCCCGACGGGTGGGTCATGTCGATCTTGGACCGCCAGGGCGTGAGCGTCGCCCGGAACCTGAGTCCGGAACGGTTCATCGGCGAGAAGGCCAGTCCCGCCTTGCTCGAGCATATGATGGGGGAGCGCGAGGGGACGTTCTCGGGTTCCTCTTTGGAAGGCATCCGACTGGTCTCCGCGTTCAGCCACAGCGAGCGGTTCGGCTGGGCGGTCGCCGCCGGCGTGCCTCTGACCAGTCTTTCGCAGCCGGCCGAGCGCGCCGCAACGCGCGCGCTGACCGCCGGGGGCGTTGCGCTGGCGATCGGCCTCGTCCTGGCCCTGGTGCTGGCGCGGCAGATCACGGGTCCGATGAGCGCGCTTCGCCGATACGCGGCCAACGCGATCCGAGACGAGGCCCTCGAGCCGTTGCCGACGGGATTGCGCGAGGCCGACGAGGTCATGGCCGCGCTTCGGGCGGCCGAGCACGATCGCCGCGCGGCGCGCTCCTTTAGTGATCGGGTTTTCGAGACCTCGCGCGACCTGATCCTGGTGGTCGATCGGCAAGGAAACTTCCTCCAAGTGAGCCCCAGCTCGGAACCGCTGCTGGGCTATCGACCCGACGAGATGATCGGCCGGAATGCGATCGACTTCATCTTTCCGGAGGATCTCGAGAGCACTCGGCAATTCATGCGGCGGGCGCGTCGCGAGGGCCTGCAGAGCCAGTTCGAGACTCGCTACGTGCACAAGGACGGCCGCCTCGTGGCGCTGTCCTGGACAGGCGCGTGGGTTGCGCAGGAAGAGCGCCATTACTTCATCGGCCGCGACATGACGGCGCGTCTCGAGGCCGAGCAGAAAATCAGGGCCCACCTGGAGCGACTGAATCTCCTGCATCAGATCACCCGCGCGATCGGCGAGCGCCAGGACCTCGCCAGCATCTTCCAGGTGGTGGTGCGGAGTCTCGAGGACCAGCTCCCCGTGGATTTCGCGTGCCTCTGCCTCTATGACAGCGTGGGCCAGACGCTGAGGGTCGCGCGCGTCGGCGCGAAGAGCGGCCCGCTCGCCCTTGAATTGGCCATGCCGGAGCAGGCCAACGTCGCGATCGACGAGAACGGTCTTTCCCGATGCGTGCGCGGGGAACTCGTTTACGAGCCGGACATCGGGGCGGTCGCCCACCCGTTTCCGCGCCGGCTGGCGCAAGGCGGGCTCCGGTCGCTGGTCGTGGCGCCCTTGCAGTCCGAAAGCCAGGTCTTCGGTGTCCTCGTCGCGGCGCGCCTCCAACCGCGGAGCTTCAGCAGCGGCGAGTGCGAGTTTCTTCGGCAGTTGAGCGAGCATGTGGCGCTCGCCGCCCACCAGGCGCAGCTCTACGAGGCCCTGCAACGCGCCTACGACGATCTGCGCCAGACCCAGCAGACCATGATGCAGCAGGAGCGGTTGCGCGCGCTCGGCCAGATGGCGAGCGGCATCGCCCATGACGTCAACAACGCCTTGGCCCCGGTCTCGCTCTATCTCGACTCGCTTCTGGAGACCGAGACGGACCTGAAGCCCGAGTCGCGGAAGTTTCTCGAGACCATTCAACGCGCAACCGACGACGTGGCGCACACCATCGGGCGGATGCGGGAATTCTACCGCCAACGCGAGCCGCAGCTCGACTTGAAGCCGGTGGCGTTGAACGAGCTGGTGCCACAGGTCATCGACCTCACGCGCGCGCGCTGGAGCGACATGCCCATGCAGCGAGGCGCCGTGGTCGAGATGCGGACCGAGCTCGCCGTCGACCTGCCGCTCATCATGGGTGCGGAAAGCGAGCTTCGCGAGGCATTGATCAACCTCATCCTGAACGCCGTCGATGCGTTGACCGAGGGAGGGACGATCACGTTGCGGACCCGCGCCGCCACGGGGCCGGGAGGCTCGAGCATTCACGTCGAGGTGACCGATACCGGCATCGGCATGGACGAGGAGACTCGCCGCCGCTGCCTGGAGCCCTTCTTCACCACCAAGGGCGAGCGCGGCACGGGCCTGGGGCTCGCCATGGTCTATGGCGTCGTTCAGCGGCATGGCGCGGACCTCGAGATCGACAGCGCGCCCGGTCGGGGAACCACCGTTCGCTTGAGTTTCCCGCTCGCCGCGCCTTCGGCCACGCGGGCGGAAACGGCCATCCCGCCCGCCAGGTTCAGGCGGCTGCGGGTGCTCCTGGTGGACGATGACCCCCTGGTACTGCGGTCGCTCCGCGATATCCTCGAAAAGGACGGTCACATGGTGGTGCTGGCCACCGATGGCCAGTCCGGTATCGATCGATTCCGCGCGGGCCCTGCGCGCGGCGAGGCTTTCGATGCGGTCATCACCGATCTCGGCATGCCCGGCATCGACGGCCGCAAGGTCGCGAGCGCCGTAAAGGAGACCTCGCCCTCCACACCGGTGATCTTGCTGACAGGCTGGGGACAGCGCCTGTTGTCCGACGGCGGCATCCCGCCGCACGTGGATCGCGTGCTGAGCAAACCGCCGCGGTTGCGCGAGCTCCGGGACGCGCTGGCGCAGACTTGCCCCTGAGTAGTGCGATTCCCGCCTGCCTCAACAGCGCGCGTCCTTCGACGCGGGCCTCGCGGCCCTTGCTCAGGATGAGGTGAAGTTACTGTGGCAGAAAGAAAACCCTCATCCTGAGCAAGCGAGCCGAGCGAGCGCGTCGAAGGACGCACTGATTCCATCCAAGCGAGACGTGCTCTTGAGCTGCCCGTTCCCTCACTTGAGCCGCGAGGCCGGGAAATAGACGCCGAGAAGGCGCCGGTCCCACCATTGACCGCGCGCTTTCTCCTCGGGGCTTGCGTAGGCGTAATCGTAATAGAGCGCGCGGACGAAGACGGGCGGCTTGTCGGGGAACGGGTTCTTCTCGAAGAGCGCCATCACGGCGGGCTCGTTCCGGAGCACGCGCTCGAGGAAGCGCGGGAACCAGGGCACGCGCCGGGGATCGTCGAGGGCCGCGAACCAGAGCTGCCAGTCGAGCCGCGGCTGGTGCGGAATGTTCCATTGCGGCGCCCGCATGACGTCGCCGGGTTTCCAAGGGAATTCGTACTCGCGCCAGGTCGTGCCGTCATCCGACCCTTCCAGCACGATCTCGTGCCGCGCCGTGGTCATCACCGCGAAGAGCCCGTAACCGCCGACGATGTGCAGCGGCCCGATGAGCTCGTCGACGGCGCGCGCGACACCCGGCGGGCGGCCTCCGAAGCGCTCGTCGAGCTCGACCACGCTGCAGAACACCGTGACGAGCGCCAGCGCTCCGGCCACGATCGCGACCGGGCGCGTGGGCTCGCGTTTCGCGGCGCGGGCGGCAAGCCAAGCAAACGCGCGGCGCGGCAGGGTCCGCTCCACCGCCGCGTCGTCGAAGAGCGGCAGGCAGAGCAGCATGGTCTGCAGATTGAACCAGTTGTAGTTCCCCGTGATGAAGATGCAGGACTCCAGCAGCAGCGTGCCGAACGCCGCGAAGAAGCGCAGGTGACGCGGCAGGAAAAAGAAGAACGGCAGGATCAGCTCGACGACGAAGGTGGCGCCGGTCGCGACTTTGAGCACTCCCGGCGACACCTGCGCCGCGTACCAGGCAACCGGCGTCGGCAGCGGCTGCGTCAAGAAGTGATAGGAGAGCGCCGAGAGGTTCCACCAGTTGGGATCGCCGCTCGCGAGCTTCACCACGCCCGACATGAACATGAAGCGGAACAGCAGCCAGCGCAGGAGCCAGATGCCGGGCGTGGTCGCGAAGCTCAGGATGATCGCGACGAAGCCGGTCTCCAGCAGGAAGATCTCCCACTGGAACGCCATGAAGCTCTGGCCCGCGTAGAACAGCGACAGATAGAACGCGTGGATCAGGATGAGCGAGAGGCGCGGGAGCAGATTGAGCGCGAGGGCCAGCGAGCACGCGGCACCCGCCCAGCACGCGATCTCGATCATCGTGTCGCTGTCGGCGAGCCAGAACAGCATCGGCATGCGGTAGAAGCGCGCGAGACCGAGCTGGCGCGCGCCGGCGTCGGTCAGCTCCGGGAGCGGCAGGATGCCGTGACTGCCGATCAGGCCGAGCGCCTGCACGCCGAAGGAGACGAAGGCCGTCAGATAGATGAGGCCGAAGAGGCGCAGGAACAGGAACGCCACGAGGTCGTGCCGTGGCGGCTCGTGGCGCCGGCCCCAGAGGAAGCGGCTCACGACATAGAAGGCCGGGCGATGCGCGGCGACGAAGGCGTAGGCGAGCTCCGAGACCGGCGCGAAACCCGGCAGATGCCGATAGAGCCAGAGCCAGATGCCCTGCCCCGGCGCGTGGCTCAGCGTGAGGAAGCTCGCCTCGGCCGCGCGGGCGTGAGTGCCGTCGGGCGCGATGTATTGGACGGCGCGCTGGAACTCTTCGATGGAGATCTCGGGGACACGTGCCGCGACGTCTTGATAGGGCGCGTAGTCCACGCGCTCGCCGGTGAGCTTCTGCCAGTACCGCGCCCAATACCCGCAGAACCCGCACTCGCCGTCGTAGATCAGCAGCGGCCGCGCGGCGGCGCTCTCTTCGTTGGGTGCGGCGTCAGGCGGTGACTGGAAGGAAATGCTTCGCCCCATCCCCTGTTCGGCGCCGATATTAAGCGCACGGCCGGCCCCTTCTCTCAAATATTCCTCTCCGCCCCTGAGGGGCGGAGAGGAATTAGGATCAGCGAGATCTCCGACTCACGCCAACTACCCGCCAAGTAATTGCGCGAGAATTCCGCGGCGACCAGACTCGACTGTTATGAGCGGAAGCGAGATCGGCTCACTCATCCGTCGGCGGCGTCTCGACGCGCTCCTCGATCTGCGCATCTGGTGGCCGCATCCGCCGCTTGTCCGCTGGGTCTGGCGCTGGCGGGCGCGCGGCGACCGACGCTTCCTCACGGGCCTCAGCAATCGCGCGCTCCGCGACGTCGGTCTCGACCGCGTCGACGTCGATACCGAGAGCACGCAATCCTTCTGGCGCCAGCGATAGGGATCGGCTCGGTCGGGTCGCGCAATTATCGGTGGCGCGAGCGAAAAACCAATACCAGCTCAACCATGGCCGATGGTCAGGTTTGGCGGATGAGTGTTGTGATCCGTCTGATCGACCGTCGGCGTCCAGCCATGACCGTTGCTGCCGCCGGCAAAGGCCGAGGCCATCCAGTTGATGAGCAGCCCGAGGCTGCCGTGGCCATCGTCGAATCCCACGCCGAAGGTCGGTGCAAAACTCGGGATGTTCGTCGCGTCCAGAGCCGCGACGGTCGAGGAAGCGTCCCAGCGATGATCTCCCCAGCCCGTGCTTGCCGTCAGCGCGGCAAGGTGGCTCGTCGTCGTGCTTCCACCGGTCGACGAGCCGGTCGTCGTCGAATTGCTCGCGATGACGGGCGAGGACGTCCCCGGCGAAACGCTGATGTTGGCGGTCACCGTGGCCCACGGCGCGTCATTGAGGGGGGTCTGTGCCGACGGCACGATCTCGTTCGAGACGACGAAGCTGTTGGCCGCTGCCGGATCGGCAACGGCGCTCGAATAATCGCCCCACCGGATAACGTTATTGTTGACGCCGAAATCCGCAGTCTCCGGCGCAGCGCTGGAGCCGTAGAGGACTGGGCTCAGGAACGACGAGCTTCCGGCCGGCATCACCGAGGCATAAGCCGCCGGGTCCATCGTCGAGCTGCTGACCGTGTAATTGACGAGAACGTCGCCGTTCCCATCGACGGCGATCGATGGATTGAACGCCGCGGCCCCGCCGGGGCCGGCGATCGTGCCCTGCGCGACGAGGGTGCTGTTGGCAAGGTTGATCTGGACCCAATGAACCGCCGGTTGGGCTCCTCCCGGCGGCACCACCTCGAAGACGGCGTAGAGGGTGTTGCCCGCGACCGCCGTGCTTGCGACCGAGCCGTCGCCGGCGTCGAGCAGCACGCTGCTGCCCTTTTGGGCGGCGGTATAGGCACCGCTCCCCACGTCGATCGCACCCAGCGATATGGAGGTCGAGGTGAAACTGCTCGAGCCATTGCTGTTGAAGAGGAGCGACAGCGAATCACCGGTGTAACCGACGTAATAGGATCCGCCTGGCACCGCTGCCGGCCGATAATCTGCCGCGTTTCCGAGGTTGAAGGCCGTTACTTTCCCGCCCGACAGCGGAATGATCGTCACACCGTTGGTGACATACTGGCCAGACGAGACGCCAAATTGAGCCGTGGTCACGTAGAGATTGGTGCCGTTCGTCGCGATCGTGGGCTGGTCGCCCCATGTAGCCTGGCCGCCGACGTTGTAGGTCGTATTGACTTGCCCGTAAGTCCAGCCGGTCGGACCCGTGGTGCTGGAAATGGCGTACAGCACGGCGCTGCCGGTAACCGCTCCGGCGGCGTTCGTGATCAACGCATCGGTCGTGACAATGAACCGCCCGGAGGTCGGATCGAACACGGCGCGCGGGTCGGTCAGGAAGTTATAGGAGCCGGCAACCGGGGCGAAGAATGTCGACAGAGACTCCGGGGCCTGAATGACGGTCCCGTCAAGGCCGGTGATTTCAATAACGTCGTTCTCCGCCATCACGATGGCGGAGGCGGACGCCGCCAGTGCATTGTCCGGCGGGATCACATCAAAGCCGTTCAATGTCGCGTTGTTGGTATTCGACGGACCGTTGATCACGGTGCCGAGGGTCACCGTTGGCGGCGAAGGAGGCGGCGGCGGAGGGGGCGGAGCCGGCGGCGGAGGCGGCGGTGACCCAGGGGGCGGAGGGGGCGGCGGTGGCGGCGGCGAACCCGGCGAGACCGATATGATGTTGTTCGCGACCGAGAACGTATCGCCCGTATAGGAGGAGCCCAGAGCGATGGTGCCGAGCGTCCCCGAGCTGCCGGACACGGTCAAAGTCTTGCCGGTGCTGTCGAGTGTAGCGCCCGTCGCACCCGCGACCTCGATGCCGTCACCGGCTGCGAAATTTGCGATGATCCCCAGAAAATTGCCAAGCGACGTATGGCTGAGGTCCAGCAGGCCGTTCGCGCCACTGAATGAGATGGTCGGATGGATCGAGGCCGTGCCGACGTTGCCGTCGAACTGCAGGTCAGCCCCGGCGACATTCGCGATTTGGAAGGTGGAGGCGGAGCTGCTGTCGATCGCGCTCTTGAACTCGAGGGTTCCGCCGCTCGCCGTGATCGTTCCGCCGCCAGAAAGCGGCGCTGACACCGTCCCCTTGCCGCTCAGGGTCGCCCCGCCGCCGAGCGTCACGCCTGACGCGTCCGTCAGCGCGCCGCCGTCAAGCTGGATGTGGCCGCCGGTGACGCTTTCCGACGCTGTGATGGTCAGACTGCCGACAGCGCCGATTTCGAGTGTCTGGTTGGCGCTGCTCATCGCGATCGGCCCCGCCGTCGCACTCCCGTCGATCTTGAGGTCCGAGACCGCCGCCGTATTGATCGCGAGGCTCAAGCCGCTGCCCACGGTACCCGTGAGATCCAGAACGCCGCCGCTCGCCGTAATCGTGCCGTGGCCAGATAACAGCGCGGCCACTGTCCCGCTGCCTTTCAGGCTCGTGCCCGATGCCAGAGCCAAGCCTCCGGCATCACTGATCTTGCCTCCGGCGATCGTGATATGACCTGCGGTGACGTTGATTGCGGTGCTGCTCGTGCCGGCGACGTTGAGCGTCGAGGCACCGACCGCGAGCGTGGCGCCGCCGTCGCTGATGGTCACCGAACCGAGATTGGGCGTGGCGGCAACGTTCACGGTCAGCGTGTAGGTGCTGAAGCCGCCCATCGCGACGCTGTCGCCGGCGACCGGAACACCCGATGGAGACCAATTGCCCGAACTGTTCCAGTTTCCGCTGCTTGGGAACCAGGTGGGTCCCGATCCCTTCCAGGTTCTTGCCGTCATCAGCCCTGTTCCCTTAGGATGTGTGCTAACATATTGGAAGTGTTGAGCTAGCGCTCCGCTGATTACTTGTCATTGTAAAGTAAATCTTACCCTTATCCAACTGCAAAATCGTGTGCATCCAGCTGACTGCATAATAATGTTTATAGTCGAAGGTTAAGCTTTCCTTAGGTTCTCGCCATCGACCGCGCGGGCCGACGGGCCATCGGCCACGGCCCGCTTGCCTGTGCCTCGCCGCGGCTCCTCGCTTCACCGCTCATGCAAGCTCTCGTCGCGATAGCGCGCCAATGGCGAGAGCAAGTAGCTGATGATCCGCCGCGATCCGGTCTTGATCTCGACCGTGACCGCCATGCCGGGAGACAGATTGACCAGTCTGTCCTCCAGCTGCATCTGAGTTTGGTCGAGCGAGACGCGTGCGGCGTAAGAAAGCTCCTGGCGCTTTGGCGCCGAGGCGTTGTCGGCGCCGGGGCTAGTGTCGGTCGATTTGTCCTGCGACCTTTCCGGCGTAACGGCGTCCTCCGATACGTTCAGCACCTCGCCGCGCAGCAGCCCGTAGCGCGTGAAATTGAATGTGGCGACCTTGATCTCGGCCTCTTGGCCGGCGCGCACAAACCCGATGTCGTCGTTCGATACCATCGCCTCGATCTCGAGCCGGCTGTCGAGCGGAACCACGGCGAGCAGCGGCTGAGCTGGCGTCACGACTCCCCCCACCGTATGGACCGACAGCTGCTGCACGACGCCATCGACGGGCGCGGTGAGCCGCTGAAACTTGCCGCGCTGCTCGATCTTGATCACGTCCTGGGCGAGACCCGACATTTTCTGCTCGGCCTTCGTCAACTCGTCGAAGCGCGCGCGGCGAAACTCGGCGACAGTCTCCGCGCGCTTCTCCGTGATGGTGGCGATCGCCGCCTCCGCCTCGCGCAAGCGGCTCTTCTCGACTGTGAGGCTTTGCTGCTGCTCGACCAGGGTCTGCAGCGTCTGGAGGTAGACCAGCCTGGAACCGGTCTCGTGCTCGAAGAGCGTCTTGCGTATGTCGACCTGCTGCTGAAGCAGAGGAAGAACGGCCTCGATCTTGCCGATGCTGGCCGCGGCGGTCGCTCGTTCGGCGACTTTCTGCGCGGCCTGCCGATCCAGCGCCGCGAGCTTGGCCTGCTGCTCCGCGACCTGGTCCAGCAGGAACTGTCGCTGCGTGGCGATGAGGTTAGGATTGGCATCATCGGGTGGCTTGAAGTTGGCAATGGGGTCGCCACCCTCCGACAAAAGCGCCCGCAGCCGCGCGACCTCGAGCCGCGCCGCGATCAGGTCGGCCCGCTGATGGCCAAGCTCCGCATCGTTTATGGTCGGATCGAGCTCGATCAGGATGTCGCCCGCCTTCACTGTCTGGCCATCGTGCACATGGATGGCGCGGACCACGCCGATCTCGAGCGGTTGGACCACCTTGGTACGGCCGCTGGGTACGATCTTGCCCGGCGCCGTCGCCACGATATCGACATGTCCGAGGTAAGCCCACGCAAGCGCGATGCAGAAGAGCCCCATGAGCGTCGCCGCGATGGCACGGCCGACCGGCGATGGTGGCGTCTCGACGATCTCGAGCGCCGCGGGCAGAAACTCGAGCTCGTGACGTCGCCGGCGGCTGACCGCGCTACCGCCGGCGGGCAACGGGACGACCGCGTCACCCGATTTCATGGAGCCCCGCCTGCAAGCGATGCAGCATCGCGTACCGTCCGCCTGTGCGAACGAGCTCTTCGTGGGTCCCGTCCTCCACCAGGCGGCCCCGGTCGATCGTCACGATGCGGTCCGCGCGGCGGACCGTCGACAGGCGGTGCGCGATGATGAAGACCGTGCGGCCCATCGTGATCTGTTGCATGTTCTGCTGGATGGCCCGCTCGCTCTCATAGTCGAGCGCGCTCGTCGCCTCGTCGAAAATCAGGATGCGCGGATCCATCAGGAGCGCGCGAGCGATCGCGATACGCTGGCGCTGCCCGCCGGAGAGACTGCTGCCGCGCTCTCCGATCATAGTGTCATACCCCTCCGGCATCTCCAGGATGAACTCGTGGGCGCCGGCGAGCTGTGCCGCCGCCATGATCCGCTCGATCGGCATGGCGGGGTCCGCGAGCGCGATGTTGTCCCTCACCGTGCGGTTGAACAGCACATTCTCCTGGAGCACGACGCCAACCTGTCGGCGAAGCCAGGACGGGTCGACCATCGCGAGATCCGCGCCGTCGACGAAGATGTGCCCTGTTTCCGGCACGTAGAGCCGCTGCAAGAGCTTGGCGATCGTGCTCTTGCCCGACCCCGATGGGCCAACGATGCCGACGATCTGCCCGGCTGGCACCGTGAAGTTGAGATCGTGCAGCACCTCCGGCCCATCGATCCGATATCGGAAGCCTACGTGCTCGAAGCGGACCTCTCCGCGGATCGGCGGGAGCGCCACGCGTCCCGGATTGTTCGCCGGCTCCGGGGTGGTGTTGAGAATGTCGCCGAGACGCGCCACGGAGAGCCGCGCCTGATGGAAGTCCTGCCAGATCTGCGCGATCCGCAGCACGGGGGCGCTCACGCGACCCGCCAGCATATTGAAGGCGACGAGCTCGCCGATGGTGAGGCTGCCGTCGATCACGAGCTTGGCCCCGAAATAGAGCGTCGCCGCCGTGACGATCTTGCTGATGAGCTGGACCGCTTGGCTCGCCGAATTGCCGAGGCTCAGGACCCGGAAGCTCGCCGCGACATAGCCGGCGAGCTGCTCTTCCCAGCGCCGTTGCATCTGCGGCTCGACCGCCATGGCCTTCAGCGTCTCGATGCCGGTGACGCTCTCGACGAGGAAGGCCTGGTTTTCGGCGCCGCGCTGGAATTTCTCATCGAGCCGCCGCCGAAAGATCGGCGTCGCACCCGCGGATATCGCGATATAGAAAGGAAAGGCGCCGAGCACGATCCAGGTCAGCGTGGGCGCGTAGACGAACATCACGGCGAGAAAAACGAAGGTGAAGAACAAATCGATCATCAGGGTGAGCGCCGAGCTCGTCAGGAAGTTCCGGATATTCTCGAGCTCCCGGACGCGAGCGACGGAATCGCCGGCGCGCCTCACCTGGAAATAAGCGAGCGGCAGCGCCAGCAGGTGCCGGAAGAGCCGAGCACCCAGCTCGACGTCGATGCGGTTGGTCGTGTGTGCGAAGAGATATGTGCGGAGCCCGCCGAGGATCGCCTCGAAAATCGCGATCGTGACCAGGCCGAGCACGAGCACGTCGAGCGTGCTCATGCCACGATGCACGAGCACCTTGTCGATCACGACCTGGAAAAACAGCGGCGAGATCAGCGCAAAAACCTGGAGGAAGAACGAGGCGACCACCACCTCGCCGAGGAGGCGCCGATACTTGTGGATTGCGCCCAGGAACCAGGTGAAGTCGAACCGCCGGCTCAGATCCGTGAGCGACGCCCGACGCGCCATCAGGACGAGGCGGCCGTCCCACTGCGCCTCGAATTGCGCCTGGGTCACGATTTCCGGTCGCGGCGACGAGGGAGCCTGAACCAGGGCCTTTCCCTCGCCCACCTTGCCCAGGATCAGAAAGCCACCATCGCGCAATGACGCGATGACCGGCATGGGGATTTTCGCCAGCCCTCCCCAGCGCGTCGTGATCGCCCGCGCCTTGAGCCCGAGCTCCTTGGCGCAGCGGATCATCTCAGGGATACCGAAGGAGGCCATCCCGAACTGATGGCGAATCTGCTCGGCATCGACCCCGATGCCGTGGAACCGCAGCAGCATCACGAGTGACGCAAGCCCGGAATCGGGCGGTCTTACGCTTTCAAGATTTGCGGACATTGCCCCCAAGCGGCCTAACCTCGACCGCCGGTCCCCAACTGCCCTGTGTCCCCCGCTCGAGGTGTCCCATCCTATACGTCGAAAGCGCCGCCGGCGCCTAAGCCTACTCGGCTGATCCAGGATTCCTCATACGACACCAGAATTGGTTAATTTTCTCGCTTTTCAGGCCTCCTCGCAAGTCAGACGAAACTCGCCCTGGCGCCGGCGTGGAGGTTCCGACTCCTTGGGAAAGAGGAACCCATGAGCACCATGAATGTGCTGATCGTGGGTCGCCCGGACCGGTACCGCCGCACTCATCGCGACCGTCTTGATCGGGGCCGCCCCAAGGAGTTTCGAGCCCGGCACGAGCCGCGTCGCGGACCTCGCCAACTCCGGCCACGGCAAATGCTGGCTCGGTGCTCGGCGGCGAGCGTTCGGGCAGAACGCGCGGGCGGCTAGTCGGTCCGTGGATGCAGGCGGGCCTCGATGGCTGCCGAGTCCATCACCATGATGCCCGAGGGGTCGTTGATCGCGTGGACCGCGAATCCGAGCCTTCGGAAATGCGCCGCCCGCTCGAGCGCTTCCGCCTCGGTTTTGGCCTCGGCGGCGCTCCACCGCCCTTCGGGGCGTCCGGCCGTGTCCCAGAGGACGGACCAGCGTAGACCCGTGTCAGAGGCGACGTGATCGCCGCTCACCAGCATCTTCTTCATCTGCTTCACCACGATGCGTCCTTTCCGGGCAGACTTGGTTACCTACGAGGCTTGCGTGCCCGACTTGCGCCGGCTCGCAACGAAGCGCGCCTTCGGTTTGGCCTGCGCTTCGGCGGCTTCCTTGGCAAGGCGCAGCTCGCGCAGCCGCGCCACTTTCTCCGCGGCCGCTTCGCGCTCCCTCGCGCGCTGCTGAACGATGGCGTCATCCTGCTTCTTGCGCTGGGCCAGCACGGCCTCGGCCTTGCGCCGGGCTTCGGTGTCCCGTCCTGAATCTCTCACCGTCGACCTCGATTCATCTCGTTCAGTAGCCTTCACGCTCCATGCGCTTGCGCAGCACCTTGCGGTGGCGGCGAATGGCCTCACCCTTTTCCCGGGCGCGCCGCTCTGAGGGCTTCTCGTAGGCACGCCGGCGCTTCATCTCGCGGAAGGTGCCCTCGCGCTGCATCTTCTTCTTGAGAACGCGCAGCGCGCTGTTGACGTCGTTGTCGCGCACGAATACCTGCATGAGACTTTACCTCGCGGTCAGCGGGCAGAAGGGCGGAGACTCGCCGGCTCGGCCTGGCCGGTCTCTAGCAAGGAGGGGGTGATCGAAAGCCCCCGCCGCTGATCAGACGGCCTTGAGATTGACCGCCGAGGTTCGATTGGATGGGATGGGTCGGCCCTGAAAGCACGGGTGGCGAGCCAACCCAAATCGATTGACTCAATAAATATGGTACCACGCGGCCGAAATTACAATGGACGGTGAGCACGCTGCGGGCATCCGCCCGGCCGTTGGATGTTTCCGTTCAGCGCTCCTGGCCCGAAAGGACATCTGGCTCAGGAACAATCAGGCCAAGTTTGCATCTGCGGGGACCTAGAGAGCATATTTCGGCTCGATAAGCCCCAGCGGGCGGAGCTTATGACCGAGCCGCGATGTCATTCCTTTCCCTGACCGTTGGGGATCGTCGTCAATCCGCAAAGTGGAGACCCTGCCGCATGTTCGACTTTGATCGTGTCATCGAGCGTCGAGGCACGCACTCGTCCAAATGGGATATGATCGCCAAGCTCTCGGGCATCACGGCGCCGGATGCGCTGCCGATGTGGGTGGCCGATATGGATTTTGCGGCGCCACCCGGAGTGACCGAAGCGCTCATGAAGGAAGTGACGCGCGCGACGCACGGCTATTACGCCGATACCGGCAGCTGGGCGTCGGCCCTGATCGAGTGGATGAAGCGCCGGCACCGCGTGAGCCTGGACCCGAGCTGGGTTTCGCAGACACCCGGCATCGTCTCGGGCCTTGGGCTGATCCTGCAGGCGACGACGGGGCCCGGCGATGACGTGGTGGTGTTTCCCCCTGCCTATCATGCCTTCCGAAAAATCATTCTGGCCAATGACCGGCGCATCCTCGACGCCGAGCTGATCGAGACCGACGGCCGCTACCGCATGGATCTGGCGGCGCTCGCGGCCCGTCTCACCCCGCGCACCAAGGTGGTCTTCTACTGCAATCCGCATAATCCCGGCGGCACGGTCTGGACCGCCGAGGAGACGCGGGCGCTCGCCGCTTTTTGCGCCAGTCACGGCCTGATCCTGGTCAGCGACGAGATCCATTGCGATCTCCTGCTGGACGGTGCCGTGCACACGCCCGCGCTTGCCGCGGCCCCGGAGTTCGCCGACCGCATCATCACGTGCCTCGCCGCCACCAAGACATTCAATCTGGCCGGCGCCCACGTCGGCGCTTGCGTCGTGCCGAACGCCGCGCTCAAGCGTCGGCTCGATCAGCGCATCGCGGCAAGCGGGCTCGGCTCCTACAACAGCTTCGGCATGATCGCGACCGAGGTAGCGTGGCGGACCGGCGAGGCATGGCTCGACGCGCTCCTGGTTTATCTCACGGGCAATCGCGATCTGTTCGACGCGCGCATCAGGCAAGCGATTCCGGGCGCGCGGCCGATGCCGCTCAAATCGACATATCTCGCCTGGGTGGATTTCACGAGGACCGGCCTTACGCCCGAGGACGTGGCGGAGCGCGTGAAGAGCCGCGCGCGGATCTTCGCCAGTCCCGGCGAGCAGTTCGGCCCCGGCGGGGCCGGGTGGCTGCGGCTCAACTTCGCCATGCCGCGGCCATTGCTGAACGAGGCGCTCGACCGGCTCGACCGCGCGTTCGAGGACGTGCGCGACACGACGCAACGGGAAAGCCAAAGGGCCCGCTCTTTGCGGGCCTAAGTCGAGCCGGAGCAGCGAGGCCGCGCATGTCGGCGTCTGGCACGAAGCGGCGGCGCATCGCCGCTCGCCGAGTTCCGCTCTTGAGGGAAGAGCGGCCGTATCGCGATCGTGATCTTCTCTAGTTGACGAGCGGACCTGTGCCAAAGGTTCACCCGCACTCTTGAGCTATGCCGCCTGAACACTTTGTAAGAACCCGGCCACCTCTTCATCGAGCTGCTCGGCCTGTTCGGAGAGTTGGCCTGCTGCGCTAAGCACCTGTTCGGCGGCGGTTCCAGTATCGTTCGCTGCCTGCTTGACGCTGGTGACACTTGCGCTGACCTCTTGGGTGCCTTTCGCGGCTTCATGGACATTCCGTGAGATCTCACGCGTTGCTGCTCCTTGCTCCTCCACCGCCGCGGCGATGCTGGAGGCGATCTCATTGATCTCGGAGATCGTCCTCGAGATGTCCTCGATCGCACTCACGGCGTCTTGGGTTGCCTCTTGAATCTGACCGATGTGCGCTGCGATCTCATCCGTTGCCTGCGCGGTCTGATTGGCAAGCGACTTAACCTCAGAGGCGACAACGGCAAAGCCTTTACCCGCGTCACCCGCTCGCGCCGCCTCGATGGTGGCGTTGAGGGCCAGGAGATTGGTCTGGCTCGCAATCGAGTTGATGAGCTCGAGCACGGTGCCGATCTTCTTGGCACCTTCAGCAAGCGTGCGGACGGTGGCGTCTGTCTTGTGCGCGTCCTCCACCGCTCGGCTCGAGATACTGGAGGAGTGCTGGACCTGCTTAGCGATCTCCTGGATCGAGGCTGAGAGCTCCTCGCTGGCGGTCGCGACCGTCTGCACATTGGCCGATGCCTGCGCGGAGGCTGAGGCCACGGCGATCGATTGCCGGTTCGTTTCTTCGGCTGTCGCGGACATCGATTGCGCCGTCCCCCGCATCTCTGTCGCCGCGGAAGATAGTATCGACACCAGCTTGCCCACTTTCGCTTCGAACGCGCGGGTCAGCGTGTCGAGCACCTGAGCTCGCTTTTCCTTTGCCAGCCGTTCCGATTCTTGCTCAGCAGCAAGGTTGTCCGCCTTGATCATACTGTCCTTGAAGATCTGAACCGCGGCGGCCATGGCACCGATCTCGTCGTGCCGGGTCCGACCATCCACCTCGACGGACGTATTACCATCGGCTAGATCGGTGAGAACGCCGACTATCCCAGTTAGCGGCATCGAGATGCTCCTCTGAAGCACGACGAGAAAGACGCCGACCGCGCTGATCATCACCGCCGTGAGTAGCAGGAAGCTTGCCCAGGTCGTCCGTTCAGCTCCGCGCTTCGCTTCGCTGGCCTGGGTCGCTGCCAGCGACACAAGGCGTTCTCTTGCCTTGGTTAGAAGCTCCGTGGGAGCACGGTCGATGCCCGCTACGGCTTTATCACCAACCGTGCTGTCGAAGTCGTGCTCTTTGAATTGTTGAAGGCCACGACGATAGGCTTCGCCCATCTCTCGGTGTGCGGAGAGAAACTGCGCAAGAAGCCCGGAGGCCTCTGGGTCAAGAATACTATGGCTCAGCCTTTCGCCGTCGCGGCGGACGTCCGCTTCACGCTGCTGGAAATTGTTCCAGTACTTGTCCAGCGCATCTGGACTCTTCCCTCGGAGCAGCGTGTCTTTCCACTCCTGAACCTGCTTCTTGAAGGTGGACTCTAGGGCCTCAATGCCGATGGCATTGTCCTCGTAGACCATCACGTCGCCCGCCAAGAACTGCAAGCTACTGCGGAACTGCCAGAAGCCGCTTGCCGCGGCCGCAAACATCAAGAAAGTGCTAATCCCGAAGAGAAGCAGAATCTTGCCACGCAGCCCAAGGTGCGACTCAGGCTGTGATCCCCCACTCATGATACTGGTCTCCCGATATTTCTGTTCGACCAATATGCTTTCGAGCGACTAAAGATCCGTTACCCGAGTTGATGGGCGGTGCTGAAGGAAAAGCGGACGCACGGCGACGCGCGCCGGCTAGCGGCTGTTGACCCGATTCGGACACGCGCTCCCAAGAGTGCCGTCAGTCGGTGAACCCTCCATGTACCGATCCCCGCACATGGGCTAGGCTTCACGCATAGGGGCAGAGAGGCTTCCCTGTGCCGCCCGAACGCGTCGAACGCAAGCTGGCAGCTATCCTCGCCGCTGATGTGGCTGGCTTCAGCCGGCTCATGGGCGTTGATGAAGCGGGCACGGCACGAGGTCTCCGTGAGCATCGCGCCGCCGTTGATCCAATCGTGGCGAGCCACGGCGGCAGGATCGTCAAGACCACCGGCGACGGCGTACTGCTGGAGTTCCCGTCCATCGTTGCGGCCGTCGAATGCGCCGTGGCCGTTCAAAAGATCATGGCCGAGCGGAACGCGGAGGTGCCGCAGGATCGCCGAATGCTGTTCCGCATCGGCATCAATCTCGGCGACGTGCTGATCGAAGACGACGACATCTTGGGCGACGGTGTGAACGTCGCGGCCCGGCTTGAAAGCATTGCGGAGCCCGGCGGCATTTGCATCTCTGAATCCTCGTACCAGCAGGTGCGGGATAGGCTCGCCCTGCCCTTCGAGGACATGGGCGAGCAGCAGCTCAAGAACATCGTGCGGCCGGTGCGCGTGTATCGGGTTCCGCTTGGCGCGACGCCAGCAAGGGAGAAACCAACGCTCGCGCTGCCGGACAAGCCGTCAATCGCCGTGCTGCCATTCCACAATATGAGCGGTGACCCGGAGCAGGAGTATTTCGCTGACGGCGTGGTTGAGGAGATCATCACCGCGCTGTCGCGGTTCCGCTCGCTGTTCGTGATCGCGCGCAATTCGAGCTTCACCTACAAGGGCCGCGCGGTGGACGTGAAGCAAATCGGCCGCGAGCTGGGGGCGCGCTATGTGCTCGAAGGCAGCGTGCGGAAAGCGGCGAACCGGGTGCGGATCATCGGACAGCTCATTGATACCCTCACCGGAGTGCATCTCTGGGCGGATCGCTTCGAGGGAGCGCTCGAAGACGTTTTCGATCTTCAAGACAAGGTGACCGCGAGCGTCGTGGGTGCCATTGCGCCGAAGCTGGAGCAGGCCGAGATCGAGCGAGCCAAACGCAAGCCCACGCAGAGCCTCGATGCCTATGACTACTATCTGCGCGCGATGGCCAGCCATTATCAAATTACAAGCCGAGAGGCCAACGCCGAGGCGTTGCGCCTGTTCAACCGCGCAATTGAGCTCGATCCCGAGTTCGCGTCGGCTTATGCCATGGCTGCCTATTGCTATGTAATGCGCAAGGTAAATGGCTGGATGATCGATCCAGCGAATGAGACCGCCGAAGCTGGAAGGCTGACTCAGCGGGCGGTGGAGTTGGGCAAGGACGACGCAGTCGCACTCGCCACGGGCGGGTGGGCGCAGGCGTATGTGGTTCGCGATCTCGACACGGGCGTTGCCCTCATCGACCGGGCCCTCGCGCTCAACCCGAACCTGGCCGCGGCATGGTTGTGGGGCGGGCACGTCAAAATCTGGCTCGGCGAGCCGGACGCAGCCATCGAGCGCCTCGCGCGTGCCATGCGCCTGAGTCCGCTTGGTCCGTACGTGCCGAGAATGCAAAACGCAACGGCACACGCTCATTTCTACGACGGCCGTTATGATGAGGCATCGTCATGGGCGGCAATGGCGTTGCAGGACGCTCCAGACCTGCAGCCCGCGTTACGCACCAGCGCCGCGAGCAATGCACTCGCTGGGCGGCTTGAGCTGGCACAGAAGGCGGTGGCGCGGTTACGCCAGCTGAACCCCGCACTCCGCGTTTCCAACCTCAGAGACGTAATGGCGCCGTTCCGGCGGCCCGAAGATTTCGCAAGATACGAAGAGGGCCTGCGGCAAGCGGGGTTGCCGGAGTGACAGAAGCGAACTGTGGGGCCGTTTTACGACGCTGGCGGTAGGGGCTCACCATCCCGCCGTCGCTCCTCACCGGTGCCGACGAGGCGATCGAATAGGCTCCCTCATTTCCGGTAGTGGCACGAAGCGGCGGTCGCGAGAAACGCCGCGAAAGTCCGCTGTCAAGGCTGTAGCGGGCTCGGTGTGAAGTGCCGCCGATGACGACTGTTGGCCCCTTCCAAACTCGTCGGCGAGAGCCAGCAATACCGACCGGCGCGGTGTTATCCGTTAAACCCGGCGAGGAAATCGGCGATGGCCAACCAACCGGATGTGTCGGCCACCATGCCGCGGAGCACGACGACTGCGGTGATCACAACCGCCCCGATTACCCAAGCCGGATGCGGACGGCCGCGTGTGCGCCAGTCGTAGATCATGCCGGCGACGATGAGTAGCTCCGGGAGAAGGCTCGGCACGAGGCCGATCGCGAGGGGTGGCGGTGGCCCCAGGCCTGGCCGCAAACCCGGCCCGCCACCGGTGAAGATGACGAAGAAGATGCGCCCCATCGCCGCTTGAAGGAGCGAGAGGGTGGCAACAATCATCAACCGCTTGTGGGCCTCCGGTCGTTTGATATTGGCGATAGCCGCGGTGACGAAGCCCGCGAACAGCCCGATGGCACTCACCGGAAGGATCATGAAGGCGCGCGCTCGGTCGCCGTAGCCTCCCGCCAGGCCGACGTTCAGCGTGCTGATGGCCGCGGCGATCCCAACGATGACCATCGCTGAGGCGAGCCCGATGCCTGCCAGGCCCCAGGCACGGTGATGCTCGAGCCGCCCATTGGCCGCCAAGGCTGTCTGGCTCAGAAGCAGAAGGGTCCAGCCGAAGAAGAGCGCGCCATGGAAATGAAGCAACGGCGGCCCCACGAACGTCCCGGCGGAGAGCTGCAGCCAGTAAGTCGGTGCGAAGCCGCCGAAAGCGATCGCGGCGCAGGCCGCCGCCACCCAGACATAGAAAGTGCGCCTGACGGGTCGACGGTCGCTAAAGGTTACCGAGACCATGTCCCTTGGTCCCCCTGGAATGAGAGCGCGTCCGCTCTCGATGTCCGCGGTCACAGCTCCCGAAGACTTTATGCGTTCTGCCCGGGTCCGGCTACCCGCTCGATCGTCGGCGTCGGCCCTTCACGGCCAGTGAGGACCCCAGACGAGCCGGTCCGTTATCGAGGGAAGAGCCGCCACCCTCGCGCGTTGTTCGATCGTCTCACGCGGACCCTGAGTGGACTCTCGCCAGTCTTGGCCATCTGTCGAGCCTCGAATGTACTAATCTCGACGCTTCAGCTAGGCTCAAGGGTAGAGAGATTCACCGGCGCCGGTGAGGCGTGAAGCGTGACAGCGTGCGTTCCTCATCGATGCCCGGTGCCCTCCGATTTTGGCGTCGATGGGCCCGAGCACGAGTTGGGAGACTTCAATGAACGCCTGGGCGTTGCCGAGCTTGCTGGTGATGTTAGTGCCTAGTGCAGCTGCAGCCGAGGTGGTCACACTGATCTGCACTACCCAATACGGCTATTCCCATATACTTGATGTCGACTACGCAAACCAAACCGTTTGCGACCTACCGTCTCCCGCCAAGCCGCCATGCTCTCTAGAACCGGCGCAGATCTCGGAGCGTTACATAAGCTTTGACAGGGGCATTACGATTGACCGGGTGACCGGCATTGTGCGTTGGTTTGACGGCTCAACTGGCACCTGTAAGCGCGCAGAAAAGCAGCAATTCTGATGGTCTTGCGCGGCAATGGCCGGCTCGCTCACGAAGAAGATGGCAGGCGGGACAGGAGCACATTGATGTATATGCGCTTTCCCGCATTCTCGACGGCAAATTTGGGCCGCTGCTCCGGCTGCATGCGGAAGGCGTTTCGCTTGGCTCTCGGCGGTTGGGCGCTCTATGTCTCAGCTGACTTTGGCGGGCCCCAATTGAAAACCCTGATGGCCGTCCTGGCGTCGGGATTGTCAGCGCTATGGATTGCTCATCTCGCGGCATTCGCGTCACGTCACGTTGTGTCGCAAAACAGGGACGTAACCCCTTCCGTGCCCGCCCGCCGAGACGCAATCGTCGCATTCTCGCAAGCTCTGGCGCTTGTCGCTTTCGCCACAGCTTTACCGACGCGAGGCCGCGCTCAGAGTGTTTGCGGCTGCCGCGTTGGAGACGTTTGTTGCAAGACTGAAACGCAAGTCACTTGGGTATGCACCGACGTCCAAGGTTGCACCCAATGGATTCTGCAAGGGAACCCTTGCCAGGGGCAAGGAGCGTGCTGAGTACCTGGGAATCAGCGGAATCGGCCATTGGAGCGCGAGTCCGTCCATCGCCCGCATCGACGAGGTGATTTGATCGCGGTCAGTATCCGCTAGTGGCACTTCCGCGACGTTCCGAGATGACGCGGGAAGGGTGGCTCGCGATGGAGAAGCGGGCGTGAGTCGGTTCCTGTCTGCACAAGCGCTCTGACCGAAGCAGACCTCGTCTCTGGGCGTTCCCCGATGTAAGTCATGAGCTCATGAACGCAGGAAGCCCGTCCCGCGCCTCCGAAAAATAGGAGTGAAGCGGACATGGCGGGACGGCCCTCATTCATCGCACTTTGACCCGCTTCAGACGTCGGCCGCGTTGAGTGCCTGAGAGCGGCGCGTGATGTCGGGTGAGCCCGTGACGACCCGGTCCGCCTTTTTTCCGTCCCGCTCCAGCGGGGCTTTTCTTTGCGTCCTGCTGCGCTCACACTGACCGAAAGGGAGTCATTGGGCGGGTGATCGGATGAAGCGGCGCTCTATCATCGCGGGGATCGCGGCGGCGCCGCTCCTGCTTGCCACACCCTCCCTGGCGCAGACGCGTACGAGGATCGGCATCCTGCACAGCGGTTATCCAAACCGCACCCCGATCGATCGTTTGTTCGAGGCCCTGGCAAAGCTCGGTTACGAGAACGGCCGAACCGCAAGCATCGAGCTCCTCGGTGCCGAGGGGGACTCGGAGCGGTTGAAAGCGCTCGTGGCCCACCTTGTGGGTGAACCGCCCGACGTGATCATCGCGATGACCTCGCCAGCCGTCCTGGCCCTCAAGCAGGCCAAGGTCGCAACACCCGTCGTGTTTGTGTTCGTGCCCGACCCGGTCGGGCTCGGCGTCGTCGAGAGTCTCGCACACCCGGGAGGCACCTTCACGGGGGTGACATTCAGCGAAGCTCTGCTCGGCGGAAAACGGCTGGACCTTCTCAGCGAAGCGTTACCGGCTGCTCGACGGGTTGCGGTCATATGGAGCCCTTCATTCGTCGAGAACGCCGCGATCCTCGATACCATTCAGAGCTCGGCATCGACCCGAGGCATCGAGATCTATTCGCGCACGCTGCGCGGCCTCGAGGATTTGGCGCCCGCCTTCGACGATGCACAGAGTGCGGGAGCGCAAGCCCTGATCTTCATGACCGATAACCTGATATTTGGGCACCGGAAGGAGGTTGCCGAACTGGCGTTGCGCCATCACCTGCCGTCGATCCATTCATACCCGCCGGAGGCGCGCGAAGGCGGCCTGATGTCCTTCGGCCCCGAATTGGAAGAGAGCTATCAGCGCACCGCTGCGCTCACCGATCGGGTTCTCAAGGGCGCTCGTCCATCCGATCTGCCGGTGGAGGAGCCGACGCGGTTCACGTTCCTGATCAACCTCAACACCGCCACGGCGCTCGGGATCACCATCTCACAGTCCCTCCTCGCCCGCGCCGACGAGGTGATCGAATGAATTTGGCAACGTCGGCTCGTGGCACGACTCGGAAATGCTGACGGCAGGCTGTGCGGGCCGGTTGCGGTTCGAAAGCGGGCACGGGCATATTGTATTTATGGGTTCACGCCCTAATCGAGGGTCGCGATCTCGAGGCTTGCCATGCGCAACTGGGGCACGGTCGTCACCGGTTTCTACATAGCAATCGTCGCGGCGCTGAGCCCAGCCGTCGGACTGCTCGTGCTGACGGACGCACATCCATCGTTTGATGCGTCACGCAGCTCCGACTGGCTCGGCGTCGCCATCTGGGGTGGATGGACTCTGCTGATTGCCGGCGGCCCGCTCGTCCTTCTGTTCGTCGGCGTCGGGACATCGCGCATGAAACCGAGGCCGCGCCGCCACATCTTGATATCGGCCGCTGCCACCGGGCTCGCGCTCTCGTTGCTGATCTTCGGCGCTGTCGCCAGTGTCGTGGTCGTTATCGTGGGAGACCAGCCGAGCGAATTCATCTTCTGGAGCGTGCTCGCTGCCTGGCCCGCGTCTTGGCTGTTTTGGACGCTTGCGCTTTGGCGGATGGGCGAGCGGCTTCTTGATCCGGCAACGCCCGTCTACCGCTGGCTCACCAAGGGCAGCGTGCTCGAGCTACTGATCGTGGTCCCCTCCCATGTGATCGTGCGCGGGCGGCACGACTGCTGCGCGCCGGGGATCACCGGCATGGGCATTGCCACCGGCCTCTCGATCCTGCTCATGTCGCTTGGTCCTGGCGCGCTTTTCCTCTATCGCGGACGCATGCGGCGCCTGGCCCGGTGAATCCTTTCGGGCGGAAAGCTGGTGAACCGCGCGTGTCAGCGCGCGGGCGCCTGGATCGGGATTCCCCTGGCGACGGCGGCGATGTCGTAGGGCTCCTCGCGAAGCGTCTCGGCGCTCCACATGCTGCGCGGTGTGGTCATGAACGGGCCATCGTAGACGTGGATCGCGCCGGAGAGCTTGTCCAGTGGATTGATCACGGAATGGATGATGTCGCGGCCGAGGATGACCGTGTCGCCGTCGCCCAGGGACTCCCCGCCGGCGGGTTCGATCGGGAATTTCTTGCCGCCCGTGGGGACGCGGCGCCAGAACACATTGTCCTCGCGCCCGCCATACATGCCGATCACGGCCGCCATGCGGTGGTCGTGCGGCAGCGTGACGAACTTCGGCGCCCAGACCACGTTGAGCACCGTGAGATCGGTCGACTGATGCAGCACGTCGCCTGCGGCCTTCTCGGGCGCGCCGATCCGCTTGAGGAGCGAGGGCGGATCGGAGACCGCGCGCGCCACCACCTCGCGCAGCGCCTGCCGCGAGCGCTCGCCGAGCGCCTTCCGCAAATCCGCCACGAAACGATCCAGGTCGAAGCTCATGGGCGCATCCTCGAAGGTGGACCCCCATTATCGGCTGAAACGGCGGTCTTGAGAAGCGACGCCAAGGTCCGCTGTCAAAGGTGAAGCCGACCCAGCGCGAAGCGTCGCCGACCGCCGCTGTTGACCCTTTTCGGAAGTTGCATCCAAAACCCCACCGTGGAAGGCTTGCTGAAAGTGGAATGCCGGAACTCCGCCCTACGTACGGCTTCGGTAGGCGCGGTGAGGAGGGGGCAAGATGAGGTACGGCATCATCTGGATGGGCACGATTGTTGCCTTGTCCAATTTCACGGCATCGCATGCGCAAGACGCACGAGAGAGCGATCCTGTGGTGGTTGCGCGATCGTTTTTGGGTGCGTGGGCTGCAAGCAGCGTAGACGAGCTGATGAAGTTCATGGCCGACGACGCGGTGGTGGTGGGCAGCAGCGGAGTGAGATCGAATGGCGAGCAGGGGTTACGCCGGGTAATGGGTGCCATCAAGGGTCTCGAAAATCGTGACTATGACGTGCGCAGGGACGGCGACAGGTTAACTGCTCACGGGAAAACGTATGGCTTTGCCCCTTACGTCGATTTGGGTGTAGAGCCCGGCGAATGGGACAGCTCAATCGTGGTCAAGAACGGACGCATCGAATATTACGAATGGTACTACACGCCGGAATTCAATGCGAAACTTGAGCAGGCTTGTCTCCAAAAGCCGGACTACGTCATAGCGGGCAAGCGGTGCCAGGTTTTCACAGCGGACGCCAAGGCACATACAGAGAGCGCGCGGCGCAAATAATCTTGTGATGTCCGCTTTTGGCCGGTTCTGTTGAAAAAATCCTCTCCGGCGTGCGGACTATTTTTCTAAGAGCCGCTGGTGCGCTTGGCGTTTTGGGACGTGGGGGACCTCTTCGACTTGAGCGGATTCATCCAGTGCCCTTCCCACATATTCCGAGAGGGCATCGCCAGCCGAAGTCGGCGATCAGCCGGCTCTTGCGGGAATTTTGTTGAGGCGGCATTTTCGACTTTCAACACAATCGGCCCTTCTCGGATCTCGATCAACGAGAGCAGAATGTCCGCTGTTGGAGCTGAAGCAGACTTGCCTTCGTGACCACGCGTGATCAGAAAGCAGGTCGCAAGCTCGGCAGTGAGCCAACGTGATGATCACAAACCGTCACGGCTTGCAGTCCCCTGTTGACGTCCCCGGCCGACTCTTCGACTGTAAAAACTAAAGTGCGCTCAAGACGATAGAGACGATGGTAGTTTTGTGCACAAAATGCCGACTCGCGATCCTACCCGGACATCCTCATGTCCGCTGTTGAGGGCTTTGCGGACGACATTTGCTCAACGTGAATTCTTCGCCTTTTGACCCGAAACCGACGTTTTGAGTCGCGCGGCCCCGGGACGTTTCGCGGCTCAGAAGTCCGATTGCTTCGTCGGCGCTACGGCACTCTTGCATCCATTTCCGGACGCATGACGACGCTCTCCTGGGCCGTTGCTTCATTTCGCGAGCCAATGAAGACAGCAGGTTCCGATCCGCGGTTGACCGCGACATGGAGCACGTTCGCAGGGATGAACAGGTAGTCTCCGGCGTGAGTCACATCCTTGTACTGCAGCTGATCACCCGTCCACACCTCGACCTCGATGCCGCTGAGCATGTAGAAGGCAGTTTCGTGGCGGTCGTGCACATGGGCCTTGGTCCGTTGACCAGGAGGCAACGTCACGATGCCGAGCCAGAGCGATCTTGCGCCGACCGTCTCCGCGCTGATTCCCGGAGAATACTGTGACCCTTGCTCTGCACGGTATTGCGCGCTGCCCTTCACCACAGACGCCTTCTTGCCGTTAGCGGGTGGCAGGCTTGCGTTGCCGGTGTGGATGTCTTGGATCCGGTTCATTGGGCTCTCCTTTCGATCGCATGGACTACAACGGCAGAATGGGCCGCCCGCCAATTGAAGTCCTGAAGCGAGCGCCGAAAAGTTCCGAAATCTTCCGAAGGGGGCTAGTCTCATTCCATGGCAGGACAGCGGTTTGTCTTCGGGCCTTTCGTCCTCGATGAAGATCGGGGCGCGCTCGTACGCGATGGGCGACCCGTCGGAGTGGGGAATCACGGGCTATTGCTGCTGCAGACCCTCCTCGCGGCGCATGGGCACGCAGTAAGCAAGGCCGCGCTCATGGATGCAGCGTGGCCCGACATGGCCGTCGAGGAAAGCAACCTTTCCGTCCAGATCGCCGCACTGCGCAAGCTGTTGGGGCCGTCACCTAACGGTGCGGAATGGATCGCGACCATCCCCCGAGTGGGCTATCGATTCGTCCCCGCCGCGGACTCGCAGGACTCTGAACGCCCCTCTGGCGTTGAGCGAACGGAAGATGCCGGACGAAGACCGTCGATCATCGTGCTCCCGTTCGCCAATCTCAGCCACGATGACGAGCAGGAGTACTTGGTCGACGGCATCACCGACGACATCATCACAGCACTGACTCGCTTCCGGTGGTTCTTTGTCATCGCCCGAAATTCGAGTTTTGCCTTCAAGGGCAAGTCCGTTGGCGTGGCAGCTATCGCGAAAGAGGTTGGCGTTCGTTATACGCTGGAAGGCAGCGTGCGCAAATCCGGCCGGCGCGTGCGCATCTCCGCCCAGCTCAACGATGCGCGAACCGGCAACCACATTTGGGCCGAACGATATGACCTTGACCTGACCGAGCTCTTCGCAATTCAGGACGAGATTGCCGAGCGCGTGGCTGGCGCGCTCGAGCCCGAGTTACTCAAAAACGAGTCTCTTTCAGCGGTCGCCCGCCACACCGGTAACATGACCGCTTGGGATCTGGTGCGAAAGGGGACCTGGCACTTTCATCACGTTACCCGCGATCGTCATCTCGAAGCACGCGAGCTGTTTCGAAAGGCCTGCAAGCTCGATCCGGAATTGCCGGAAACGTCGATCTGGCTCGCCCGCGTCAGTGCCGGACTGGTTGCTTATGGCTGGAGCGAGGACCCGAAGAGCGATATCCAAGAGGGCATCGATGCAGCGCTGCGAGCGCTTCGTCTCGACGAGAGAAACCCCTACTCCCACTATGCTTTAGCTATTACCAGCGTCTATGCGAATGTTCCCGAGCAGGCCATCCCACCTGCGGAACGGGCAGTCGAAATTAGCCCGAGCTTTGCACTCGGCCATTTGGTGTTGGGAATGGCTCGGCTCTTTATGGGACATGCGGCCGAGGCGGTCGCACCGTTCGACCGCGGCCTCACGTTGAACCCCTACGATCCGCAAAACTTTGTCTGGTTCAATCTGAAAGCCCTGGCTCATCTCTTCACAAAGAATGCCGAAGAGGCCCTCCAAGCTGCGATCAAGTCTTTGAAGGTACGGCCGTCATGGCGGCCGATATTCGAAACGCTCGTATCCTGTTATTCGGAACTAGGACGCATGGATGACGCTCGCCGATGCGTCGATCAAATGCGATCACTGGAAAAGTCCGCTGGCGACGCACTGATGCCGCTCAAAACCAGGAACCCGCAATGGCGGGAGCAATTGCTCGACGCGCTTCGGAAGGCGGGCTGGCAGGAGTAATTGGCAAACGCGGGCCGTGATGTCCGGAACTGGCACTTCTGCGACATTCCGAGACGACGCGCGAAGGTCTGCTGCGGGGAAAAGCGGAGGTGAGTTGGTCTCGATCTGACTATCGCATCCCATGCCGCGCGTAGGCCGCTAGTGCGCCAACTCAAAGAGCAGCGAGCCCAGCACCATGTTGACGCGCTCGCCGTCCTGCGAGAGCGGCAGGAGGACGCCCTCGTAGGTGTAGATGTCGTTGCGCTCGTGGCCGGTGCGGCTGAAGATCCGGATCGGCGCGCGCTCGCGCACCACCCAGGTGTTGGCGGCGATCGCGGTCTCGCGGAGCC
>DATEGF010000013.1:0-2063 GCA_035280245.1 Allostellaceae bacterium
GCGTGTGGTCGCCGCGGCGCTCGCCGAGCGCTGGGGCAAGCCGGTGGTGATCGAGAATCGCCCGGGCGCCGCCATGATCATCGGCGCGGAAGCGGCGGCAAAATCGCCGCCCGACGGTTACATGCTCTTGGTCGCCCACGACGGCACCATGGCGATGAACCCGGTCGTCTACCCCAATCTCGCTTATCACTCGCAACGCGACTTCGAGCCGCTCGCGCTCCTCACCTCGATCGCGGAGGTCGTGCTGGTGAACGAGGCGGTGCCGGTCAAATCGATCAAAGAGCTGATCGCGTTCGCCAAGGCCAATCCGGGCAAGCTCAATCATGCCTCCGGCGGAACCGCGACGCTGCTTGCGCTCGAATTGTTCAAGGCCATGGCCCAAGTCGACATCACCAACATCCCGTTCCGAGGCGGCGCGCCGGCGGTCACGGGCGTAATGTCGGGCGAGACGCAGGTGATCTTCGCCGACCTCGCCACCGCCCATGCCGGGATGCAGTCGGGCAAGCTGCGCACCCTCGCGGTGACGACCCGAAAGCGCGTGCCGCGGCTGCCCGACGTGCCGACGATCGATGAATCGGGCGTCCCCGGCTACGACGTCGCCACCTGGATCGGGGCGTTCGCGCCGGCCGGCACGCCGCAGGCGATCGTCGACAAGATCGAGGCCGCCATCAAGCAGGCGCTCGCCGCGCCCGACGTCAAGAGTAAGCTCGAGGCGCTCAGCATGGAGATCAGGAGCGGCGCCAGCGCGGATCTGCGCGCCGTGCTCGCCGGCGACATGGGCAAGTGGGGCCGCCTGGTCGAGGAGAAGAATATCCGCATCGCCCAGTGAGGCTCCGGCGCGGCGATGCGCGAAGTCATGGCGACGGCGAAGAGCCTCTTGAATCCCCCGCGCGAACGTGGGCATGAAAAGGCGACCGCGGCGTTTCCGGCGAAAGCCTGCCCCGGACGTGACCCGGGTGGATACCGGTTCGCCGGAGGACACGCGTCAGCCCAACTAAAGCGCAAGCCCCGGGAGCATGCCATGCCGCAGACCGCCGCCGAGACGCGCAAGCATCGCTCAGCGCCGCAACGCGAGGACGCCGCCTTCAACTGGCAGGATCCGCTCGATTTCGAAGGCGAGCTCACCGAAGAAGAGCGCATGGTGCGCGACACCGCGCGCGGCTATGCGCAGGACAAGCTGTTCCCGCGCGTGCTCATGGACAACCGCGAGGAGCGTTTCGATCGCGCCATCGTTTCCGAGATGGGCGCGCTCGGCCTGCTCGGACCCACGATCCCGGAAGAGTACGGCGGCGCGGGGCTCGGCTATGTCGCCTATGGGCTGATCACGCGCGAGATCGAGCGCGTCGATTCCGGCTACCGCTCGGCCATGTCGGTGCAGTCCTCGCTGGTGATGCACCCGATCTTCGCCTATGGCAGCGAAGCGCAAAGGAAGCGGTATTTGCCCAAGCTCGCGTCGGGCGAGATCGTCGGTTGCTTCGGCCTGACCGAGCCCGATCACGGCTCCGATCCGGGCTCGATGACGACGCGCGCGGACAAGGCGCCGGGCGGCTACCGGCTCACCGGCACCAAGATGTGGATCACCAACGCGCCGGTCGCGGACCTCGCGCTGGTATGGGCCAAGCTCGACGGCGTCATCCGCGGCTTTTTGGTCGAGCGCGGCACCAAGGGTTTGTCCACGCCCAAGATCGAAGGCAAGCTTTCGTTGCGCGCCTCGATCACCGGCGAGGTCGTGCTCGAGGATGCGTCCGTGCCGGAAGAGAACATGCTGCCGCACGCCAAAGGCCTCGGGGGCCCCTTCGGCTGCCTCAACGTGGCGCGCGCCGGCATTGCCTGGGGCGCGATTGGCGCCGCGGAGTTCTGCTGGCATCGGGCGCGCCAATACGCGCTCGACCGCAAGCAGTTCGGCCGTCCGCTCGCCGCCGACCAGCTCATTCAGAAGAAGCTCGCCGACATGCAGACCGAGATTGCGCTCGGGCTCAACGGCGCACTGCGGCTCGGGCGGCTCATGGAGGCCGGCAAGGCGGCGGCGCCCGCGATCTCGCTGATGAAGCGCAACAACTGCG
>DATEGF010000014.1:0-23063 GCA_035280245.1 Allostellaceae bacterium
CCACCGAAGGCGCGTTCGAGATAAGGGTGCAGCCAATCGGGAAAATTGCCGCGGACCGCGGCGGGCATGAAGGGCCCCGCCAGCGCCTCATCGACGAGCGCCTCCACGAGCTCGCGCTCGTCGGGCGCGAGCGGCGGCGGACGGAAGCGGTCGCCGTCGCAAGCCCGGTCGATCTCGCGCGGCGTCCAGTTCTCCGCCAGCACCAAGGCCGCCAGCGTGCGGTGGCGCGCGTCGGCGGCGAGCCCCTGCCCCGCCTTGGCGATCCACCAGTCGAGCGCCGCGCGGTGGCGCAGCACGGCATAGATGTGGGCGGAGATCGCAGCGCGATCCGAGGAGCCGGCGAAGCGGTGCCGGCGAAAATAACCACCGACGATGTCGTCGGCGGGCGCCCGGCCGCGCTCGATCTCGTCGAGCAGTTGAATGGCCGCCGCGACCTGAGCCCCGGGAGTCAAATCTCCTGCCGGTAGTTCGGGGCCTCGCGCGTGATCGCGATGTCGTGCACGTGGCTCTCGCGCAGGCCCGAGGCCGTGATGCGCACGAACTTGGTGTTCTTCTGCATCTCCGCGATGGTGCGGCTCCCCGTATAGCCCATCGCCGCTTTCAAGCCGCCCACGAGCTGATGGACGATGTTGCCGACCGGCCCCTTGTGCGGCACGCGGCCCTCGACGCCCTCGGGAACGAGCTTGAGCGTGCTGGAGACTTCCTCCTGGAAATAGCGGTCGGCGGAGCCGCGCGCCATGGCGCCGACGGAGCCCATGCCGCGGTAGGACTTGTAGCTGCGGCCCTGATAGAGGAAGACCTCGCCGGGCGCCTCGTCGGTGCCGGCGAAGAGCGAGCCCAGCATCGCGCAATCGGCGCCGCCCGCTATGGCTTTCGCGAGATCGCCGGAGAACTTGATGCCGCCGTCGGCGATCACGGGCACGTCGGATTTCCGGCACTCCTCGACCACGTCCATGATCGCCGTGAGCTGCGGCATGCCGACGCCCGCGACCACGCGTGTGGTGCAGATCGAGCCCGGGCCGATGCCGACCTTGACCGCGTCCGCGCCGGCCTCGATCAAGGCTCGCGCGCCCTCGGCGGTCGCGACATTGCCCGCGACGATCTGCGTGTAGTTCGAGAGCCGGCGCACGCGCTTCACGCCGTCAAGCACGCGGCTCGAATGACCGTGGGCAGTGTCGATCACCAGCACGTCGCAGCCGGCATCGAACAGCGCCTCGGCGCGGCGGACACCGTCCTCGCCGGTGCCGGTCGCCGCGGCGGCGCGAAGCCTGCCGTGCTCGTCCTTGCAGGCGTGCGGGAATTTCTGCGCCTTCTCGATGTCCTTGACGGTAATGAGGCCGATGCACCGATAGGCGTCGTCGACCACCAGCAGCTTCTCGATGCGGTGCTGGTGCAGGAGCCGCTTCGCCTCCTCGCGGTTCGCGGTCTCGCGCACCGTGACGAGCTTCTCGCGCGTCATCAACTCCGCGATCGGCTGCTTCGGGTTGGTCGCGAAACGGACGTCGCGGTTGGTGACGATGCCGACGAGCTTGCCGGAGCCGCGCTGCACCACAGGAATGCCGGAGATTCGGTGCTCCGCCATGAGCTGGAGCGCGTCGGCGAGCGTCGCCTCGGGATGGATGGTGACGGGGTTCACCACCATGCCCGCCTCGAACTTCTTCACCTTGCGGACCTCGTCGGCCTGGCGCTCGATCGGCATATTCCGGTGGATACAGCCGAGGCCGCCCGCCTGCGCCATGGCAATCGCGAGCGCGCTCTCGGTGACCGTGTCCATCGCCGCCGAGATCAGGGGAATGCCGAGGCTCACCTCGCGCGTCAGCCTCGTGCGCGTGTCGGTCTCGGTGGGCAGGACTGCGGAGGCCGCGGGCACAAGCAGGACGTCGTCGAAGGTAAGAGCCTGACGGAATTCCATGCTGCCTCCCGCGAAGGGTTGGCGGCGCACTATACACAATGAGGACGGCAATGGAAGCCGCTTGGCGCGCGGCTGTTATGCAGGCCTAGTGTGATGATTCCGAAGTTCGTTGCACGAACTTCGGAATCTGAATCACACTAGCATCAATAAGTTAGTGGCCCGCTTATCCCTGAAATTCGCTTGCGAATTTCAGGGGCGGGACACGGCACCACCTCGAAAGCCCAGCGCCACAACGTAAACCTCGGCCGATTCGGCCCGGCTCGCGGGCGGCTTGGCGTGGCGCACCGAGTCGAAATCGCGCCGGAGCGCCTCCAGGAACGAGCGCTCGGTGCCGCCCTGGAACACCTTCGCGACGAAGCTGCCGCCCTCCGCCAAGACCTCGCGGGCGAAGGCATAGGCTGCCTCGGCGAGCGCCACGATGCGGAGGTGGTCCGTGCTGGCGTGACCGGTCGTGGGTGCGGCCATGTCGGAGAGCACGACATCGGCGGGACCGCCGAGCGCCGCCTTGATTGCGCCGGGCGCGTCGTCTGCGAGGAAATCGCCCCGCAGGATCGTGGCGCCCGGTACGGGATCCATGGCGAGCAGGTCGATGCCGACCACGCGGCCCCGGCCGCTCTCGGCCTTGGTGCGCGCCCCCGCGACCTGCGTCCAGCCGCCGGGTGCGGCACCCAGATCGACCGCGCGGCCGCCGGGCTTCAGGAAATGGAAGCGGTCATCGAGCTCGAGGAGCTTGAAGGCGGCGCGCGAGCGGTAGCCGAGGCGGCGCGCCTCCGAGACATAGGGATCGTTGAGCTGACGCTGGAGCCACTGGGTCGAGGAGGCCGTGCGCCGGTGCGCGGTCTTGACCCGCACCGCCGGTGCTCGGCTCGAGGTGGGCGCGCCCCGACGCTTGCCGCCGCTCCCGCGCCCGCTGCGATTGCGCATGTCAGTGCATCAATGGGTGGCGAACAGGCCCTGCAGGATGCCCTCGCGGAGCCCGCGGTCGGCGACGCGCACGCGGCCCACGGGCCAGAGCGTGCAGATCGCCTGCAGGATGGCGCAGCCCGCGAGTACGAGATCGGCCCGCTCGGCGCCGATGCAGGGATGTGCCACACGTGCCGCATAGTCCATGGCGAGGAGCCGCTGCGACGCCGTCTCGACTTCGCCGAAGCTGAGCGAACTGCCGTCGACCGCCGTCCGGTTGTAGCGCGGCAATTGCAGATGGATCGCCGCGAGCGTGGTCACGGTGCCGGAACTGCCGAGCATCTGCACGGCGCCATTCTCGATCCGGCGCGCGATCGCGTTCGCGCGTTCGAAGGGCGCCAGCGCCGCCCGCACCTCCGCCACCATGCTGCCGTAACTCTCCTCGGTGACCGCGCGGCCATCGTAGCCGTCGCTCAGCGTCACGACCCCGAAGGGCACCGAGACAAAGTCCAGCACCTGCGGTGCCTGGCGGGGCTCGCGCGGCACGCGGAGCCAGACCAGCTCGGTCGAGCCGCCGCCAATATCGAGCACGAGCGCAAACGGCGCGCGACGATCAAGTAGTGGCGTGCAGCCCACCATGACCAGGCGCGCCTCTTCGTCGCTCGCGATGATCTCGATGGGTATGCCGGTCTCTGCGCGCACGCGCTCCAGGAACACCTCGCAGTTCTCGGCGCGCCGGCAGGCCTCCGTCGCGACCGCGCGCGCCTGGGTCACCTTGCGGCGGGCCATCTTGTCGGCGCAGACCGCGAGCGCCGCCAGGGTGCGGTCCATCGCTGCCTGCGAGAGCCGGCCGCTCTGGGCGATGCCCTCGCCGAGCCGCACGATGCGCGAGAACGCGTCGATGATCCGAAAGCCCCGCCCGGCCCGGCGCGCCACCAGGAGGCGGCAATTGTTGGTGCCGAGGTCGAGCGCGGCGTAGATCTCCCGCGCGACGTAACCGACTGGTATTTCTTGTGAAACCGCCTTCGTACCGGCATCGATCGGCGCTGTCGCGACGCGGTCCAACGGAATCCTCCAGAGGCGGTCTAAGCCACTCTAGCGCACAAGAACCGGACCGACCAAGACGGAGGCTCTGTCGGGACTTGGAGAACGCCGCGCGGCGGACCAGCTATTTCAGGCAGGCGGCGGCTGTGCTATGTACCGCGCCGGCTCCCGGGTGGGGGATCGTCTAACGGTAGGACAGCGGACTCTGACTCCGCCAGTCTAGGTTCGAATCCTAGTCCCCCAGCCAACGCTCTTCATTCAGCTCTTCATTCAGCTCTTCATTCAGCTCTTCGCTGGTTTAGCCCGCCTCGGGCGTCTTTTTGGGTGGTCAGACGGCAGGAGGCCGGTGCGAGAGCAATCGGCTCCATCCCGCATACCCGAGTTCCCGCAGCATGCGATGGTTGGCTGCCGGGCCGCCCCGCGCCGCCGCCACCTCCTCGCGGATTGCCGCGACCAGTGCATCAATATAGCGACTGCCGCTCTTGGCGGCCGCTCGTTCGAGGTGCGGCAGCACCTGGTTCAGCTCATCCCAGCGCTGAAGCATGGTCAGGACGACCGCTTCCGTCCGAATGAAAAACCAGAGCGGGGCCGCGTAGTTTTGCCGGATGGTTTGGCGCAGCTCGTCCACCTTGTCCGATCGGCCAATCGCCCCGCTGGCCAGCAGCAGTACGCTCTCCCGCTCAAGCGGCTCGGCTTGCAACGGCACCTCCGCGCGCGACAGTAGCGCTTGCGCGTCCTGGTCGTTGCCTTCGATGGCGCTGGCGACGGCGGCGAAGGCGAAGGCGGTGGATACCGCGTAGCAGAAAGACGTCTCCGGGTGCTCCGACACCAGCCGCTCGGTGTCCGCCGCAAGCTCACCCAGGCGGGGCCATCGGCCTTGGGCAAGGAGGACGTGGCATTGCTCCCGATAAGCGTGGGTCCGCAGATGGGGACCTCGCGACGCACCAATGGCGAGGTATCGAGCCGCCAAGTCTGCAGCCTCATCGACGTATCCCATATTCAGCGCGAGGATCGCGCGAAATTCCAACTGTCGCTCGGTCGCGACACGGGCTAGCGAATCGAGCCGCTCATAGCTGCGCCGCGCCGCCGCGAAATCCCCGACCCGGACCTGAAGGATCGCGCCGTGCTCGAGAAAAGATCCGAGCGATGTCGGATCGGCAACCGGCTCGGAGACGCGCAACGCCTCCGACATTTGTGCTGCATCGAGCGACTGATAAGCACGCAGAGCAAGGAGCCGCGCGAGTGACGCCATATCGCCGACTCTGCGGACTACGTCCTCTCCTTCCCGGAAAAGCGTGTCGACAAGAGCCTCATCCGGGTGCTGTACAAACATGCCCGCGGTGTAGACGAAAGGCTCCAGAAGGCTTGGATAGAGGTCAGGTGGAGGCTCTAGCTTGGCGTCCCGGTAGCACGCCCGAGCTCGCATGTAGTGCGCCCAAGCTTGTTCGGCATCGCCCTTGGCCGCAAAGACGTCCCCGGTTGTTTGCTCAACGGCTGCAGCGCTTTCCGGATCGCTCGCAAAGTACAATGCGCGCCGGCAAGATTCGATCGCGCGCTCATAGGCACCGCGGTTGGCGTACTGGCGAGACGCGGCGAGATGCGCCTCGCGAGCACGGCCGCGCAGGAGAGACAGCTCGTCGCTGCCCTCCCAGACCCACTCGGCATCTTGGCCTCCCACCGCCTCCCAGAGATGGCGGGCGAGTGTTTCGGCATCGTCCGGCCGCGCGCCATGTTGAGCGTAGCGGGCGTGGAGCCGCAGTCTTTCGGCGGTCGCGAGACGGCCATACGCCACGTCATGAACAAGCGCGTGATGAAATCGCTGTCCGCCGAGGACCGGGCGCAAGTACCAGAGCTCCGCGAGCCGATCAAGCGCGGTCGCAACGTCGGCCGGTTCGCGTCCGGAGAGCAGGGTCGCGTCGCCCACCGTGAACGTCTCGCCGACCACGGCTGCGCATTGCAGCAGCTCGCAATCCTCGCGCGCGAGCTCGTCGAGACGCGCCCCGATGATCCCTTTCAGCGTGATCGGCACTTCCGGCGTGGCGCTGACCGTACGCGCGCGTGCAAGCTCTATGATGAAGAGCGGATTGCCTTCGGCCCGCTCGATTCCCGCCGGCTCTGTACTGCCTGCAGACCGGGCGAGTGCTCGGGCGTCACTGGCGGTCAGGGCGTCTAAGCCGATGAA
This sequence comes from Allostellaceae bacterium, assembly GCA_035280245.1. GTDB lineage: Bacteria > Pseudomonadota > Alphaproteobacteria > ATCC43930 > CGMCC-115725 > DASZHJ01. The sequence goes on from DATEGF010000014.1 coordinate 6,042, forward strand.
GAAGCGATCACCGCCGGCGCGCAACCCCGATTGAGTCGCAAATTCTGGGCGTGCAGTCGCGACAGCCAGGACCGCCATGCCGGCTCCCAGCGTCAGCCGGTCGAAGAGGCGCACGATTTCGGGCTCGGCCCAGTGGACATCATCGAGCCACAGGACGATAGGTCGGTCCCTCGCCAGGGCAGAAAAGTAGCGCCGCCATCCGTTCTCGATCTCGTCTTGCCGTTGGCCGATGGGAAGCCTGGTCAGTTCGTGGCTCAAGATCAGGCCCGCACTGTGCGCAAGAGCCGTGAAAACACGGTCCCGCTCGAGCACATCCGGAAACAAGCCAACCAGACGCCGGGCGAGACTTTCACCCGACCCGTCGGTGCCGTCCGATGTCAACAACTCGCGCAGCGGACTGCGCGCGCTCAGCTCCCCGGCGGGCCGACACCGTGCCCGGAGGACTTTGGCATGGGCGATCTGCGCCAAGAATTCCTCGACTAGCCGCGTCTTGCCCTGGCCCGGCGGCCCGGAGACGACGGCGAACGCGCTTCGATGCGATTCCGCTCGCCGATAGGCAACCTTGAGCACGGCGAGCTCGGCATCTCGGCCGATGAAGGGCAGACGGGCATGGGCCGGTGGATCTCCGACCGAGACCAGGCGCCACGCGGGTTGCTCTCCCAACCCCTTGAGTTCGACGTTTCCAATGGAGACGTAGGTTGCCAGATCCGCAGTGACGCGATGGCACGTCGGACCGACGAGAAGTTGTCCGGACCCGGCAAGCTGCTGGAGACGCGCTGCCAGGTTCACGCACGTGCCTACGCTCGTCTGTTGGCCGCGGCGTTCTCCGGTCGTGAGATCCACAAGCACCTCACCGGTCTCCACGCCGATCCGCACCGCAAGAGGTACGCTTGCCTCGCCTCGCTGCTCGGCCCATCGAAGGCTTGCATAGGCCGCCCGCAAAGCGCGCAGCGGGTCGTCTGGGTGCGCCACGGGCATCCCGAAGAGCGCGAACATGGCGTCGCCAATGAGGTTCGCGACGGTGCCGCCTTCAGCCTCGATGATCTTGCTTAGCTCGACAAACGCCTGGTCGAGGGCGCGTTTGAACCGTTCGGGGCCCAGTTGCACAGTGAGTGCGGTGGAACCCACGACGTCGACGAAGACCGCGGTAACGACTCGACGTTCCATCGGTCGCTCCTCAGGGACACTAAGTCGCGCGCGCCTTGAAGCCAGACCTCTCGCGTCGGTCAATGCCAATGCTCAACCATGAGGACTCAAATTACCACGAGCATCCTCGAAGTCAGTGTCCATCAGCATCACTTTGCTTAGCGTTCTTGCGGTCGGTCGCGTCTAAACTCGCTCCCCCGAGATCGGGCCGGAGGCGACACAGCTGCAACACGCCGCACATAACACATTGATTTTCCAACCCGAGAGGAAGGCTTTGACTCCGCCAGTCTAGGTTCGAATCCTAGTCCCCCAGCCACTTCCATCTCAGCGACTTAGCGGCCGAGGCACGCAACCCTACCTCCGCAGCCTATAGCCGGAGCGCTCGAGGTCCCAGCAATCCTCGGTACCCCGCGACAATGCGTCCTTGCGGATGCGCTCGCTGGGTGTTTTCGGCAACGCGTCAACAAATGCGATGTAGCGCGGGATCTGAAAGTAGGCCATGCGGCTCTCGCACCATTGGACCAGAGCCAGGGGACTGAGCATCTCGCCCGGCCTAAGCCGGATAAAGGCCTTGATGTCCTCATCTGCGAGCGTGTTTGGGACTCCGATGACAGCGCATTCGATGATGGCGGGGTGCTCGCTGAGTACACGCTCCACCTCGAAGGCCGCGACATTCTCGCCACGGCGCCGAATGCTGTCCTTCTTACGGCCGCTATAGTGGAAGTCGCCCTCCTCGTCGAACCAGCCGATGTCCCCGGTCTTCAGCCATTCACCCGTGAAAAGCGCCGAAGTCGCAACGGGGTTGCGCCAGTAGCCCTCTGTGATGACGCCGGGCTGCTTACCGCGCACCCAAAGCTCGCCCCGTTTGTCGGAGCCCAGCATTTGCCCCTGCTCGTCGACCACGCGCATCTCAAAATAAGGCAGACAGGTTCCAACCGAGCCGAGCTTGCCTTTGAGATTTTGCGTGGTGAAGCTCGCGCACTCGGTCATGCCGTATGCTTCCCGGATCGGAATCCCGAAGCGCTCCTCGAAGGCGCGCCAGATCGAGACCGGACAGCCGCCCCCCCAGGCAACGCGGATCCGATGCTCGCGGTCGTCTGGCCGCGGCTCGGCCTTCAGCAAAAGCGCCAGCACGCCACCGAGGAAGTGCAGCTGCGTAACCTTGTGCCTGCGGACGTCGTCCCAGTAACGAGAAACACTGAAGCGCTCGACCATGATCAGAGTGATCCGGAAACACGTCGCGAGCACCAACACCTCGAGGCCGCCGATGTGATTGATGGGCTCCCACATGAGAAAGACGTCACCGTCCCGTGCGTCCGCAATGCGCGCGGCCGCGCAGGCCGCGACCCTCACCAAGCGATCGGTGAGCAGGACCCCTTTCGGCAACCCAGTGGTACCCGAGGTGTAGAGGATGACGGCGAGATCATCGGGCGCCACCACGCTTTCTGGCGGTGCCGGTTCGGAATGCATGACAAGGTCGCCGAGTTCCTCTCCCTCGAGCGACGCCGGCCTTCCGCGCCAGATCAGACGCCCGATCGGAACCGTCCGTATGATCGGCTCGACGCTATCAACCAATCGACCTTCAACGATGAGACTCGCGAGTTCGGCGTCACGCAGCAAATGCTCGAGGCTGGCGCCGCGCAGATGCACGTTGAGCGGCACCATCACGGCGCCGAGCTTGGCGAGCGCGAAGAAGGCTACGACATGGTCAGGATGGTGATCGAGCATCACACCGACGCGCGCCCCGGTGCCGATACCGCGACGCGAGAGGGCATTGGCGAGGCGGTTGGCGGTCGTGTCGATCTCGGCCGCGGAATAGTCCCGGTTGTCGAACCGGCAATAGACGTGGTCTCGATGCTCGCGGGCGAGTCGCGCGAGCAAACTCCCCACCGGCGTGTCGTCGTCTCCCCACGGAAACTCCGGGACTGTTATGCCACTCATCTCGCGATACCCGCCATCTTCCCGCGACGCTCTGCTATACGATATCGACCCCAGCGAGGCCAGAAGACCCGTGAGATGGGAGAGAACCGCTGAACCCTGCAACCGACGACGTGCTGGCTCCCGACTTTTCGACCGAGCCATATTGGACCGACGGGCTTGAACCCTTCGTCCCGCCGCCGCGCGAGGCCGGCCGCAGGGTCGACGTGGCGATTGTGGGCGCGGGGTACGCAGGCCTTTCGGCCGCACTCACCCTCGCCCGCGCGGGATGCGACGTCGCGGTCTTCGAGGCGACGCGCATCGGCGCGGGCGCCTCTTCGCGCTCGGCGGGCTCACTCGGCCATGTTCCGAAGGCCGGGCTCGCCGATCTCACGGCGCGATACGGCGAGACGGTGGCGCACCGCGTCTATGCCGAGGCGCGCGAGGCACGGGAATATGTCGAGACCCTCGTCCGCGAGCATCAGATCGAGTGCGGACTGCGCACCAGCGGACGGTTCATCGCGGCACACAGTCCGCGCGCCTACGCCAAACTCGAGCGGTCGTTGCCGGAGCTTCGGGAGACCTGGGGCGCGGTCGAGCTGGTACCTCGCGACAAGCAGCGCGCGGTCATCGGGTCGGATGCTTTCTTCGGTGGGCTCAAGCTCGCCACTGCCGCCACCCTGCAGCCGGCGCTGCTTCATCGCGGCCTCGCTCGCGCTGCGGTGAGCGCTGGCGCGCTCGTGCTGCAGGAGACCCGCGTTACCGATATTGCGCCGGATGCCGCGGGGTTCACGGTGACCACTGAAGCCGGTGCCGTGCACGCGGACAATGTCGTGATCGCGACGAACGCCGAGACGGGTAAAGAGACCGCGACATCGCGGCGGCTGAGGCGGCGAATGGCGGTAATCCCGGCCTATGTCGTGGTGACCGAGCCGATCCCGGCCGATCGCATGATGCGAATCCTTCCGAGCCAAGGACCGGTCAGTGACACCTTCAAGATCCTGCACTACATGGCGCCCAACGAGAACCAGCAGCGGCTGGTGATGAGCGCTCGCGCCGGTCGAAGCGACGGCGGGTTGAAGGAGAAAGCGCGCCGCGTCTTCGGGTACTTCTCCGAGCGCTTCTCCGATCTTCGAGGCGTGCGCGTCACCCACTGCTGGACCGGCCGGTTCGCGCTGCCGAGCGACCTGATCCCGCATATCGGTATCGAGGATGGGCTCTACTACGTACTGGGCTGTTGCGGCACAGGCGTGCCGATGTCGACTTATCTGGGCCACCGGCTTGCGCTGAAAATCCTTGGCCAGGACAGCCGCTCGACAGTCTTCGACCGACCGCTTCCGGCGATGAGCGCATGGCAACGCTCGCCCGCCCTGCTCCCGCTCGCCGTCCGCGCCTATGCCTTGCGCGACCGGCTGTTTCGCTGAGTCTGCTGAGAGGTACGATCGATGCGCTACATTTCTCGGAAAGACGTCGAGGCGCTCGGGATTGGTATCGAGGATGTCGTCTCGGCTCTCGAAGCGGCCTTCCTCGCGGGGCAGCAGGGGCGCATCGTCTGGCGGCCGAAGGCGACCGTCAGCCAACCCGACGGCATTTTCCTGATCGCGACACACGCGGCCTGGGCCGAGCGCAACCTCTCGATTTTTCACAGCATCCTCGGGACGTCTCATGCTTTCGTCCCGCCGGGCGCGCCGCACTACCGGACCCTGCAGCTGCTGGGCGACTATCGGGCGGGCGCGCCCTTGGCGCTGATCGACGGCACCTTTACCTCGTCGATTTTACCGGCGGGCATCACCCTGCTGGCCGCGCGGCGTCTGGCGCGGCCCGAGAGCCGGGTCGCCACCTTCGTCGCGGCCGGTCTCCAGGCGCGGCTCAATCTCGAGGCTCTCTGCAAGACGTTTCCCCTACGCCAGATCCGGATCTTGAGTCGCACCGAGGCCTCGGCGCGAGCTCTCGCGCAGTTCGTGGCCGAGCGCCAGCTCGAACCGGTGCTGCCATCGGATCCCGAGGCGGCGATCCGCGGCGCTGACATCATCATCTCGAGCGTGCCGAGCGGCCCTGGCCAGAAAGCCAACCTGGATCCCGCTTGGGTTTCCGAAGGTGCGTTCGTCAGCGCGATCGATGGCGGGCGAAGCTGGCTTCCGGGATTCGAGCGGTTCGAGCGTCTGGTCACCGACGACCGGCCGCAGGCCGCAGCCCAGTATGCCGACGGCCGGCTCGCCCATGCAGGCCCCTACGATACGGAGATTCCCGAACTCGTCGCGGGATCGCGCCCAGGACGCGAGCATCGCGAAGACCGCGTCGCGCTGATCCATCCCGGAAATATCGTGGGCGTGCTCGGGATCACCGTCCTGATCCAGGAACGCGCGATGTCCGGCAGGCTCGGTCAGACCATCGTGGAGTGAGCGGCAACGCCATTCACCGCCGGCGTCGCTTGCGGCGCTCGCGCTCCTCGAAGAATTTTCGCATCGATTCCTGCGGCTCGCCGCTGCCATAGGCCTCACGCTGGATCTTGCACCCTTCCTCGATGCCAAGACGATAGGCGGGCTCGGACAGCGTGCGGAAATGCTGCTTGTTGAGCTTCATGGCGATCGGCGGCTTCGACGCCAGCTCCGCCGCGATCTCCATGGATTTCGCCATCACCCGCGATCGCGGCACCAGGTAGTGGATGAGTCCGACGTGATGACACTCCTCGGCCTCCATCATGCGGCCCGAGAGCGTGAGCTCCACCATTCTCGACCAGCCGACCCGCTCGATCATGAGCCAGGGACCGAGCGTCGAAGCGATGCCCGCGTTGATCTCCGGTTGGCCCATCCGCACACCCTTATGGCCGACGCGCACGTCGCACATCATGGCCCACTGGAAGGCGGAGCCCGCGGCGACGCCGTTGAGCGCCGCGATCACCGGCTTCTCCATGCCGCGGAGCGCATCGTAGAATGGCGGCCAGCTCGCGGCCCAGGCGACACCGCCCTCGCCGCCCTGCAGCTCCTTCGTCTCGTTCAAGTCCTGCCCGGCGCAGAAGCCGCGGTCGCCCGCGCCTGTCATGATCACCGCGCGCACCGACCGATCCGCGTTGCACTCGTTCAGGCGCTCGGTGATCTCGAGCCGCATCGGCGTGTGCCACGCGTTCAAGATGGCCGGACGATTGAAGGTGATGACGGCGACGCCGTCCTTCTTCTTGAAGATGATGAACTTGTCCATTCTCTCCTTGCCCCTTTCAGTCCGGGAAATGACCGGCCAACCTACGTATGCTTAAACCGATCGATGCGGAACGGCGTCAGATCCATCGAGAGTGGCCGACCGCCGATGAGCTCAGCAGTCACCTTCCCGGTCTGCGACGCGCCGAGCAAGCCTTGATGCCCGTGCCCGAAGGCGACGCAAACCTTGGGTATCCCGGGCACGGCGCCGAGCACGGGAAGGCTATCGGGGAAGCACGGGCGATTGCCCATCCATTGGGTGTAGCCATCGGTAACCAGACTTGGGAAAATTTCGCGGCCGATGCGCAGGAGGTTCTGCGCGCGCGCATAGTTGGGCGGCGCGTCGACGTCGGCGAGTTCAACCGTGCCGGCCAGCCGCAGCCCCATCTCCATGGGGGTGGCCGCCATCTTGTAATCCACGGGCAGCACCATGATCCGAGGCATCACGCCAGGATCGGGCAAGGTCACATGATAGCCGCGGTGAGTCTCGAGCGGCACGTCATATCCAAGCTGCTTGGTGAGTGCCCGCGACCAGACGCCTGCGGCGATCACGATGAGATCGACCGCGTGCCGGCCGCCACGGGTCACGATCGCGCTCGGACCCGTCGGCCCCATGTCGAAACCCAGCACTTCCTCGCGCAGCAAGGTGCCACCCCGGCGGACGAAATTCTCCGCCAGACCCTGCACCAGTTTGAACGGATTCGTGCAATGACCGTGATCGGGGATGAAGTGCGCGGCGGCGAAGACCGGCGCCAGCGACGGCTCTAGCTGGCGGATCTCATCGGCGTTCAGGATATCGACGCGCAAGCCGGTGGCACGCTTCAAACCAATGCCGAACTGGTCGTTGTCGAGCCCCTCCTTGCTTCGATAGACGAAGAGCTGTCCGGCCTGATGGAAGAGATGCTCGAGATTGGCATCCTTCAAGAGCGGCCGAAAGGCGTCGAAGGTCGGCCTATTGAGTGCGGCAAGCGCCTTCGAGATTTGCACGACCCGGTCACGTCGACCTGCGCGCAGGAATTTGATCAGCCAAGGCAGTGCGTGCGGCAGGTAGGACCAATGGAGATAGAGCGGCCCATTCGGATCGAGGAGCCATTTGGGAATCTCCTTTATCATGCCGGGATAGGCGATCGGCACCACGGAGGCCGGGCTGATGCCACCGGCGTTTCCGAAGGACGTGGCCTCGCCGGGCTCGCCGCGATCGATCAGTGTTACCTGGTGACCGTCGCGCAGCAGGTAATTGGCGCAGACCGTGCCGACGATGCCGGCACCGATCACCGTGACGTGGCGCGTCGACGCGTCGTTCATCGGTTCTGCTCACGCAGGATCGCGTCCGCCACCTTCTCGCCGATCATGATGGCGGAGATGTTCGTGTTCGCACAGGGCACGCTCGGCATGATCGAAGCGTCCGCGACGCGCAGATTTTCCACGCCGAGCACGCGCGCATCGGGACCAACGACCGCCATGCGATCGGAGGGCGCGCCCATCTTGCAGGTGCCGCAAGCATGCCAATCGCCCTGCACGCCCAGCCGGATCCACTCCACCAGCAGCTTCTCGTCGCGGACGACCTCGTCGAGGCCGTATTTCGCCGCGACGATGAAATTGCGCATCACGAAATCGCGCGCGAAGCCGCCGAGATCGAGGAGCCAGGCGGCGACGTCGCTTAGGATCTTGTTGCGCCGAGACTGCGTCGTGAGATTGCGCTGCATTTCCGCGTATATGCCCGGGAAGGCGAAATAGATCATGTCCTTCACAGGTGAGGTGCGGAGCACGTCATAGACGAAGTGCACCGCGTTGACGGTGCGCTGGAGATCCCGAGGATCGGAGAGCAGGTTGAATGCGACCAGGGGCTCGCGGCGCGGATCCGAACTCTGCAGCCGCACCAACCCCCGCGAATAGGCCTTGTTCGGCCCGAATTGGATGGTGCCGAGCTGAAAGCCGACCTTGGTCCACGCGAAGCGGTTCGAAACCGAGAGCTTCATGTCCTGTGGCGGGCAGTCGGCGTAGCCTGAGCTGAAGCGCATGCAGAGAAGAAAATTGTTCCGCAGGCTCGCCGGCAAGCGGCCCTCGGGCTTGATGTGGAGCCCGATGCCGACCAACGGGTGCTCCTGCAGGTTCGACCCGACGCCCGGACGATCCGCGATCACGGGTATGCCGTGCTCGCGGAGATGCTGCTCCGGACCGATGCCGGAGCGCATGAGCACCGCCGGCGAGTGAAGCGCGCCGCTGGAGACGATGAGCTCGCGCCCTTCGATCCGCTCGCGCCCCCCGCCGCCGCGCGACACCTGGACGGCGACAGCGCGTTTTCCCTCGAACTCGATCCGCTCGACCAAGGTCTTCGGGACGATGTGGAGATTCTTGCGCCGCCGCGTCGCCCCGTCGAGGTAGCCAAGCGCTGCTGACACTCGATGGCCATAGACGTTGTTCTTGGGAAACGGGAAACAGCCGTCGCCGAACTCCGCGTGACAGTCGTCGAAATAGGGAATGCCCTTTTTGCCGAAGGTCTCCCGGAAGGCGAGCGAGAGCCCGCTCCAGTCGTCGGGAAAGGTGCGATGGATCGGGATCGGGCCGTCTTTTCCATGCAAGGGCCCGTCGAAATCGAGATCGCGCTCGAGCTTGCGCAGGAACGGCAGGCAGTCTTGGAAGGACCATCCCCTGGCGCCCAGGGCCTCCCATTCATCGTAGTCGGAGGGCAGCCCGCGGATCGCGATCTGGCCATTGACGGTCGAGCCGCCGCCCATGACCCGCGCCTGCTCGTACCGCCGCGGCTTCATCAAGTCGGGAATTTCCGAGTACGCCCGATTGCCGATCGGGTCCATGTAGGCCTGCAGCTCGGTCCAGTAGAAATCGTCCTGGAAATAATGTGGCAGGAAGGGCAGCGAATAGATCTGGTCGGAGATGTGTTCCGGGGGCGTATCGACCCCGGCCTCCAGCAGCGCCACCGTTACGCGGGGGTCGGCCGATAGGCGGTTCGCCAGCACGCAGCCGGCAGAGCCGCCGCCGACGATCACGAAGTCATAGAGCATATCAGGATCGTTCCCCCGGGCGCCGACTTGTCAGATCCCCCTGGCAGAGGCATGTCGACGGAGCATTTCCGCGACGATGACGAAAGCGGTCACGAATACCAGTATGACGGTCGACACCGCCGCAAGGGTCGGATTGACCTGCAAGAGGAGATCGTTCCACATCTGCCGCGGCAAGGTCGAGGTGCTGCCTCCGGTCACGAACAGTGCCACCGTCAGGTCGTCGAACGATGTGATGAACGCGAAGAGAAAACCCGCGATCACCCCGCCGCGAATCTGAGGCAGCGTGATGCGGTAAAGGGTCTGCAGCTTGCTCGCACCGAGGCTCAACGCCGCCTGATCGAGCCGCTCGTCATAGGTCTTGAGGACCGCCATCACCGTGATCACGACGTAGGGAACTGCAAGGATCGTGTGGCCGAGCACCAGTCCGAGAACGGTGCCGACGAGCCCCAGGCGTGCATAAAGATAGAACAGCGCGACCGCAATGATGAGGCGCGGCAGCACCAATGGCGCCAGAATCAACGACAGGATCGCGACTTTACCGAAGAGGCGCTGGCGCACCAGCACGAAGGCCGCAGCGCTACCCAGCACGGTCGAGACAACCGCGGTGAGCCCCGCGACAATGAACGAGCGGATGGTGGCGTTCACCCAGCCGACAGATCCGAGATAGGTCTGGTACCAGCGTAGCGAGAAGCCTTCCGGCGGAAATGCGATGAATGTGCCGGACGTAAACGAAACAGGAATGACGAAGAGCGAGGGCAAGCACAGGAAGCCCACGATCAGCAACCCGACCGTCCAGAGGATCGCCCGCGAGATGCCCCGATGCGGCCGGTCCGCCCGGACCGGAAATAGTCGATCCCAGAAATCGCCGCATCGATCGGAAAACCAGCCAAGCGCAGCGATGAGCCTTTCGCCGACGAAGGCGCCGATGCGGCCGATCGCGCTCCTGTCGCCGCGGGCGGCTAACTCCGAGGCGCTGGCTCCGCCCGAGAGCGTCGACATGCCAAGCAGCCGGTCATAGAGGTAGAAGACAATCGCCGCCGCGGCCAAGAGAAACACCGAGAGCGCGCCCGCAAACGGGAAATTCAGCAGCTCCTGGATGACCGAGATGATGACCTGCGAGATCATCGTCTCGCGCCGGCCACCGAGGAGCGCCGGCGTGATGAAGAACCCGAGCGCGGTGATGAACACCAGAAGTCCCGCCGCTGCGACGCCAGGCAGCGACAGGCGGAAATAGATGCGCCAGAAGGATTGGCCGCCACGCGCACCCAGGGTCCGCGCAGCCTTCACGAGGTTGGTGTCGATACTCTGCATCACCGAGAGCATGGTCAGGACCGCCAGCGGCAGCATCGCGTGCACCATCCCGATCATGACGCCGGTGAAGTTGTAAATGAAGCTCACGGGCGCGTCGGTGATCCCCAACGAGATCAATAGTCTGTTCACCGCACCATTGCGGCCCAGCAGAATCATCCAGGCAAAGGTACGCACCAGGAAGCTGGTCCAGAACGGCATCAGAACCAGGAGTGTCAGGCTGTCGCGCACGCGCGTCGACGAATTCGCGAGGAGATAGGCGACGGGATATCCCGCGAGCATCGCGAGCATGGTGGTCCAGCCCGCGATCTCGAACGTAATGATGAGCGTCTGCAGGTAAACCGGCGTCGTGGCGATGCGCGTGTAATTCGCCAGCGAGAAATGCCCACTGGAATCGAAGATGCTGAGAATCAGGATCTGAGCGACAGGATAGAGAAATAGCGCGACCGCGAAGGCGAGCAGCGGATAGATCGGCCAAGCTCGGAACCACGGAGCCTGACTGATGGGCCGCCTACCCGCGATAGGTGCAATGTCGCTCATGACTGAGCGGCGCGCTGACGCAGGACCAAGGCATTCTCGGCGCTCCAGCCGAGGCGGACGGTGTCGCCGACCCGCGGCTCCCTCTCGCCGCCGGCACTGAGCTGCTTCGCCGAGAGAACCGGACCATTCGGCAGCGCTACGAAATACCGGGTGACCCCGCCGGCGAATACCGTCTCCCTGAGTGTGCCGGTCGCGCTGTTCTCGGCCGCCTCGCGGTCACTCAAGAGACGCAGCCTTTCAGGACGGACGATGACTTTAACCGGTTCTCCCGCTGCCGCGCCGTCGCCGCGACCTCTGAGGACCAGACCATTGGGCCCCGAGAGCGTCATGGTTTCACCGACTTGCCGAACAGTCGCGTCGAGTATGTTGGACTCTCCGAGGAACTGTGCGACGAAGACACTGTGCGGGCCGAAATAAAGCTCCTGAGGCGTTCCGATCTGCTCGATCCTGCCGTTGTTCATGAGGCAGATGCGATCGGACATCGCCATGGCCTCTTCCTGATCGTGGGTGACGTAGAGCGCGGTGATACCAAGCCGCGCGTGCAATCCCTTGATCTCCAGCTGCATCTGGTCTCGCAGCTGGCGATCGAGCGCGCCGAGCGGCTCGTCCATCAGGATGATGGACGGGCTATAGACCATGCAGCGGGCGAGCGCGATGCGCTGCTGTTGGCCGCCCGAGAGTTCGCGCGGCAGGCGGCTGGCGACGTGCGGCAGCTGCACGATCTCGAGCACGCGCTTCACCTGCACCTCGATCTCGGCTGGGGCGACGCGCCGCATCCGCAAAGGGAAAGCGATGTTCTCGCGCACCGTGAGGTGCGGGAACAGCGCATAATTCTGGAACACGATGCCGATGTCGCGCTTGTTCGGCGGCGCATAGGTCGCAAGCTTGCCATCGATCCAGATCTCGCCGCTGCTGGGCGGCACGAGACCCGCGACCATCATGAGAAGCGTCGTCTTGCCCGAGCCCGAGGGCCCCAGCAAGGTCAGGAATTCCCCCTCACGGAGTTCCAGGCTGGCGTCCGCGAGCGCCGTCACCGCGCCGTAATGCTTGGTCGCGCCGCGGATCGAAAGCTTCGTCTTTGCCGCCGTCACCCCCGACCCCTGAACCATAAAAATCGAGACGGCGCGGCCGGAAGACCGCGTCGCTCAATCAAGAGGTGCCGGCTAAGCCAGCAGCCAGGCGTCGAACCGCTCGATCGCCTTCGCCTTGTTGGTGCCCCACCATTCCGTGTTGGACTGCATCAGGAGCTTGAAGTTATCCGGCGCGGTCGGCAGATATTTCGCCTTCTCCTTGGGAATGAACTCGTATGCCTTGGGATTGGTCGGCCCATAAGGCAGCGCCGACGCGAACACGGCTTGGCGCTTTGCATTGGCACAGAAGGTGACGAACTTCTTGCCGATTTCCGCCTTGGGACCGCCTTTCGGAACCACCCATCCTTCGAGACCATAGATGCCCTGGTTCCAGGTTATGTCGACCGGCTTGCCGGCGTCGATCACGACTTGAGCGCGCCCGTTCCAGGTCAGCATCATGTCGACCTCACCGCTCTGCAGCATCTCGGTGGTCTGCGCGCCGCCCGTCCACCAGACGTCGACGTGCTTCTTTATCTCCTCGAGCTTCTTGAAGGCGCGATCCATGTCGATCGGATAGATCTTTTCCTTCGGAACGCCATCGGCGAGCAGCGCGATCTCGAGCATGTCGATAGGGTGCTTATGCATGGCGCGCCGGCCCGGGAACTTCTCGACGTTCCAGAAATCGGCCCAGCTCTGCGGCCCGTTCTTGCCGTACTTGTCGGTGCGCCAGGCGATGATGCTGGCGTAGATGTCGCTGCCGAGCCAGCCGGGCTTGTGCGCCTCCGGCATGATCTGCTTCATGTCCTCGCTGCTCCAGTCGAGGGGCTCGAGCAGGTTCTGCGGCGCGAGCTCGAAGACGTCGGCATCCGTCGCGATGACGACATCCCAAGTGTAGGTCTTGGTCTCGACGTTGGCCTTGATCTCGACGCTGGGGTAGTGCTGGCGAGCGATATGATTGACGCTGATGCCGGTTTCCTTCTCATACGGCTTGACGAAGGCCTCATCCGCCGCGGGCGACCAAACACCACCGGGATCGGCGACGGTGATGGTCTCGGCGGCGAAGGCGCGGAAGAGCGGCGACGAGGCCGCCAGCGCCCCCGCACCAGCCGCGGTTCCCTTGAGCAAGTCACGCCGCCCAAGCGAGTAGCGGGATGGGTCTTTCAAGAGACTTGGGTCGATCATTGGATTACTCCCTGATTGTTTGCCTCGAGGTCGACAGACGCGGTGGCGTCGGCCTGTTTTTGCTTGGTGCGTCGAGCGAACCGCCTGCCGCGGTGTCCGACGCGCATCCCGAATGCGCGTTCCGAACCGGAATTATGATCTGCGGCTTACGCCATATCCAGCGGATAAGTTGAGCTCATTGCGAGCGCGTTTTCGACCGGGATGGTTTTCTGTAGGCTGAGTCACGGACTCTATTCGGCGAGGAGACGCGCGCATGAACGAGGCAATCCCGGCAGACCGCACCAATCAAGCCGACACAATTCAGGCGCGGATCGATCTTGCGGCCGCTTTCCGCTGCGCCGCGCGGCTCAATATGCACGAGGGCGTCTGCAACCATTTCTCGATGATGCTGCCGGGGCGACGCTTCCTCATAAATCCCAAGGGAACCCACTTCGAGCAGATGACCGCGAGCGGTCTGATCATCATCGATGAGCACGGCAGGACGCTCGAGGGCGCGGGCAGGCCTCCGATGACCGGCTACCACATCCACACGCGTATCCACCTCATGCATCCCTCGGCCACTGTCGTTCTCCACCTCCATGCGCCGTACTCGACGGCGATCACCGCGATCCGAGATGGACGGGTCGAGATGGTGCACCAGAATTCGGCCCGCTTCTTCGGTGAGATCGCCTATGACGACCATTTCAATGGCATCGCCGTTCGCACCGACGAGGGTGACCGCATGGCGGAGGCGATGGGTGAAAGGCGGATTCTATTCCTCGCCAATCACGGCGTTGTGGTGGTCGGACGCAGCGTGGCGCAGGCCTTCGATGACTTTTATTACCTGGAGCGGGCTTGCCAAGTGCAGCTTCTCGCGATGCAGTCGGGATACCCGCTCAATCTCATGTCCGAGGAAATGGCGCGCGAAACCCACGACCAGTTCGGCACGGTGACGGCGAATTCCGATTTCCATTTCAAAGCCATGAAGGCAATTCTCGACGCCGAATCTCCGTCTTACGCTTCTTGAGGCTCCAGGCGGCCGGGGAGTCATGACCCATCGCGGGTCACGCAGGCATGCTCTCGTCTCCGCCAGATCTCAGAAGTCTCATGTCGATCGCGCGCCAGGAGAGTCGCACCGGCGTGCCCTTGTCGAGTAATCGCAGCCCCGGGCGATTGAACTCGATCGCGACGAAGATGCGCCCTCCGGGTCCCTTGACGTAGTGCCGCACGACGGCGCCCAGCGTAATGGACTCATCGACCGTACCCTCGACGGCGTTTTCGGTACCGTTCACGCCATCCAATGCCGTCGCGATCATGATGTTCTCCGGTCGCACCATGACGGTCACCGGCTCGCCGACCTGGACTGCGAATTTCGGTTCCAGCGGAAGCGGCTGCGACCGCAGAGCAAGACCATCGTCGGTACGGACGCAGACCGGTGGCCCATGGTCTTCGACGCGTCCTTCCAGCAGATTCGACTGACCGAGGAAATCCGCGACGAATCTCGACTGGGGCCGATGATAGAGCTCGTCCGGCGTGCCGATCTGCGCGACGCTGCCGCCCGTGAGCAGTACGATGCGGTCCGACATGACCAGGGCCTCCTCCTGGTCATGCGTCACGTAGAGCATGGTTATGCCGAGCTCGCGGTGGAGACGCTTGATCTCGAGCTGCATGTCCTCGCGCAGCTTCTTGTCGAGCGCGCCCAGCGGTTCGTCCATCAGGATGATGGCGGGGTTGTAGACGATGCAGCGCGCGAGCGAGATGCGCTGCTGCTGGCCGCCCGAGAGTTCGCGCGGCTTGCGGCTGGCGACCTGCGGCAGCTGGACGATCTCCAGCACCTCGGCCACCTTGCGCTTGATCTCGGCGCGCGGGAGCTTTCGCACCCGCAGAGGAAACGCGATGTTGTCGAACACCGTCATGTGCGGCATCAGCGCGTAATTCTGGAACACCATGCCGAGGCCGCGCCCGCTCGGCGGAAGCTCCGTGGCGTCCTTCCCATCGATGAAGATGCGGCCCGTGCTGGGCGCGACCATGCCCGCGATCAGATTGAGGAGCGTGGTCTTGCCGGAGCCGCTAGGACCAAGGAGCGTCACGAACTCGCCCTTGGCGATCGCGAGATCGATCTCGGCCAAAGCCGTGACGCCGCCGTAGCGCTTGGTGCAGCGCTCCAGCCGAACCATCTCGATCGTCATGTCACCCCCATTGCGCGTGAAGCGTTCGCGGCTGTGGGCGGTTTTGTCAAGATCGGGCGGGCCATCGCCACGCGGCGCATACCGACGGAATGCGTGCGCCGCGGGCATCGGAGACCCTTGCCTACCACTGTTCCGGCAGATCAATATTGCGGCCGCCGTCAGGGGAGTGCGCGTCCATTCCGTTTCTCGCCCCCGCGCTGATCTTCATGGTCGCGGTGTTTCTGTCGCCGCTGATCTTCGTCGCCTATACCAGCCTAGTCGGCGACCAGGGCTTTTCGCTCGCCTACTATGGCGAGATCCTGACGCAGGCGCTCTACCGACGCGTCGCCGAGAACAGCTTCGAGATCAGCATCATGGCGACGATCTGCACGCTCGTCGTCGCCTATCCCATCGCCTACCACCTGGCGAAACGGACGCCACGTCAGCGCGCACTGCTGATCATCCTCGTCTTGCTGCCGTTCTGGACCAGCATCCTCGTAAAGAGCTTCGCCTTCACGGTGCTGCTCGGTCGGGCCGGCATCGTCAATAATATGCTTGGCGCGATCGGCCTCGGGCCGCTGCCGATGCTGTTCAACCGCACCGGCGTGATGATCGGACTCACGCACTTCCTGGTGCCCTTCATGGTGTTCGCGATCCTGCCGAGCCTGATGTCGCAGCCGCCGGAGTTGCGCCGGGCAGCGGAGGTCATGGGCGCCGGCCGGATCAGGATCTTCTGGGCCATCACGCTGCCGCTGAGCCTGCCCGGGGTCGTGGCGGGATTGCTGATCTGCTTCATCCTGGCTCTGGGCACTTTCGTGACGCCGGCGCTGCTGGGCGGGCGCACCGATCTGATGATCGCGAACCTCATCGACTTCCACATCCACGAGACGCTCGACTGGAACCTTGGCGCCGCGCTCGCGATCCTACTAGCCGTCATCACCGCGATTTGCACGCTCGCCATCAGCCGCGTCCGCGGCGGCAGCTTGTTCGGTCAGGCTTGAGGCGCGCCATGGAAGAGCGGCGCCTGCGCACCCTTCCTTCCTTCTTCGCGAGCAGCGTCGCCTGGCTCGCCTATGTGTTCCTGATCCTGCCCAGCCTGATCGTCGTGCCCATGTCGTTCGGCGACAAGGACGAGTTCGTGTTTCCGCCGCACTCGCTGTCGATCTATCTTTACCGGCGCTATTTCTTCGAATCGACGTGGATGCAGGTCACCGCGCAAAGCCTGGTGGTGGCGTTCTGCAGCATGATCGCGGCGCTGGTGCTCGGCTGCGGCGCGGCCTACGGCCTCGACCGCTACCAATTCCCGGGCAAGCGCGCGCTCACGCTGTTTCTGCTCAGCCCGATCTTCGTGCCGGCGATCGTGATCGCGCTCGGACTCTATCTCTATCTCGGCCGATTCCACCTGGTCGGCACCACGCCCGGGCTCATCATCAGCCACACCATCATCACCATGCCATTCGTGATCATCAGCGTCACCGCGGGGCTGCGCCACGTC
>DATEGF010000015.1:0-6694 GCA_035280245.1 Allostellaceae bacterium
ATCCTGGTCGACCTCTACGACGCCGGCGGCGCCGCCGACACCAAGAAGCGGTTCTGGAAGGATTGCCTCCGCGCGCTGGCGCCCGGCGGCGCGCTCGGCATCAACTGGGCTGAGTTCGTGGGTGCGACCCGCATGCAGGACGAAGCCCGCGCGATCGCGGGCTCGATCGGCCGGTCGTTCTTCATCGCCGAGCGCATCGCGCACCCAAACGTCGTACAGCTCGCGCCGACCGCGCGCGGCTTCTCGATGGTGCAGCTGCCGGCGCGGGTGAAAAAGTTCGCCGAGATTTACGGGCTGCCCCGCGAGGACCGCGACATCCTGCGGCGCAACGATGTGCTGAGCCACAATCCCCTGCTCGCCTGGCGCTAGCCGCCAGCTTGCCCAGAGCCGGCCGAACCGGCATCCTCGGGGCCTTCTCTCGAGGGGTCCCTGCCATGCCCGATACCCGCGCTTCCGCGAACCCGAGCCACGGCGGCCCGGTCCAACTCTTCTATGCGAAGAAGGGCGCGCCGCGCCGGCCCATGGTCGCGCGAGCCGAGGGCATCTACATGTGGGACACCGAGGGCAAACGCTACATCGACGCCTCCTCGGGCCCGGTGGTGAGCAACATCGGCCATGGCAACGAGCGCGTGGTGCGCGCCATGACGGAGCAGGCGCGCAAAGTCGCCTTCGCGAGTCGCGCCGTCTTCGAGAACGAGCCCAACGTCGAGCTCGCGGACCTCGTGACCTCGCTCGCGGGGCCGGGCCTCGAGCGGGCGTTCTTCGTCTCCGGCGGCTCGGAGGCGACGGAGTCCGCGATCAAGCTTGCGCGGCAATACGCCGTCGTGCGCGGCGAGACCAAGCGCTGGAAGGTGATCGCGCGCGACCCCGGCTATCACGGCGGCACCCTCGGCGCGCTCTCCGTCACCGGGGATCCCAGCGCCGACCACATCTTCGGCGCCGTCATGAAGCCGATGCCGAAGGTGCCGGCGCCCTTCAGCTACCGGCTCCCCGCGAACCACGACGTCGACAGCTACGCCCGCAACTGCGCGGCGGCGCTCGAGGAGGCGATCAAGCGCGAAGGTCCCGAGACCGTGCTCGCCTTCATCATGGAGCCGGTCGGCGGGCTTGCCACCGGCGCCCTGGTGGCACCCGACCATTATCACCACGCCGTGCGCGAGATCTGCACGCGCCACGGCGTGCTCCTGATCTATGACGAGGTGATGAGCGGCGCCGGCCGCACCGGCGCCTTCCTGGCGGCGGATCATTGGCCGGACGCGCGGCCCGACTTGGTGACGCTCGCCAAGGGCATCGCCGCGGGCTACACGCCCATGGGCGCGCTGCTGGCGCCGGCCAGCATGGTCGAGGCGGTCGCCGAGGCCGGCGGCTTCATGCATGGTCACACCTATGCCGCCAATCCGCTCTCGTGTGCCGTCGGCGTCGCTGTGGTCCAGGAAATGATCGATCGGAAGATGATGGCGAATGCCAACGCCATGGGGGCGCGGATGCGCGAGCGGCTCGAGGCGGTCAAGGCCAGGAGCGCGATCCTCGGCGACATTCGCGGCAAGGGCCTCTTGATGGCGATCGAGATCGTGGTCGACAAGGAGGCGAAGACACCGCCGCCCGCGGAGCTGCAGGCGGTCTATCGCATCATCGAGCTCGGCCTCGCGCGCGGCATCGCGCTCTACTCGCGCCGCACCGCCAACGGACGCTACGGCGAATGGCTGATGGTGACGCCGCCGCTGATCGTGACCGCCGCGGAGGTGGACGAGATCGCGGAGCTGATCGGAAGCACGCTGGGCGCATACGAGGACGAGCTTCGGCGGAAGAAGGTGATTTGACAGGGCCCGGCATCAGCATCCTGCGTCCTTCGACTCGCTCGCTGCGCTCGCGGCTCAGGATAAAGGGTGTTGGTGAATGGCAAGAAGAAAGGTGCCTCATCCTGAGCCGTCGCGAAGGACGCAATGAGTCGGCACGAGAGAACGAGCAACAAAAGCAACCGGGAGGGATAGCATGTACTTGAGCCGACGGGTCGCTCTCATCCTAGCGGCGCTGCTCGCACCCGTCGCCGCGCACGCGCAAACCGCGAAGCCCCTCGAGGTCATCGTGTTTCCCGGCGGCAGCAATTGGCCGATCTGGGCGGCGCAGGAGAAAGGGCTCTTCGAGAAGAACGGCGTTTCCGTGCACCTGACGCCGACGCCGAGTGCCAACTACCAGCTCGGCAACACCATCGACGGCAAGTTCGACCTCGCCATGACCGCGATCGATAACCCGATCGCCTATGACGAGGGCCAAGGTGAGGCGAAGACCACGGCGAAAGCCGAGCTCGTCGCGATCATGGGCAGCGACAATGGGTTCCTGCACCTCGTGTCGGTGCCGGAGGTCGCGGACATCAAGGATCTCCGGGGCAAGACCCTCTCGGTCGATGCGCGCACGACCGGTTATGCGTTCGTGCTCTTGAAGCTCATGGAGAAGGCGGGCCTCAAGGACGGCCGGGACTACACACTGGTCTCCGCGGGCGGCGGCCTGCAGCGCTTCGAGGCGTTGATGAAGAAAGAGCAGAGCGCCACGCTGCTCTTCACGCCCTTCGAGCTCATCGCCGAGGCCAAGGGCTACCACGACCTGCGCTCGGCGGTTGCCGTGTTCGGGCACTACCAGGGCCTCGTGGCGGCGGTGCAGCGGCCCTGGGCCAAGGCCCACGAGGCCGAGCTCGTCGGCTACATCCGCGGCTATGTCGCCGGCGTTGATTGGCTCTACAAGCCCGAGAACAAGGACGAGGCGATCGCGATTCTGCGCAAGAACATCAACACCATGACGCCAGAGCTCGCCGAGAAAACCTACGGCGTGCTGCTGGCGCCGGAGGGCGGTCTCTTCAAGACGGGCGCGCTCGATATCGCGGGCATCAAGACCGTGCTGGCGCTCCGCTCACAATACGGCGAGCCCAAGAAGAAGCTCACCAGCCCCGCGAAGTATTATGATTTGAGCTACTACAAGAAGGCGATCGCGAAGTAGGTTACCTTATTTTCCGCGCGCATCGAGCCGCCACGCCAACCCTCGATGCGCGCGTATCCGCTACTTCACCAGCTCATCCTTGTCGGCGAAGTAGAGGTGCCCCTTCTTGCGAACGAGGGCGCGGTCGTAGTCGGCGTCGCCGGGCTTCAGGATGCGCAGCAGGCGTATGTTGCGGTGCTGGGAGTCCGTGAAGGCCGAGAGGGTGCAGAGCTGCGGCGCATACCATAGGAACTGCACGAAGCTCTTGCCGCCCTCGATCTGGTCGAGCCGGCGGATCTTCCAGCTGCGGTAGGGGATGCCGTTCACCGTGACGGGCTCGAGGCCCAGTACGTCGAAGGTGACGTGCGAGTGCTCGCCGTTGGTGCGGTCGACGCGGTCGAGCTGGATCTTCTTCCCCGGCCGCAGCGGCCAGAACAATCGGAGCGCGTCAGGGTTCGATTCGAGCTGCCAACGGTCGTCCCCGTCGTCGAACAGGAGCTGCCCGCGCCGCTGCACGAACTTGCCGGTCTCCAGGATCTGATAGGTGAAATAGAGCGCGGGCGTATCCGGCGCCTTCGGCAGGATCAGATAGGCGCGGTTCGTGTAGAGCAGCTTGGTTTGCGCATCGGGCTCGCAGTACTCGGCCGAATAGGGATCGACGCTTCCCTGAGCGCGCACGCCCTGCATCGCTCCTAGCGCCGCCAGCGCCACCACCAATGCCGTCGCGATCGTACGCCCTGCCATTGCCGCCCCCCGACAGCCCGCAGCCCCCACGAAACGACGGAACCCATGACAGCGTCAATACAGACGCAGGGTTCGACGCCTCAGTGCTTCATCCCTCCGATCGGGAACGACCAGAACAAGATCAAGGACTCCGTGCCCGGGTTACGCTTGCCGATACCGGCGTTCGAGATGTGATCGAAGGCGAGGCCGAGGCGCGAATGATCGTCGAACCGCCAGGCGAACTCGCCGCCGGTCTTGAACTCGATGGTGGAGCCCAGGTTCTTGCCATTGCCGCGGTAGAACCCGCCCACCGCGGCATTGGGCGTGATGACGATGTGGGGCCCGAGATAGAGATCGATCCGGATGCCGCCGTAGCCCATCACCGAGCCCTTGCTGGTGAAGAGCACGCCCACCATGGGCTTGATGAAGAGGAAGCGGTCGGCGAAGCGGAATTCGAGCCGCCCTTGGGCCGCCTTGAAATCGTGCAGCACGTCGTAGACGCCGGCGCCAACGGCAATGTAGTTGGGATCCTCCGCACCTGACGCCCGAGGCGCAAGCGCGAAGCTCACGAAAAAGCCGAGCATGACCGCCGCAATCGCGGCCCGTCGCGTGCTCGACGCCATTGATGTCCCCCCGATCACACAGTCCGATCCGCATCTTAGCGTGAGAGCCCGTTACGGCAAGCGCTTCAAGCGCTCCATGGTCGCGACCAGCCGGCTGCGGATGCCTGGCTCCATGGCCGAATGGCCCGCATCGGGAACCACGACGTACTCGGCCTCGGGCCAGGCGCGAGCGAGCTCGTCGGCATTCATGATCGGGCACACCATGTCGTAGCGGCCCTGGATGATGGTCGCAGGCACCTTCCGGATCGGGCCGAGATGCGCCACCAGGTCCGTCTCGGGCGTGTAGAGGTGATGCTTGAAGTAGTGCGCCTCGATGCGCGACATCCCCAAGGCCATGCGATCCTCGCCGAAGGCCGCGATGGTGTCGGGGCTCGGCAGGAGGGTCGAGCAGGCACCCTCGTAGACGCTCCATGCCCGCGCCGCCGGCATATGAATCACCGGGTCGGCGTGGGTGAGGCGCCGGTAGTAATTCCCAAGCAAGTCGCCGCGCTCCGGCTCAGGTAGGAGGCCCGAGAAGGCCCGCCACGGCTCCGGAAAGATCGTGCGGATGCCGTAGAGGAACCAGTCGATCTCCGACTTCCGACAGAGAAAGATCCCGCGCAGCACCAGCGCCCGCACGCGCTCGGCATGGGCCTGGGCGTAGGCCAGCGAGAGCGTCGAGCCCCACGAGCCCCCGAAGACGATCCAGCGCTCGATGCCGAGATGCCGGCGCAGCCGCTCGATATCGGCGACGAGATGCGCGGTCGAATTGTCGACCAGGGAGCCCAGCGGTGTCGACCGGCCCGCGCCGCGCTGATCGAAGATCACCACGCGATAGTGCGCGGGATCGAAGAAGCGGCGATGGGTCGGTGTGGCGCCGGCGCCGGGTCCGCCGTGCAGGAACAGGACCGGCATCCCCGCGGGATTGCCGCATTGCTCCCAGTACATCGTGTGCGGTGGATCGAGCGCCAGCGTACCCGTGGCATAAGGCTCGATGGGCGGAAAAAGCTCTTGCCGACTCATGGGAACCGTCCGAGAGACTGGGGGCGCAGTCTAGAGGGCCGAGAGGCGAAGGCAACCGCCGATGCGTTTGAAGCCGCACGCGGCGACGGTTAAGGTTATCTCGGAATAACAGGGGAGGACGCGATGACCCACCGCTTGACCCGACGCCGGTTTGGCACCGGCGCCGCCGCGCTTGGCGCGCTTGCCGCGACTAGCCAATTTCCGATCTCGCGCGCGCAGGGCGCAGCGGTCAAGGTCGGTGTGCTGCTTCCGCGCTCGGGATTCCTCGCGCTGATCGGCCAACAATGCCAGCGCGGCGCCGACCTCGCGATGCCGATCCTCAAGGACATGGGGTACGCCGTCGAGCTCATGAATGCCGACACGGAATCTAAGCCCGACGTCGCTCGCACCCAGGCCGAGAAGCTGATCCGCGACGGCGCGCATATCCTGACCGGCGCCTTCGAGTCCGGCGCCACCGCCGCGATCGCCCAGGTCTGCGAGCAGAACGGCGTGCCTTTCGTGACCAACATCGGCGCCGATCCCGCGATCACCGAGCAGGGCTACAAGTTCACGTTCCGGAATTTCCCGACCAGCACCATGCTGGGCACCAGCGGGTTGTCGCTCTTCAACGAGCTCTTCAAAGCGACGGGCGCGACGCCCAAGACCGCCGTCCTCATGCACGTCAACGACACCTTCGGCATGTCGATGCTGAAGGGCATCAATGCGCTGATGCCGAAGCTCGGCCTGCCGTTCGAGATCGTCGAGACCATCGCCTACGACCCGCAGGCGCGCGACCTCTCGATCGAGGTGGCGAAGGCGAAGGCCGCCAAGGCCGACCTCCACATGGTGGTGACGCGCCTCAACGACGCGATCCTCATGGTCCGCGAGATGGTGAAACAGAAGTACGAGCCCATGGGAATCATATCGCCGGGCAGCCCCGGCATGTACGAGAAGCAGTTCCTGACCACGCTCGGGAAATACGGAGACTACTGCATCTCCAACGTGCCGTGGTTCGACCCCAAGCAGAAGCTCGCCGCGACCCTCGAGTCCACATTCGACAAGACCTATCCCGATCAATCCTTCGACCTCAACATCGGCTTCTGCTTCGAGGCCGTGCTGGTCTGCGCGGATGCCGCCAAGCGCGCGGGCTCGACCAAGCCCGGGGCCCTGGTGGAGGCGCTCAAGGCCACGAACATTACCAATCGCGTGATGGTGGGCGGCGCCATCAAGTTCAACGAAAAGGGCCAGAACGTCGACCTCCGCTCGGCGGCGGTGCAGAACCTCAAGGGCAAGCCCACGGTGGTCCTGCCGGCCGAGAACGCGTCAGCGCCGCCGGTCTTCCCGATGCCGGGCTGGGACAAGCGGGCTTAGCGCGCGTCGCGGAACAGTCGTGCGTC
>DATEGF010000016.1:0-22296 GCA_035280245.1 Allostellaceae bacterium
GGCCTTCTGCGGCGTAGTGGGCTTCCGCCCCTCTGCCGGTCTGGTGGCGACCGAGCGCCGGCCGATCGGCTGGACGCCGCTCTCGGTGCAGGGGCCGATGGGCCGCAGCGTCGCCGACACGCTGCTCCTGTTGCAGGCGCAGGTCTCCGACGACAGCCGCGACCCCCTCGCCGCCCCGGTCGATCCCGCGAACTACGCGGCGATCACGCCGGTTGACCTCTCGCGCTTGCGCGTGGCGGTCACCGACGACTTTGGCCGCATCCCGCTCGACCCGCGCATCCGTGCGACCTTCCGTGAGCGCATCGACCTCATCAAGGGCGCGTTCAAGTCCTGCGAGTGGCGCCATCCCGATATGTCTGACGCCGACGAGGCCTTCGGCATCGTGCGCGCACTCAATTTCCTGGCCGCTCACAAGGAGCGCTACGAGAAACATCGCGACAAGCTCGGCCCCAACATCGTCGCGAACTACCAGCAAGGCCTCGCCATGTCCGCCGCCGACGCCGCCCGCGGCATGGTCCTGCAGACGCGGATCTACCGCGCCTTCCAGGAATTCTTCCGCGACGTCGACCTTCTGATCTCGCCCACGGTCTCGGTGCCGCCCTTCCCCGTCGAGCAGCGCTACTGCGCCGAGATCGACGGCCAGAAGCTCCCCACCTACTACGCCTGGCTCGCCCCCACCTATTATCTGACGCTCCCCGCGCACCCCTCGATCTCGCTCCCCTGCGGCCTCGAACCCACCGGCACGCCCTTCGCGCTCCAACTCTGCGGCCCCGCGCGGAGCGACAAATTCGTGCTCGATGTGGCGGCGGCCGTCGAGGCGCTCCTCCAGCGCGACCCGCGCACGGCGCGGCCGGTGCCGGATATCGAGAAGCTGCGCACGCATCGCCCGCGTGCGTAGCCCCTCGCCCACGAAGTGGGAGAGGGAGGGACCCGTTGCCAAGCAACGGGAGGGTGAGGGTCGCTCAGGGTGAGCACGCAGCGGCAGCCGCCCTCACCTTCCCGCCGCTCTCGCGGCGGGCCCCTTCCTCTCCCGTTTCACGGGAGAGGGGCTGCCGTGCTCTCGCGCGGTACCGCATTTGGACTGCCGAGCAGCGCGGGCTATAGTTTTTCCGACCTCCCCCAGAGGACGCCGCCATGAAGCTCATGTGGTTCCATCTGATGCCGTACACGGAGCTGCCCGAGGATTTCCGGGAGAAGCATCCGTCGGTCTGGGTCGATGTGCACTCGTCGCTGTTCGATCCGAAGCGGGCGCATCTCATGTACAACGACTTCATGGACGAGATGGAGTTCGCGGCCGATTGCGGCTTCGACGCCATCTGCGTCAACGAGCATCACTCGAACGGCTATGGGCTGATGCCCTCGCCCAACCTGATCGCGAGCGCGCTCGCGCGCCGCACCACCGACACCGCGATCTGCGTCATGGGGAATTCGCTCGTGCTCTACAATCCGCCGACACGGGTCGCCGAGGAATTCGCGATGATCGACTGCATCTCCGGCGGTCGCCTCATCGCGGGCTTCCCGGTCGGCACGCCCATGGACACCTGCTACGCCTACGGCCAGAACCCCAGCATGCTGCGCGATCGCTATCGCGAGGCGCATGACCTCGTCATGCGCGCGTGGACAGAGCGCGAGACCTTCGCCTTCAACGGCCGCTTCAACCAGCAGCGCTACGTCAACGTCTGGCCGCGCCCGGTGCAGCAGCCGCATCCGCCGATCTGGATTCCCGGTGGCGGCTCGGTCGAGACCTGGCAGTGGTGCGCGGAGATGGACTACGTCTACAGCTATCTCTCCTACTACGGCTACAAGGCGGGCCGCGCCACGATTGACGGCTTCTGGAAGGAGATGGAGCGGCTCGGCAAGGACCGGAACCCCTATCGCGCCGGCTTCCTGCAATTCGTTGGCGTCGCCGAGACGCGCGAGGAGGCGATGAAGCTCTACGCCGAGCCCGCGGAGTATTTCTACGGCCGCTGCCTCCATGTGAGTGCGAAATACGCGACGCCGCCCGGCTACTCGAGCGAGGCGACGCAGCGCGCGGGCATCAAGAGCCAGGTGGCGCAGGCCGCGGGCGCCGCGGCGCCGCCCCGCTATCAGGACAAGTTCCAGCTCCTCGCCAAGGAGATGGAGGACATCGTCGAGCGCGGCTACGTCATCATCGGCTCGCCCGACGAGGTCGCCGAGCAGCTCAAGGAGGTCGCGACCTCCCTCAACGTCGGCCATCTTATGCTGCTGCTGCAGTTCGGCAACATGAGCAAGGCGCTTACGCGCTACAACACCAAGCTCTTCGCGGACGAGGTGATGCCGCAGCTCAAGGACCTGTTCTCGGAGTGGGAGGACCGCTGGTGGCCGCAGCCCATGGAGCAGAAGCTCCGCGCGTCGGTGCCGGCGTTCCAGCCGCAAGCCGGCGCCGCGGACGATTGAGCCGGCATCATCGATGACTGAGCCCTCGGTCTCGACCGTCGAGGTCAACGGCTTCCCGGCGCGCGTCTGGCGCAAGGGCCACGGCCCCAAGCTCGGCTTCCTCGCGGGCTTCGGCGGGTTGCCGCGCTGGATCCCGTTCCTCGACAAGCTCGCGGAGAGCCGCGAGGTAATCGTCCCGTCGCTGCCAGGATTCCCCGGCGCCACCGGGCACGCCGTGCTCGACAACCATCTCGACTGGGTGCTCGCGGTGCGGCAGCTCCTCGTCGAGGCCGGGCTCGCGGGCGCCGAGATCGCCGCGAGCTCGGTCGGCGCTTCGTTCGCAGCGGAAGTGGCGGCGATCTGGCCGGAGACGGTGAAGCGTCTCGCGCTGGTGGCGCCCTGGGGCCTCTTCGACGAGCGCGAGCCCATGACGGACCCCTGGGCGCAGCGCGCGAAGGACGTACCGGGGTTGCTCTGCGCGGATCCCGCGAAATGGGAGGCGCTGAAAGCCGAGCCCACCGGCGTCAATTCGATCGACTGGCCGATCGAGCAGACCCGCGCCAACGAGGCGGCGGCCCGCGCCTTCTGGCCCCTCGGGAACACCCGGCTCGAGAAGCGCCTGCCGCTCATCAAAGCCCCGACGCTCCTCGTCTGGGGCGCCAACGACCGGATCCTGCCGCGGAGCTACGCCGGCAAGTTCGCTGGCAAGATCGCCGGCAAGACCGCGATCCGCGTGATCGACGGTGCCGGCCACTTGGCCGAGCTCGATCAACCCGACGCCGTCGCAGCGGCGATCCTCGACTGGACGCGATGATGGACCGGACATTGCTCGATCCCGATTGTCAGCGCGTGCTCGACCTCATCCGCGAGGCCGGCCGCCCACCTTATGAGACGCTGTCGCCAGCGGAGGCGCGCGAGACCTATCGCGCCGGCCGCCGCGTCCTGCAACCGGATCCGCCGGAGGTCGCCGAGGTCCGCAACCTCAAGGCCCCAGGTCCGCAAGGCGAGATCCCCTTGCGGCTCTATCGAGGCATCGGGACCGAGCGCGGCGCGGCGCTACCGGCACTGGTCTATTTCCACGGCGGCGGCTGGGTGATCGGCGATCTCGACACGCACGACGGCGTGTGCCGGCTGATCGCCAACGCGAGCGGCTGCGCGGTGGTCTCCGTCGATTACCGGCTCGCGCCCGAGCACACATTCCCGGTGGCCGTGGACGACGCTGTGGCGGCCACCGAGTGGGTCGCGGCCAATGCGAATTCATTTGGCATCGACGCAGGCCGCCTCGCGGTCGGCGGCGACAGCGCCGGCGGCAACCTCGCTGCTGTTGTTGCACTGGTTGCGCGGGACCGCGGCGGCCCACGCTTGCGCTTCCAGATGCTGATCTATCCTGCGACGGACTTTGTCACCAGCGACGATCCCGGGCGCGAGCGCTTTGATGGCTTCCCGCTCAATGTGGTCACCATGAACTGGTTCCGCGACCACTACTTGCGCAACGCTGCGGACTACGGCGACTGGCGCGCTTCCCCGCTCCGCGCTAAGGATCTGCACGGCCTGCCGCCCACCTACGTGCTCACCGCCGGCTTCGATCCCCTCCACGCCGAGGGCGACGCCTATGCAAAGCGGCTCCGCGAGGCTGGCGTGCCGGTCCAGCATCGCCATATGGAGGAGCAGATGCATGGCTTCCTCACGATGGGGAAGATCATCGCGGCTGCGAGGTCCGCGACCGAGGAGGCCGCGCTCGCTCTTAAATCTGCATTGAGCTGACCCGCGGCTGCTCGCACCACGACGCCAGTCATCTCTGGAAGATGTCATAGGTATTGTTGTGAATGGGAGACTGCGCAATGGGCTACACAGGAGGCGAACATGCGCGATATTGAGAGCAATCTTGACCTGGCGCAGTTACAAGCCAAAGGCGTGGGTTTCATTTTGAATGCCCGCGACGATAATAAGAAATTGCACCGCGCAAAGTGCGAAGCCGTAAGCGCGATGGTTTCAAGCGCATACCCGAAGACGTTTTTTGACGACTACTCGGAAGCGAAGCTACATCTGGATGCCGAATACGGACCGGATGGTTGGAATCCGTGCGGGATCTGTAACCCCCGCTAATTGAGACTCCAGCCCCCTCGCCGACGGCGATGGAATTGAGGTGACGGGGACCACGAGCGAAGCTCACCCCTCGGAGACACGATAGTCCTTGATCACTTCTGGATCAGGCTCGCGCCCCAGTCCCGCCCCCATCGGCACCGCGAACTTGCCGCGCACGGGGTCGATGGCATCGCCATAGAGGCTCGCTTCCATCTTCAGATAAAAGCGCTCGATCAGGCTTGGCTGTGGCGCGGCGGCGGCGAGCTGCAGGGTTGCGAGGAAGCCTGGACCGAAATAGGGCGAGTGCGGCATGAGCGCGACGCCGTGGGCCTCCGCGAGGACGGCCACCTTGCGGAACTCGGTGATGCCGCCGACCTTGGTGACGCTCGGTTGCGCGTAGGTGACAGCACATGCTTCGAACATCTTCTCGAATTCGAAAGACGTGCAGGCGTTCTCGCCAGCCGCGATGGGCACACCGGTCTCGCGCCGGAGCGCCGCCAGCGAGCGGAAATCCTCCGGCGGAAAGATCGGCTCCTCGAGCCAGTGGAGATCGTAGGGCTTGAGCCGGAGCGCGTTGGCCCGCGCCTCGGCCGGCGTCCAGGGACAATTGGTGTCGACCATGATCGGGATGCCGGCGCCCGCTGTCTCGCGCGCGGACTTCACCTCGGGCTCCTCGGTCTCGTGCAGCTTGATATAGCGATACCCCTGCGCCAGCGCTTGGCGCGTGTGCTCCGCCACGATCTCGATGTCGTGCAGGTGAAAGAGGCTCGCGTACGCATCGATCTCGGTGCGGACCGGGCCGCCGAGAAGCTCCGCCAAGGGCTTGCCCGCGCGCTTGCCGGCCAAATCCCAGAGCGCGATGTCGAGGCCGCCGATCGCGAAGATGCCGATGCCGTACCGCCCGAAGAGATGCAGCGCCTTCTGGAGCTGATGATTGAGGCCGGTGATGTCACGGGGATCGCGCCCGAGCGCGACCGGCGCCACCATGCGCTCGACCGCCGCCTTGACCGCGGCTTGGCAGTGATAGGCAAAGGCGTCGCCCCAGCCGACGAGCCCATCCGAGGTCTCGACCCGCAGCAGCAGCGTGTCCAAACCATTCCACGAGCGGCGCCAGCCCGTGGGATTGCCCACGGGTTCGAACGGGATCTTGAGCGGGATCGCCTCGATCCGCTCGATGGTCAGGGATGCCACCACTTGCCCCCGAGCACCACGCCCCTCGCATCGAGCTTCTTGCTGGCTTTGAGCGGCTCGGCCAGCACGTCGTGGTAGGTGAACTCACCCTCCTCGATCGAGATCAGAGTGGCATCGCCGACCGAGCCCGGCTTGAAGGTGCCGAGGTCGGGCCGGCTGATCGCCGCGGCCGCCGCCGACGTCGCGGATTTGATCACCTGAGGGAGCGGCACGCCCATGACCATGAACTTCGAGAGCGTGTGCAGGAGGTCGAAGGCGGGACCGTCGATGCTCATAGTGTGCACGTCGCTGCTGATGACGTCGGGGAGGAAACCCGCCGCGAGCATGGCACGCGCGGTGCCGAAACCGAACGAGCCCGCGCCGTGGCCGATATCGAAGATGACCCCCCGCTCGCGCGCCGCCAAGATCTCCTCGCGCACCCCGCCCTCGGGCTTCGCCGGCGAATTCGGGAACGGCCGGAAGCAATGCGTGAGCACGTCGCCCTTGCGCATCCGGCTCATCACCTCGAGCCGGCTCGGCGGCGGGAAATCGAGATGACACATGACGGGAAGTCCGAGTGCCTCCGCGACCTCGAGCGCCATGTCGAGCGGCGCGATGCCGGAATTGCCGCCGGCCTTGTTGCCGACGCGCACCTTGATCCCGACCACGATGTCGCGGTTCGCCTCCGCGACCTTGCGGCACTCGCGGAGGTCGAGCAGGCGAAGGTCCGCGCACTCGCCGACCATCACGGTGGGGCTGAAGGCATAGATGCCCGCGAAGGAGACATTGAGATAAGGCAGGATCCGCACCGGCGACGGCTCGATCACGTGCTTGCGGAAACCCAGGAAGTTGGCGGGTCCCGCGGTGCCGGCATCGACGAACGTCGTCGTGCCACTGCGGCGTGCGAGCGCCGTCGCGTCGACGCCGACGGAGGTGCCGCCCCAATAGACGTGGGTGTGCAAGTCGATGAGGCCGGGCGTCACGATCAGCCCCTTGGCGTCGCGGATCTCGGCGTCGCGGCCGTGCGCCGCGTCGCGTCCCACCGCCTTCAACTTC
This sequence comes from Allostellaceae bacterium, assembly GCA_035280245.1. Taxonomy (GTDB): domain Bacteria; phylum Pseudomonadota; class Alphaproteobacteria; order ATCC43930; family CGMCC-115725; genus DASZHJ01. Next base: position 6,709 of record DATEGF010000016.1, read on the forward strand.
CCGTCCGCGAACACCACATCGGCGATCCCATCCAGATTCTGGCTGGGATCGATCACCCGCCCGCCCTTCAACACCAGCTCGGCCATTGCGTCGCACTCCCCGAAAAATCCGCGTCGCCGGGAACCTTAGCGAGAGAAGACGGCGGGATGAAGGGCTTTGCGCGGGACCCGGTGGCCCCTACTTGTTCAAGCCCGCGAAGGCACCGACGCTGGCCTTCGTCTTGATGAGGAGCGCCTGGAGCGTGTTGCGGGGGTTCTTGGTGTAGTCGCTGTAGAGGTAGAGCGAGACGAGGCGGCCGTGCACCGCCGTCAGCGCCATGACGCAGGCCTGGGTGAAGGTCTCGTCGCCCGACTGGAGTTTCGAGAGGAAGCCCAGATAGATCGAACTGTCGTCGCGGTCGAGCACGCCCACGGATGAGAAGGACTGCATGTCGAGGCGCGCCACCGCCTCGTGGAGGCGCTGCCCCACGCTTTCCTTGACCTGCGCGGGATCGACGGCCGAACGGGCGAAATCGTCGAGGCTCGCGCGGGTGACCGGCTTGCCCACCATGGTAACCGGCGTCATCACAAGGCCGAAATCGCGGATGCGCGCGCCAGTGTCGCCGTGACTCTTCAGCTGGTCGCAATCGCCGAAGGCCGTGTGTACGACGTTGTCTCGATTGGTCCGCTTGTGCACCGCCAACACCACCGACATGAGATCGGTGGGGTAGAGGCAATACCCATCGGGCGGGTCGAACTTCAGGACGATGCCGCCGGCGTCGACCTGGGCATGGGCAGGCCGCGCCGGTGGCATTGCGAGAGCCTGTTCGGTGGAGGGGGCGGCTCCATCGGGCGACGGCACCGCGGAGGATGGGGCCGTGGCCGGCTCGGCCGCGGCCGTCTTTGACTCCGGCTGATGGTGATAGCTGAACACTGCGTAGGCACCAGTCGATGCGGTGACGATCGCCAGCGCGATCGCGACCTGCACCCAGGAGATGCCGCCCGGCCGGCCGCGCAGCAGCCAGTGCGTGGCAACCCACACCACCAGAATCAGCGCACCGATGCCGAGGCCGACCTCGGCACCGAGCGCAAGCCGTGCCCAATCAACCATCATGAGCTTGGGCCCCTAATCCCCAACGCACCGGCATGATGCGGCTGGCGCGCATGGCCCAAAAGCATCCTTATTGGGGCGCTGACTTTGCATGGATTCCGTGAAAACGGTATATTAACCATTGTAGGAGAGGCTTCCCTTAACTGCTTGAGTGGAAAAAGACTCTCCGGGGAGTAATGACAGTGGGCGAAGCAGCGGTCCCGCGGGCGGACATTCAGCAGGCGTTGGCGGAATTCATGCGGCCGTCGCTCTTCTGGGGGACGGCGCTGGCCCTCGCCGATCTCGCGCAATATGCGGCGGCGATCGCCGGCGTGCTGTGGCTCACGCCGCTCTGGGCGAAGATCCTCTGCTCGGTCTTCGCCGGCCTCAAGATCGCCAATCTCGCGACCCTCGGCCACGATGCCGCGCACGGAAGCTTGACGCCGAATGCCGCCCTCAACCGCGTCCTCGGCGTCATCGTCTTCGCGCCAGGCCTCACCAATTGGGCGCTCTGGATCTACGAGCATCACAAGCGCCATCACCCCTACACGAATGGGGAGCTGGTCGACACCTATACGCCGCTGTCGAAGGCGGAGTACGACGCGCTGCCACGCTGGCGCCGCGCGCTGAAGCGGCTCCATCGCAATCCGCTTGGGCTCGGCTTCGGCCTCTACTACATCGTCGAGCGCTGGTGGCAGGTGAAGCTGTTGCCGCGCGCGGGCGTGCCGACGAAATTCCGCGCCTCGGCCTGGCGCCACTTCGCGCTGCTCATGGTCTATCTCGCGGCCTTTGTCGGGCTGCTCGCCGCGGCGCCGCTCTACGCGGGGACTGGCAGCGTCACCGCCGTCGTCCTGGGCTTCGCGGTGCCGTTTTATGTCTGGATGGAGCTGATGAGCGGCTCGCTCTACTTCCAGCACACGGATCCCGGAATCCCCTGGATCAAGTCCGAGGCCGAGCGGCGTCCAATCCCGGTGGAGGCGCTGACGCTGCACCTGGCGTTTCCATCGTGGTTCTCGCGCTACATGCACCACGTCTACGACCACGCCGTGCATCACGTGCAGCCCGCGATCCCCTGTTATCGCATGCACGAGGCGCAGCTCATCTTGAATCGCCTCTCGCCCCATCACGTGAGCCGACGGTTTACCTTCGGTCTCTTTTGGGACACGCTCAGGCGCTGCAAGCTCTATGACTACGAGCAGCACCGCTGGCTGGACTTCAACGGCAAGCCCACCGGCGAGGAGCTCCTGCAACCGTCACCCGCTGTCCCGCACCGGGTTCGCGAGGTCGTGCCGACCGCGGCTGAGTAAATACTGACGCCATGGATTATCAAAATCGTCATGTGGTGGTGACCGGCGGCACTGGTGCGCTGGGCCTCGCCGTGGTCGAGGGCCTGCTGCGCGGCGGCGCCGAGGTCCACGTGCCCTATCTCCACGCCGCCGAGGCCGAGCGGTTTCCATTTCGGAGCGACGCCCGCGTCCACCTGAGCGGTCCACTCGATCTCGCGAGCGAGGCCGAGGTCGGGCGGCTCTACGGCGCGGTGCCGGCGCTCTGGTCCTCGATCCATCTCGCGGGCGGCTTCGCCATGGGCGGCATCGCCGAGACCGACCGTGCCGCCCTGCTGCATCAGATCGAGATGAATCTCGTCAGTTGCTATCTGTGCTGCCGCGCGGCGGTCATCGCCATGCGCGCGGGCTCTGGTGGGCGCATCGTCAACGTGGCCGCCCGGCCGGCGCTCGAGCCGCGCACCGGCGCCGGCATGAGCGCCTATGCCGCGAGCAAGGCCGCGGTCGCGGCGCTCACGCAAGCGCTCGGCGAGGAGCTCGCCAAGGACGGCATCCTCGTCAACGCGGTGGCGCCCTCGATCCTCGACACGCCCGCCAACCGCGCCGCCATGCCCAAGGCGAAACACGAGCTCTGGCCGACGGTGGAGGAGGTCGCGGCGACGATCCTGTTCCTCGCGAGCCCGGGGAACCGCGTAACGCGGAGCGCGGTAGTGCCCGTCTACGGCCGCTCGTAGACGCCTCAATCTCCGGAGCCGGTCGTGGCCGCCAGTCATCGCGAGATCCTGCGCATCCTCAGCGGCGTCATGCTGGGCATGTTCCTGGCGGCGCTGGATCAGACCATCATTACCACGGCGCTACCCACCATGGCGGCGGAGCTCGGCGGGGTCGAGCATCTCTCGTGGGTCGTCTCGATCTATCTCCTTACCGCGACGGTCTCGACACCGATCTACGGCAAGCTCAGCGACCTCTATGGCCGGCGTCCCCTGCTCTTCACCGCCATCGCGATCTTTCTGGTCGGGTCCGCGCTGGCGGCGCTTGCCCAGACCATGCCGCAGCTGATCGGTGCGCGCGGGCTCCAGGGGCTCGGCGGGGGCGGCTTGATCACCCTCGCACAGACCGTCATCGCCGACCACGTCTCGCCGCGTGAGCGTGGCCGCTATCAAGCCTATATGGGCGGCGTCTGGGCGACCGCGAGCATCGGGGGCCCGATGCTCGGCGGCTTTTTCGTGGATCACCTGAGCTGGCGCTGGGTGTTCTGGATCAACCTGCCGGTCGGTGCGGGAGCGCTGCTGCTGTGCTGGTTGGCACTCCGCCACCTGCCGCAGCATTACGAGCGGCGCTCCATCGACTATCTGGGCGCGGTCCTGTTGACGCTCGGCGTGACCGCGCTGCTGCTGGTGGCGACGTGGGGCGGCTCGCAATTCCCGTGGCTCTCGCCGGAGATCCTCGGGCTTTCCGCGGCCGGCGTCGTGCTGCTGTCGATCTTCGCGCTGCAGGAGCTGCGTGCCTCGGAGCCGATCCTGCCGCCCCGCCTCTTCCGCAACGACATCTTCCGCGCGGCCAATGGCTGCGCCAGCGTCGTGTCCATGGTCACGTTCGGCACCATGATGCTGCTGCCGATCTACCTGCAGCTCGCCGCCGGCATGAGCGCCGGGCGCTCCGGCCTGCTCATGGCGCCACTCACCGGCGCCAGCGTGATCGGGGCGTTCTCGTCGGGTCAGATCATGCGGCACAGGGGCCGCTACAAGCTGCAGCCACTGGTGGGGCTCTCTCTCGCGACACTGGCACTCATTCTGCTTGCGCTCATGCCTACGGACGCGCCGGCGACGCTCATCAGCCTCGCGCTCGCGCTGTTCGGCGTGGGCGTCGGCGCGAGCTTTCCGGTCATGCTGGTGGCGATCCAGAACGCAGCGGATCCCCGCGACATCGGCGCCGCCACCTCGGCCGTGAACTTCTTCCGGTCCATGGGCGGCTCCTTCGGCGCGGCGGTGCTGTGGTCGGTGCTGATCATCGCGCTGACGCGGAAACTCGCCAGCAGCGGTGGTACGACGGTTCCCGAGAACGCCATTGGGCTGCTGCAAGGGGGAGCCGAGGCTTTCACGAGCCTCTCCCCCGCCCTCAAGGCCACGCTGCTCCCCGCCCTCGGCAGCGCGTTCCACGTGGTCTTTGCCATCGCGGCAGTGCTCAACCTGCTCGCCCTGGCGATCGCCAGCGTGCTGCGAGAGCAACCGCTGCGCACGACACCGGCCGGAAGCGCCCTGCGCCAGCAACCCGAGCATCTTTCGGCGGACTGATCCGCCTCGACGAATTCCTCGGAAATTCGAGCGAAATGCTCCGTGACCGTCATCGCCGATCAGGCCGGCGTGGCGTAGGCTTGTCATGCTATCCGGCTGCGGAGGTGGCCGGGGCCGGCCCGGCCTCGAGGGATACGCTGCTCTGGACGACCAGCGCCCTATCGAGGTCGCGGCCAACCCGCCGCCCTCCGCGCCGGATTTGCGCTCCCCGCGATCAGTCGGATGTGACCGGAGACACCTGCTCCGCCGGCACGACGCGGCTTTCCGTGAGCACAACGCTCACTGTCGTGCCGACGCCCGGCGCGCTCTCGATGATGAGCTCGCCTCCGTGCAGCTCGACGAGCTGCTTGGCGATTGGTAGTCCAAGCCCGGTGCCCTCGTAGCGGCGCTGGAGCCCGCTGTTGATCTGGCGGAACGGCGTCAGCGCGAGCGGCACCTCGTCCGGCGCCATGCCGATGCCGTGATCCTCGACCGCGATCCGGAGCCTGCGGTCGGCGAGCACCTCGCTGTGCACGGTCACGGTCGATCCCGGCCCGGAGAACTTGACCGCGTTCGAGAGCAGGTTGAGCACCACGCGCTTCAGCGCGATCTCGTCGGCGCTGATGCGGACGCCGCGCGCGGGATTATCGAAGTCGATCCGCACCAATGCCGCGTCGGCGCGCGGCTTCATCAGCCGGATCGCCGACGAGATGACGGCCGTGGGATCGAACGTGGTCTCGTCCAGCCGGAAGGAATTGGCCTCGATCTTGGCGACGTCGAGGATGTCGGTGATCACCTGGAGCAGATGGCTGGCGCTGTCGCGGATATCGAGCACATAGGCGTCGTACTTCTGCGAGCCCAAGGGGCCGAACAGTCCCGTTTGCATGATCTCCGAGAAACCGATGATGGCGTTGAGCGGCGTGCGCAGCTCGTGGCTCATGTTGGCGAGCAGCTCGGACTTCGCCTGGCTCGCGGCCTCCGCCGCCTCCTTGGCGCGCAGGATCTCCTGCGCGGCCCGGCGTTGATCCGTTACGTCGATCGCCGTGACCAGCGACGCCCGGCGCCCACCGAACTCGATGAACTCCGACACCACGTCCACCAGGATGATCGAGCCATCGGCCTTGCGGTGGCGCCGGCCGGGGAAGCTGCCGAGCATGCGCGCCGTCTTGGAATCGTTGTAGCCGAGCTCGCGGAAGTCGGGCAGCAAATCCATGAGCGGCAGCGCCAGGAACTGATCTCGGCTGTAGCCATAGCGGTCGATCGCCGCCCGATTCACCTCCAGGCACTCGCGGGTATCGATGTCGCGCACCCACATCGGGATCGGATTTGACTCGAACAGCAGCCGGAACATCCGCTCGCGTTCGACGAGCGTCTCCTGCAGGCGTCGACGCTGCGCGGCGTCGCGCAGGATCGCGATGCACCGCAGGGGGTCGCCGGCGGAGCTGTGGATCGGCACGACGCTGATGTCGCCCCAGAAACTGCCGCCATCCTTGCGCCGAAGGATCATCTCGAGCTCCGCCGGCGTGCCGTCCCTGAGCGCGCGGTCGAGCCGCTCGACCGCGCCCAGCCCGCCGCCCGGCGCGCCCCACAACGGGTCTGGCGCGCGCTCACGCAGCTCGTCCGCCGGATATCCGGTCAGCCGGGTGAACGCGGGGTTCACGTAGATGATCCGTGGCTTGGCGGCAGCCGTACCGGTGTCGATCTGTGTGATCATCACGCCGTCGTTGGCGTTGAGGACCACCGACTCGAGCAGAGAGATCTGCTCCTCGGCGATCTTCCGGCGGAGGATCGGCCGCATCTTGCCGACCAACGCCTCGATGCGGTCCGCCACGACATCGACGTCATTCGGCGGCTGCCGAAACATGAAATTCATCGCGAACACCTGGCCGTCCTGCTCGATCGGAATACAGATCAAGCAGCGATGACCGCGGCGGATCGATACCGAGATCAGCGGATAGCGCTCTATATCGAGAGCAGCCAGGTCCCGCACGACTTTGCGATTCCGCGTGGTGAGCACCTCGCCCACCACGCTATTCGAGAGCCTGTATGCCGAAGGGCCCAGCGAATCCGGCCCCGGCCAGTATGGCTCGCCATCGGTTTGAGCGGCGAGCGGCCGGCGGCTCTCGCTCCGGGCCTCCAGCTGCCAGCAAGTCGCGGACGTGGCGCCCACGGCCTTTCGGACGATCCCGAGCGTCGCCTCCATCGCGGCTTTTACGCCCGTGGCCTCCGCGACCGCGGTCATGAGCTCGTTGGCGAGCGCGAGATCGTGCTCCACCGCCGCACGCATCGCGAGCTCGCGCTTGAGCTCGAGCTCGTTCACGACCAGGCGCGCGAGCGTGGCGAGCCGATCGTGGTCCTCGGGACCGAACTCGCGCCGCGGCTTGCGGTCAACGACGCAGAGCACGCCGATCCGGTGTCCGTCGCGCGTGATCAGCGGCGCGCCCGCATAGAAACGGACGCCAATCTCGCCGATCACCAGCGGGTTAGCGGCGAAGATGGGGTCCTCGAGTGCATTCGGGACGAGGTTGATCTCGTCGCTGAGCACGGTGCGATTGCAGAGCGTGATGTCGCGCGGGATCTCCGCGATCTCCGTGCCGATGTGCGACTTGAACCAGGCGCGCTCAGAATCGAGGAAGGAGATCAGCGCGATCGGCACGTTGAACAGGGACGCGGCAAGGCGCGCTACGCGGTCGAACGCTTCGTCCGGCGGTGTATCCATGATGGCGTACCGCCGAAGAGCGGCAAGGCGCGCCGCCTCGTTCGGCAGCACTGGCGTAGGCACGCGAACCCCCGACCTGGGTCGATGCTGCGCTTATGCTCGACCACGCATGATTAAGAATGCGTTAACACTTATGAACCGGCGCCATCTCCTTGAAAAGGTGCGGGTTCCCGCGCGTTGACAAGAACCCGAGGCCGCCCCTAGCGTGGCCGCGTCCACCGACACCAACCGAAACCGCGCCCGCGATCCCCGCCGCATGACAGGCACCCCACTGCTGATTGACGTCGCCGACGGGATCGCGACCCTCACGTTGAACCGTCCCGAGCGGCTCAATGCCTTCACGGCGGCGCTGCACGAGGCTCTGGCCGCCGCTCTCGACCACGCCGCGGGAGACGCCGCGGTACGGACCGTGCTGATCACGGGCGCCGGCCGCGGCTTTTGCGCGGGACAAGACCTGAGCGAGCGCAAGCCGCTCGCCGGTGGAGCGCGGCCCGACCTTGGTCAGGGTCTCGAGCGTTACTACAATCCGCTGATCCGGCGCCTGCGCGGTCTCGAGAAGCCCATCGTCGCTGCCGTCAATGGCGTCGCCGCGGGCGCCGGCGCCGGCCTCGCGCTCGCCTGCGACATCGCGATCGCCAGCCGCTCCGCGAGCTTCATCGAGGCCTTCAGCCGGATCGGCCTCGTGCCCGACGCCGGCAATACTTGGTTCCTGCCGCGGCTCGTGGGCTCCGCGCGTGCGATGGCGATGGCGCTCACCGGCGAGGCGGTGCCGGCCGAGCGCGCGGCCGAATGGGGCCTGATCTGGAAAGTGGTCGCGGACGACGTGCTCGTGAGCGAGGCGCGCGCGCTCGCGTTGCGCCTCGCCCAAGGGCCAACGCGGGCCCTCGGCCTCACCAAGCGTGCGCTCAACCGGTCCGGCGCCAACGATCTCGGCGCGCAACTCGACCTCGAGCGCGATCTGCAGCGCGAGGCCGGGCTCGGCGAGGACTATCGCGAAGGCGTCGCCGCTTTTCTCGAGAAGCGGCCTGCGCGCTTCACCGGGCGCTGACGCCCATGTCCACGGCCCCGATCGACGAGCGCCAGCGCATTCGCGAGGGGATCGAGCGCCTCTGCGTGGACTTCGGCGACTCCTACTGGCTCGTCCGCGACCGCGACGGCGGTTTTCCCGAGGACTTCTACCGCGCGATCGCGGACGGCGGCTGGCTCGGCATCGCGATGCCGGAGGCCTATGGCGGGAGCGGGCTCGGCATCGCCGAGGCCGCGGCGATGATGCAGGCGGTGGCGGAATCGGGCGCCGGCTTCAGCGGCGCCTCCGCGATCCACATCAACATCTTCGGGCTCAATCCCGTCGTGGTGTTCGGCACGCCCGAGCAGAAGCAGCGCTTCCTGCCCCCGCTGATCCGCGGCGAGGAGAAGGCGTGCTTCGCCGTCACCGAGCCGGACGCGGGCCTCGACACCGCGCACATCAAGACCAAGGCCCTACGAGAGGGCGAGCATTACGTGGTGTCGGGCCGCAAGGTCTGGATCTCGACCGCTCAGGTCGCAAACAAGATGCTGTTGCTCGCCCGCACCGCGCCGATCGAGCATGGTCCCAAGCCCACCGATGGCTTGAGCCTGTTCTATACCGATCTCGACCGCGCCCATGTGGACGTGCGCGAGATCGACAAGATGGGCCGCAAGGCCGTCGACTCCAACCTGCTGTTCATCGACGGCCTCAGAGTGCCTCGCGCCGATCTCATCGGCGAAGAAGGCAAGGGCTTCCAGCACATTCTCCACGGCATGAACCCCGAGCGCATCCTGATCGCCGCGGAAGCCGTCGGGTTGGGCTTCGCTGCGGTGAAGCGCGCGGCGCTATACGCGCGCGAGCGCGTGGTGTTCGGCCGGCAGATCGGCCAGAACCAGGGCGTGCAGCTGCCACTCGCGCAGAGCTGGGCCGAGCTCAGGGCGGCGGAGCTCCTGGTGCAGGAGGCCGCCCGCCTCTACGACGCCGGCGAGGCCTGCGGCGCCGAGGCCAATGCCGCGAAGTATTTCGCGGCCGAGGCGGCCTTCCGAGCCTGCGAGCAGGCGATCTTGACCCACGGCGGCTACGGCTATGCCAGCGAATACCACGTCGAGCGCTACCTGAGAGAAGCCCAGATAGCGCGCATCGCGCCGGTGAGCCCACAGCTCGCCCTCTGCTACATCGCCGAGCGGGTGCTGGGCTTGCCGAAGTCCTACTGAGTTCACTACCCTACGCGGGCCACGAGGGTTGGTGTGGCGGCTCGTGGCCCGCGGAATAAGCCTTTTACGCAGGCCGCGAGGGTTGGTGTCGCGGCTCGCGGCCCGCGGAAGACAAAGGAGTCCACCATGGCTGTCCAGGAACTGAACCACTTCAATGTCCAAACGACGGACCTCGAGAAGACGAAGTCGTTCTACGAGACCGTGCTCGGCTTCAAGGTGGGGCCGCGGCCCAATTTCGATTTCCCGGGCTACTGGCTCTATTGCGGCGACATGCCGGTGGTGCATCTGACCGGCGGTCATCGGGCGCGCACCGATGGCCCCAAGGACACCGGCAACTTCGACCACGTCGCCTTCACCGCCGGCGATTTCGAGGGCATGAAGAGGCATTTCCAGAAGCTCGGCATTTCCTACCGCGAGCAGAAGGTGCCGGGGGCGCGGGTCTGGCAGCTCTTCGTCACCGACCCCAACAACGTCGTGATCGAGCTCAACTACCCGCCACAGTGACGCCGTCCACCGGCACTGCGCATGCGTGAGGCGCGGCTCAAGACGCGGATCCTCGTGCAGGCGGCGGTGCGCCTCTGCACGCAGCAATCGATCCCGATTGCAATCGCCCGGCGTGGCGACGATGAAGCGGGCGCCATCCTGATCAAGCTCAACCGCCGCGACGGCGGCTTCACCGTGCTGGCGCAGACCCGCAGCCCCTCGGGCGAGCTCGGCTGGTTCCGCGGCACCGGCGACGCGCCGGTCGAGGAAGCCGCCGCCGATACCTATATCGCTCGCCAAGTCGCGCGCGACCCCGACCTTTGGGTCGTCGAGATCGAGGATCCCGAGGGCCGCCCCATCTTCGCGGGCAAGGTCCTCTCGTAGCGCGCTATGGATTGCCGCCAGTGTCCGTCAGCGCTTTCAGCTTGGCGATCCAGGCGCCGGCGCGTGCGGCGTTGACACCGAAATCGCTCTTGCCATAGCGCGAGCGGCTCAGCAGCGCGAGGGTGGAGCGGCCATTGCCGGTCGGCAGGAACTCCACGGTGATGATGTCGGGGAAGCGGAAAAAGAAGGAATGCTGGATGTAGACGAGGTGCTGGCGGTCCTTCTCCGCGCTGATCAGGCGCACGCGCGGCTCCGACGCGGCCATCTCCATCCATCGCTCGCGCAAGCGCGCGGGATCGACCGGAAAAACCGGGCTCGCCTCGTCCGCTTTGACATTGCAGATGAGCGGGTCGGCGGGACACATGAGATAGACATTGTCGCGCGATGGCAGGTCGAGATGCGCGAAGTCCACGGGCTCGCCGGCGCGCAGTTGATCCTCGGCCTCTCGGCCGAAATAGAACCGCGCGGCGAGCGCCGCGACGGCGACCACCAACGCAAGCCACAGCAACATCAGCCGCACCCATCGGCGGACGCGACGGCGCTGTCTCGGCATGCCTCCCCGTCCCTGGTTGATCTTGTCGCGGACACCATAGCAGGGGATGCTCGACCTTGGCCATGGATCAAGCCCTGCAAACCCAGCGCTCGGCACCGGCGCGCTCGCGTAAGCTCGCGCCTGACGGACTCGAAGCGGGTGCCCGCGCGCTTGCGCGGCTCGATCCCGACTTCGCGCGTATCCTCGCGACCTACGGGCTGCCGCGCTTCCCGCGCCGGCCCGCGAGCTTCGGTACGTTGTTGCACATCATCCTCGAGCAGCAGCTCTCGCTCGATATCGCGGCCAAGCTCTGGAAGCGATTGAAGCAACGGTGCCGGCCGCTGACGCCGTTGCGCTTCCTCGCGCTCGACGAGGCGGCGCTGATGAACTGCGGCTTCACGCGGCAGAAGATCGGCTACGCGCGAGGCCTCGCATCCGCGATCCTGGAACGGCGCTTCTCGCCCACGCGTCTCTCGCGGCTCGGCGACGACGATGCGCTCAAGGCAATCATGGAGCTTCGCGGCTTCGGGCATTGGAGCGCCGAGGTGTTCCTGCTCTTTGCGCTCGGCCGGTCCGACATCTGGCCCGCCGGAGACTTGGCGCTACAGATCGCGGTGCAGTGGCTGAAAGGCCTGCCCGAGCGGCCTGACAGCAGGGAGTTGCGGGTCCTGGCCGAAGCGTGGCGCCCCTGGCGCTCGGTCGCGGCTTGTCTGCTCTGGCAATTCTACCTCTGCCGGCTCAACCGGGCCGTGCCGGGAGAGATGCTCGAAAACATAATTCCTTAGAGCATTGGTACCGATAGTACTGGCGGAATATTTCGCTTAACGATTCCTTAGAGCGGAAGGCGCATTCTCCGGCCCGGTGTCCACGGGAAACCGCGCGTCCATGCCAGCCCTCGCCGAAAGCAAGCCGAAGGAAGCGAGCATCATTGCCACCCTCGGCGGCTTCGAGCAGCCGATCGAGCTCGATCGCGCCGAGGTTCTCGGTCTCGGCGGCGCGCGCCCGGTCGCGTTCCGCTTCGCCTATCGCGACGTGCCGTTCGCGTGCACCGCGACGCGCGAGAACGGGCACCCCGTCCTGACCTTGACCGGCGATTTCGGCGCCCTTCCCTACACCGCGGCAGGGCCCGCGCGGCGCCAAGCCGTGCAGACCGTCGTTGCCGCCGCGCAACGGCGCTCGGGCCTCGACTGGCACGTGACAGCGGACCAGCAGATCGTGATGAAGGGCGGGATCTCGCTCACCAAGCCCCTGACGCCCGTCGCGGTGATCGCCGGTGCCGTCACCGTGCTTCTTCGCGCGCGCCCTTATCTCGAGGTCTTGCTCGACGCGCTCGCGGACCAGGACTGACCCGAAGCCTCGGTCAGCCCGGCGGCAACGCCACCACCTGCCCCGGATAGATCAGATTGGGATCGACGATCACGCTCCGGTTGGCGTGATAGATGTCCGTGAACAAGAGGCCCTCGCCGTAGGTCCGGCGCGCGATGTGCCAGAGCGTATCGCCGGGTTGCACGACCAGGAATTGATTGCCGGCGAGCTCCTTTGGCACGTCGACCCGGCGGAACTGCAGCTGCGCGCGCGACCGCACCTTGTCGTCCTTGCCGATCGAATCGACCCGTAGGGCATAGTTGCCGGCCGCCACGGTCTCGCCCAGCTTCACCGACCAGTCGCCGTGCGCGTCGGCGTGCGTGTCGCCCACCGGCTTGCTCTCGATATAGAGCAGCACGCGCTCGTCAGGCGCGGTGTGGCCGCTCACGCTCACATGGCCGGCTCCGTCGTACTGCACGGCGCCGATCTGCGGCGCGGCACCTGAGCCTCCCGTGACCGCTGGCACCGCGGTCGACGGACCCGTCGGCGCCTGCAGCGTCTTGGCGGCACCCTCGCCTTGCCGCGGCATCAGCACCGCGAGCGCCTGCGGGGCGGCACCGGACGTCGACTGTTTCGGCTCCGGCACCGAGACCACCACGACATTGGCGGATTTCTGGTCGGAAGCACCGTCCTTCGATTGCTGCGTCAGGCTGAGCTCATGGCTGCCGGGCGCGAGCGCCTTGTCCGGCAGCGCCACCCATTCGCCGTGAGCGTCCGCCGTGACGGTCGCGACCACAGTCGTGCCGTCGAGCACCGTTACGCTGGTGCCCGGCGCGGCGCGGCCCGCGATCACCGTCTGGCCATCGGGGCGCACGCGCACGACGTCGAAATCGGGTCCGCCCGGAGCCTGCGCTGCGGGCGCGGCCGGTGCGGCAGGCGCCGTCGCCTGCGTCGCAACCTTGGGTGCGGACTGAGGCGCCGGCGCGGTTGCAGGACCGCCCGTCGGCCACAAATAGAGCGCGGCGGCGCCGATCACGACGGCTCCGAGCACTCCCAACAGGCCGACGACGGCACCCGGCTTCATCCGGCCTCGTGACATTGCCTCAGTTGCTGCGTGTTACACCGGTTCCCCGCACCGCGCAACGCCGGGCACCATGGGCAGAGCGCGCGATTTTAGTTAAGATCGGAGGCTCTCCCATCGCAGCCAGGTGTCCAAGCATGACCGGCATCCAGCGGGTGTGCGTCTATTGCGGCTCTGCGGACCGTGTCGCGGAGTCCTACCGCGAGGCGGCGCGGCGCACCGGACACTTGCTTGCGGAAGCCGGGATGGAGCTGGTCTACGGCGGCGGCCATGTCGGGCTCATGGGCCTGGCCGCGGACGCCGCGCTCTCCGCGGGCGGCCGCGTCGTCGGCATCATCCCGGATTTCCTGCACAGCCGCGAGCTTACCCACAAGAGCCTGCACGAGCTCATCGTCGTGGGCTCCATGCACGAGCGGAAGCAACGCATGTTCGAGCGCTCGGACGCCTTCACGATCCTGCCCGGCGGCTTTGGCACTCTCGATGAGGCCTTCGAGTGCATGACGTGGAAGCAGCTCGGCCTTCACGATAAGCCGATCGTCATCGTCGATGTGGACGGCTACTGGAAGCCGCTCCTTGCGTTGCTCGACCACGCAATCGGTGCGGGATTTGCGCCGGAGCGGATGCGGAATGCGGCCCAGGTCGTGCCCGGCCCCGAGGAGCTGATTGCCGTCCTCAAATCGGCGGCGCCGCCGCAGGTGCCGCCGCGGCCCGAGCGCGCTTAAGACGGAGCGCGCTCAGGCTTGCACCCCCGAGAGCCCGTGATATTGTCGCGCCGCCGCGCAATCGGCGGCCCTCCCCTCGCGTGGTTCAAGGATTGCAAGACATGGCGAAAATCAAGGTCGCGACCCCCGTGGTCGAGCTCGATGGCGACGAGATGACCAGGATCATCTGGGCCTTCATCAAGGAAAAGTTGATCCTGCCCTATCTCGACATCGACCTGCGCTACTACGACCTCGGCATGGAGAGGCGCGACGAGACGGATGACCAGATCACCGTCGACGCCGCGAACGCGATCAAGCAATTCGGCGTCGGCGTCAAATGCGCGACCATCACGCCCGACGAGGCGCGGGTCAAAGAATTCAACCTCAAGAAGATGTACCGCTCGCCCAACGGCACGATCCGCAACATCCTCGGCGGCACCATCTTCCGCGAGCCCATCGTCTGCAAGAACGTGCCGCGGCTGGTGCCCGGATGGACCGCGCCGATCGTGATCGGCCGCCACGCCTACGGCGACCAGTACCGCGCGACCGACTTCAAGGTGCCGGGCCCGGGCAAGGTGACGCTGACCTTCACGCCCAAGGACGGCGGCAAGCCCGTGTCGTACGAGATGTTCGACTTTCCCGAGGCCGGCATCGCCATGGGGATGTACAACCTCGATGAGTCCATCAAAGGCTTCGCACGCGCCTCCTTCAATTACGGGCTGCAGCGCGGCTGGCCGGTCTATCTCTCGACCAAGAACACCATCCTCAAGGTCTATGACGGCCGCTTCAAGGACCTGTTCCAGCAGGTGTTCGACAGCGAATTCGCCGACAAGTTCAAGGCGAAGAAGCTCACCTACGAGCATCGCCTGATCGACGACATGGTCGCGGCCGCGCTCAAGTGGAACGGCAACTTCGTTTGGGCCTGCAAAAATTACGACGGCGACGTGCAGTCGGACGTGGTGGCCCAGGGCTTCGGCTCGCTGGGCCTCATGACCTCGGTTCTGCTCTCACCCGATGGGCGCACGGTCGAGGCCGAGGCGGCGCACGGCACGGTGACGCGCCACTATCGCCTGCACCAGCAGGGCAAGGAGACCTCGACCAATCCGATCGCCTCGATCTTCGCGTGGACGCGCGGCCTCCAGTACCGCGGCACCTTCGACAACACACCCGACGTCAAACGCTTCGCCACCACCCTCGAGAAGGTCTGCGTCGACACCGTCGAGGCCGGCTCCATGACCAAGGACCTCGCCCTCCTGATCGGCCCCAACGAGCCCTCGATGACCACGCGCCAATTCCTCGACAAGCTCGACGAGGGTCTGAAGAAGGCGATGGCTTAGGTCCTAGAAGTCCCCCTCACCCCGACCCTCTCCCCGTTGGGGCGAGGGAGAAGCATGACAGCGTGAATTTGCTCCCTCTCCCCTCCGGGGAGAGGGTCGGGGTGAGGGGGTTCGCTCCGACTGTCTCGAACTACGCCGCCGCCTTCGCCGCGACCGCGCGCTCCACCGCTTCGACGGCGGCTTCGGCGCGGGCGGCGTCGGG
>DATEGF010000017.1:0-16077 GCA_035280245.1 Allostellaceae bacterium
CGCAGCGGGCCCCTCCCTCTCCCGCAAGGGGAGAGGGGAATTCTCGACGCTTCGGCTGCATTTCTTCTCCCTCTCCCCTTGCAGGGTCGAGCCGCGAAGCGGATCGACGGCCGGGGTGAGGGGTGGGTGCGCGGAAGACTCTCAGCCGCCGGGCTGCGGCTCGGGCTCGAAGCCGCCAGCGGCCTTGCCGGTGGGCGGTACCGACGAGCGTGGACGCGGCGCGGTCTGCCGCTGCGGATCCTCGGCGGGGCCGCCGGTGTCGCGCACGATTTTCTCGCCACGGATGATGCGCTTGATCTCGTCCGCCGAGAGCGTCTCGAACTCGAGCAGCCCCTTGGCGATCGCGTGCAGCTCATCCATGTGCGCGGTCAGAATCTCGCGGGCCTTGCGCTCGCCTTCCTCGACCACACGGCGGATCTCCTCGTCGATCAGCTTCGCCGTCGCGTCCGACACGTTCTTGCGCTGAGTCACGGAATGGCCGAGGAAGACCTCCTCCTCGTTTTCGCTGTAGCGCAAGGGGCCGAGCTTGTCGGAGAAGCCGAACTCCGTAACCATCCGGCGAGCGAGGCCGGTGGCGCGGCGAATGTCGTCGGAAGCGCCGGTGGTGACTTTCTCGGCACCGAAGATCAGCTCCTCGGCGACGCGGCCGCCGAAGAGGCTCGCCATCATCGCGCCCAGCTCCAGCTTCGACTGGCTGTACTTGTCGCGCTCGGGCAGGAACATGGTAATGCCGAGCGCGCGGCCGCGCGGGATGATCGTCACCTTGTGCAGGGGTTCGTGGGCCTCGGCATAGAGCATGACCAGCGCGTGGCCGCCCTCGTGATAGGCGGTCAGCTTCTTCTCGTCCTCGGTCATCACCATGGAGCGCCGCTCGGCACCCATCATGACCTTGTCCTTGGCCTGCTCGAACTCCGCCATGGAGACCGAGCGCTTGCCCTTGCGCGCCGCCATCAGCGCCGCCTCGTTGACGAGGTTCGCGAGATCGGCGCCGGAGAAGCCCGGCGTGCCGCGCGCGATGGTGCGCGGGTCCACGTCGGAGGCCAGCGGCACCTTCCGCATGTGCACCTTGAGGATCTTCTCGCGGCCGACGATGTCGGGATTGGGCACCACGACCTGGCGGTCGAAGCGGCCGGGGCGCAGCAGCGCGGGGTCGAGCACGTCCGGCCGGTTGGTGGCGGCGATCAGGATCACGCCCTCGTTCGCCTCGAAGCCGTCCATCTCGACCAGCAGCTGGTTCAAGGTCTGCTCGCGCTCGTCGTTGCCGCCGCCGAGGCCGGCGCCGCGATGGCGGCCCACCGCGTCGATCTCGTCGATGAAGATGATGCAGGGCGCGTTCTTCTTGCCCTGCTCGAACATGTCGCGCACGCGGCTGGCGCCGACGCCCACGAACATCTCGACGAAGTCGGAGCCCGAGATGGTGAAGAACGGCACGTTCGCCTCGCCGGCGATCGCGCGGGCGAGCAGCGTCTTGCCGGTGCCGGGCGGGCCGACCAGCAGCACGCCCTTCGGGATCTTGCCGCCGAGCCGCTGGAACTTCTGCGGGTCCTTCAGGTACTCGACGATCTCCTCGAGCTCGGCCTTCGCCTCGTCGATCCCAGCCACATCATCGAAGGTGACGCGGCCGACCTTCTCCGTGAGGAGGCGCGCGCGGCTCTTGCCGAAGCCCATGGCGCGCCCGCCGCCACCTTGCATTTGGCGCATGAAGAAGATCCAGACGCCGATCAGCAGCAGGCCCGGGAACCACGAGATCAGCATGCCGAAGAGCGACGGCACGTTCTCCTCGGACGGCGAGACTTTGATCTGCACGTTGTTGTCGTGCAGCGTCTTCATGAGGTCGGGATCGGCGTTCGGCGTATAGGTCGTGAACGGGGTGCCGCCGGTTCGCGTGCCCGTGACCGTGTTGCCCTGGATCTTGACCGACGTGATCTGGTGGTGGTTCACGTCGTTGAGGAACTCGCTGTAGGTCTCCTCCTGCTGGCCGCTGCCGCTCTTCGTGTTCTGGAACAGGTTGAAGAGGAGCATCACCAGCAGGACGATGATGATCCAGAGCGCCAGATTCTTACCAAAGCTGTTCACAGATCGAAGCCTTTCAAAGGCATGCGGGCCGTTCCTCCCGCATCCTACCATACCGCGAGGCCGGGGCGCCCGGAGCCATCACCTCAAGATAAGATGCGCCCCGGATTAAACAACTGTAAAGCCTACCGGACTGAGGCCCCGCGATGGCCGGAATGTGATTTGCGCAATGCCCAGGAAATGCGCGGATCCGCGGACCCATTGGAGCGCGGGAACCCCCGCCAGCCCCTCGGCATCTCGCAGCGCGGGAAGGCTCGCCCGGACCGCGCCGGGCAGCGTTCGGAGGCGCCTCGACGCGTCCGGCGAAAGCGAGCCACGGTCCTTCCCGAGCGGGCCCACCGTGACGCCCTCGGGACAGGACATCGCGGCCTCGACCCGGAACCGGCCATCCCACACGAGGGTTTTGCCCGGCGACAGCGCAATGGGTCCTTCGACCTCGGCGAGCTCACGCCACACCAGAACCGATGCACCCTGCGCAACGAGCTGGCAGCCACCGAGGGTGCGGCCTCGCCCAAGATCGTTCCGGCGCAGCGCATCGTAGAGCCGCTCGATCCGCTCCAGACGCGGCGGATAGTCTGCGCCCCCGATGGTCGCGAGCACCGCCGCAAGCGCGCGCAATGCGAGTTCCGGCTCGGCCCGTCCGAGGGCTTCCGCATCGAGCCAAGCGAAGCCTGCGGGGTGCACGGTCACGGCGCGCGCGAGGAGGCCAGCCGTTGCCGCCTCGAGTGCCTGCCGGGCGCGGCCGAGATGGCGCAGCGTCTCCTCGACGCGCTCCGCGCTCAGGCCCTCGGCCGCCAGCGCCGTCCTGGCCTCGCGCACGCGCACGCGCGCGAAATTGGCGTTACGGTTGCTGGGATCCTCGATCCACGGCTGACCCTCGAGGCGCAACCGCGCCCGCAATCGCTCTGGCGGCACGTCGAGGAGCGGGCGCAGCACGCGGCAATCGGGGCGCTCCGCCACCGCGGCGATCCCGGCGAGGCCGTCGAGCCCACTCCCCCGCGCGAGCCGCTGCCAAAATGTCTCCGCTCGATCCTCCCGGTGATGCGCCGTGAGGAGATGCAGGATGCCATGCTCGGCGCACCAGCCCTCGAGGAGCCGATACCGCGCGGCGCGCGCCGCCGCCTGGATATCGCTCGATGGATACGGCCCTTCCCAGACCAGTGTCTCATGGGCGATGCCGCGCGCCGCGAGCCATGCGCCGACCTGCTGCGCCTCGACGGCGGACTCCGGCCTCAGCCGGTGGTCCACGGTCAGCGCCGTGATGCGACCGCCACGATGCCGAGCCCACGCGTCGCTCAGCAGCGCGAGCGCCAGGCTGTCGGCGCCGCCCGACACCGCAATCGCCAAGCGCGGCGCTCGCTCGAACGGACCCGACCGATCGAGCCGCGCCGCGAACTCCGCGTCGCTCAGAGGTGTGGCTTGGCTATTCCCATGGGCATCAGGCATGCCTCGGCGTCAGGCCGCGCAGCCCAGCCGCTTCTTCTCGGCGCCCGAGCGATCGCGGATCTCGCCGGAGGCCTGCGGATAATCCCGGTCGAGCCGCTGATAGGCGCGGCAGGCATTGTCCTTCTGACCGGCATTGGCGAGCGACATGCCGAGCTTCAACAGGAAGTCCGGCCCCTTCGCGCTCTTGGGATATTTCTCGTAGCCGTCGGCGAAGGCCGCGGCAGCATTGCTGTAGTCCTTGCGCACGTAGAAGGTCTCGCCGAGCCAATACTGAGCCGCGGGTGCCAGCGAGTCCCTGGGGTGCTGCTGAACGAAACCGCGGAGCGCCTGCTCGGCGTCCTCGTAGCGCGCTTGCCGCAGCAAGCTGAAAGCGGCGTTGTACTGATCCTGCGGGTTCGCCGCGCCCGCCCCCGCCATCGCTTGGCCCGCGGGCGGCGGTGTCGCCGCCTGGGCCGTGCTCGGTCCCAGGATCGGATTCGAGTTCTCGGCACCCGGCGCCTCCTGACCTTGGGGCACGCGGACCATGCCGAGCGAGCCTGGCTGCCGCCCGAGCTGCTGGGGATCGGCGGAGTTGCCTGCGGGAGGTGGCGGGCGCAGTTGCACGGGCGCGTTGAACGAAGTCTGCGGAGCCGCTGGCGGCGGCGTCAGCTGCGGCGCGTTCATGGGCTGCTGCGCCGGCACCGGACCACTGGGCGGAACGCCGCCACCGCCCTGGAGCTGGCTGAAGCGGACCTCGATATCGCTCTGCAGCTTCTCCAGGTTCTGACGGAGCTGCTCGATCTTGTAGGAGGTCTCCTCGATCTGGCCGGTCATCGTGCGCATCTGGTCCTCGATCCGACCGACGCGCATCTCGATATTGAGGGCGGAGCCGGCATCGCCCGGTGGCGCCGACGGGACCGGCGCGCTCCCCGTGCCGCCGCGGTAGACCTGACGCTGGAGCAGATTGATGTCGCGCTCGAGACGATCGAGACGATCCAGCATCGGGCGGATGTCTTGCTGTTGCTGCGCGCGTGCCATCGGCGCCGCAACCGACAGCGCCAGTAGGGTCAACCCCGCGCAAAGTGCAAGCCGCCGCATCTTGGTGCCTTCGTAACGCCGTCCTGAATCGAGCGCCCCCGCCCCAAGGACGCCCGGAGGGCGCCTCGACCCTGCGGAGGCTAGCCTCTCATTTAGGCAAAAAAAGGGCGCCCGCCCGTCCCTGGCCCTTGAGTGGGCTCGGGAAAGGCGGGCGCCTCTCGATCACGATCGCCGGGCGAGTTGCCGCGCGATCAGTTGACGACGGTCACCGCGCGGCGGTTCTGCGCCCACGACTGCTCGTTGTGGCCCGGGTTCGCCGGGCGCTCCTTGCCATAGCTGATGATGTTGATCCGGCCCGCCGCGACGCCGAGGGCAATCAGCGCCTGCTTGGTCGCATTGGCGCGCCGCTCGCCGAGGCCGAGGTTGTACTCGACGGTGCCACGCTCGTCGCAATGCCCCTCGACGGTCACGGTCCAGGACGGATTTTGATTCAGGAGCGCGGCCTGGCGGAGCAGCACCTGGCGCGACTCGCCCGTGATATCGCTGCGATCAAGCGCGAAATAGATGGTATTTCCCGCCGACACCATCGCCTGCTGCGGGCTCGATGCGCCGCCGACAGCGCCGCCGGTTGCCGCGCCGGTACCGCCGGCCTGGCCGGTGGCGGGCTTGTCCTGATTGCAAGCGGCGACGAGCAACACGGCCGCGAACAGGCTCATGATCTTCAAATTCATATTGTGCTCCCTTCGTGATCCTGGGATTGACTGTGCTGATTGTGAGGACGGCGCTGCCCAAGGGCACCACACGTGATGACACGTCGGCCGTAGACGGATCCACCACGGTCGGCGAAGCGCGGCGGACTATACTGGCCTTTAACCGGTGGTTCAAGGGCTGCCCGGGGGCGACCAGGCTGGATAAGAGCCATCCTGAGGCGTAATCACCTCGCGCTCATTGCGGCCTGTCACGTCGACCGTATAGATGCGCGTCACATCGCCCCGCGGTCCCGTCGGCGTCTGTCGGAAGAAGCAGAGCACGCGGCCGTTGGGTGCCCAGTTGGGTCCTTCAACCAGGAACCCATTGGCGAGCAGCCGCTCACCGCTACCGTCGGGCTTCATCACGCCGATATAGAAGCTGCTCTGGTCGAGCTTTGTGAAGGCGATAAGGTCGCCGCGCGGCGACCACACGGGCGTCGCATAGCGGCCGGTGCCGAAGCTGATCCGGTGGATATTGCCGCCGTCGGCACTCATCACATAGAGCTGCTGCGCGCCGCCGCGGTCGGAGTTGAACACGATCTGCGACGCGTCCGGGGAATAACACGGCGAGGTATCGATCGCCGTGTTGTCGGTGAGCCGGGTCGCATGGCGCGTGCGCAGGTCGAGCGTGTAGATCGCGCTGTTGCCCCCGGTGGCGAAGCTCATGATGACCTTGTTGCCGTCCGGACTGAAGCGCGGCGCGTAAGTCATACCCGGGAAGTCGCCCAGTACCTCCTGTTGGCCGGTATCGATGTTGAAGAGATAGACCCGCGGCGTGCCGCTCGCGTAGGAGAGATAGGTAATCTCCTGCCGCGTCGGCGAGAAACGCGGCGTCAGCACGAGGGCTCGACCGTCGGTCAGGTACCGGTGATTGGCACCGTCCTGGTCCATGATGGCAAGACGCTTGACGCGCCGCGTCGCGGGGCCGGTCTCGGAGATGTAAACGATCCTCGTGTCGAAGTAACCGTCCTCGCCGGTGATGCGCTTGTAGATCTGGTCGGCCACGATATGCGCCATGCGCCGCCAGGTCTGGGGCGTCGAGGTATAGGCGGTG
Organism: Allostellaceae bacterium; assembly: GCA_035280245.1. GTDB lineage: Bacteria > Pseudomonadota > Alphaproteobacteria > ATCC43930 > CGMCC-115725 > DASZHJ01. The sequence goes on from DATEGF010000017.1 coordinate 6,340, forward strand.
CCCGCCAGCTGCTCGCCCGCGATCACGTCCCAGAGGCGATATTCCACGCGCAGCCGACCGTCGGGCTGAGTCTCGGCGCCGCCCGTCACCAGGGCCTGCGCATTGATCAACCGCCAGTCGCCGAAGCGCGGCTGCGTGTTCACGTCGGTGATCTGCTGGATGAAGGCACGTGCGTCCAGCGGCTGGAAGAGGCCGGAGCGCTCAAGGTCGGCACTCACCACCGACGCCACGTCGCGGCCGACCTGCTGATCATTGGGCTGCGCCCCCACGAAGGACGGGATCGCGATCGGCAACGGCTGGATGTTCGGCTGATCGAGCCGGAGATTGAGAGCGGCCCGCGCAACCACCGGCGCCGCCATCAGCATCGGCAGGCTCAGAAGCAAAGCGCGACGGGGGACGGCCGGGGTGAGGTTCATAGCAGGTCCTTTGGATCAAAGGTAAGGTTGATGATCTTCCATTGCTCGTACTTCTCTGACGGCAGCTTGAGCGGCAAGCACTGAGGATTGCGAATGGCACGCAGCGCGCTTTCCGCGGCAGCTCGATAGAAGGGGTCACCCATGCGGGCCGTGCTGGTGATCTGCGCAGCGGTCACCTGCCCATCCTCCGCCACCTGGACCGTGATCTCCACGACGAGGTCGTGCGCCTCTCTCGCGCCCGCCGGCGGATTCCAGCAGCGCTCGATCTGCGCCTTCACGAGGTCGAGCTCGCTGGTGGTGAGTTTCGGGCCGAGCGGCGCTACGGGCTGCGACGAAGCCTTCGCCTGCTGCTGCGGCTGAGCCGGCTTCGGCGGCGCGTCCGGCTTCTGCGACTCCGAGCGCTTGGAGAGGTTCTTCAGGAGCGCGTCGAAAGCCTGCTCGTCCTGCTTCTTCTTGTTCGGGTCGGGCGGCGGCGCGGGCTTCGGCGGTGGTGGTGGAGGCGGCGTGGGCTTCGGCGGCTCGGGAGGCGGCGGCTTGGGCGTGGGGGCGGGCGCCGGCGGCGGAGGTGGCGGTGGCGGCTGATCCTGCTTGGGCTCGGCCTTGGGCGGCTCGGGCTGAGCCTGCGCTACCTGCGGCGTGGGTGTTGGAGCCGGTGGCGGAGCGGAGGGTGGCGGCGCCGGAGGCGGTGGTGTGGGCTTGGGTGGTTGCTTGGGTGCCGGCTGCTCTTCGGCGCTCTGATCCTCGAGCTTGGCCTTTGGCTTCGGCGGTGTCGTGTTGACGCGCGTCGCGCGGGTCTCCGGCGCAATGTTGACGAGCTCGACGACGATCGGCGTCTCCTCGAGCGGTGGCGGCGGAAACAGCAGGTCCCAGAGATGGAAATACGCCATCCCGAGGACCAGGACGTGCAGGATGCTCGAGAAGAGAACGCCGCGGCGCATGCCAACTCAACGTTTTGCAGCCGGTTTCTGGGTGGGCGCCTGCTCGCTCACCAGCGCCACCTTGGTGAAGCCCGCACCGCTCACCAGCCCCATGACCTCGAGCACGCGGCCGTAGTTCACCGCGCGGTCGCCGCGCACGTAGATGCTCGTGGTCGGATTGTTGTTGGTGATCGCCTGCAGGCGCGGCACCAGCTGGTCGGACTCGACCGCAGTCTCCTGCAGATAGATCTTGCCCTCGGAGTTGATGCTGATGACCAGCGGCTCCTTCGGCTCGTTGATGGGCGCGGCCTGGGTCTGCGGCAGGTCGACCGGCACGCCCACCGTGAGCAGTGGCGCCGTCACCATGAACACCACCAGGAGCACCAGCATGACGTCGACCAGCGGCGTCACGTTGATCTCGGACATCGGCTTGTAGGCGCCGCGCTTGCCGATGCCGTTCCCGTTCGTGAATGAGACCGCCATGTCTCAGCTCTTCTCGTCGAGCTGGCGCGACAGGATCGCCGAGAACTCGCTCGAGAACGCGTCGAGCCGTCCGGCGTAGCGGCCGAAATCCGTCGAGAACTTGTTGTAGGCGACCACGGCGGGGATCGCGGCCACCAGTCCGAGTGCGGTCGCGAACAGCGATTCCGCGATGCCCGGCGCCACCACCGCGAGGCTGGTGTTCTTCGCGGCGGCGATCGACTGGAAGGAGTTCATGATGCCCCAGACCGTGCCGAACAATCCGACGAACGGCGAGGTCGAGCCGACCGTGGCGAGGAACGGCATGAACCGCTCGAGCCGCTCCATCTCGCGGCCGACGGTCACCTGCATGACCCGCTCGATGCGCTCCTGCAGGCTCGCGCGCATGGTCGTGCTGGCGATCAGGCCCTTGGCGGCGCTCCGCCGCCACTCCCGCATGGCGGCGGCGAACACCGCCGACATGGGATCGAGCGGCCGCGTCCCGATGCGGTCGTAGAGATCGTCGAGCGAGCCGCCGGACCAGAAGCTCTCCTCGAAGCTCTCGGCATCGCGGCTCAGTTTTCGGAGCCGGATGACCTTGTCGAAGATCACCGCCCACGACCAGAAGGACGCCGCGAGCAGGAGGAACAGCACGATCTTCACGATCAGGTCGGCCTGCATGAACAGGCTGATGATCGAGAGATCGTGCGCGATGGTCCCGCCGAGCGAGACGGTATCGATGGGATTAGCGGGCATGCTGAGCAATCACCCCCGAGGATCTTGGTTTTGATGCGTTGTCGCGAGGCGGCCTCTGCGCCGCCGTGAACTCGTCGAGCGCCGCGCGGAGCGCGGGCGGCAGCCGCTGTGGTCGGCCGGTCCGGCCGAGACACGCGATGCGGAATTCCAATGCCACCAGGACGTCGGCGCCACGTCGAATCTCCTGCGCGAGGTCGAGCGTCGCGGCACCGACGCCGACCACCCGCGTCTCGACCACGAGATCGTCGTCGAGCCGCGCGGCGGCGCGATAGTCGGCGTTGCAGTGTCGGACCACGAAGAGCGTGCCGGTCTCCTGGCGCAACCGCTCCTGCCCGAAGCCGGCGGCGCGCAGCAATTCCGTGCGCGCCCGCTCGGCGTATTTGAGATGATTGGCGTAGTAGACAAGCCCGGCGGCGTCGGTGTCCTCATAATAGATTCGGACCGGGAAGAGATGGATGCCATCGCGGACGGCACCGGAGCGCGGCAGATCAGCCGTCATGACGCCGCCTCCTCGCCCTCGTCGGAGCCCAGCAGATCGAGCTGCGCGCCCGGCTGCCGGAGTGGCGTCAGACCGAGGTAGCGATAACCGAGATCGCTCAGCATCCGCCCGCGCGGCGTCCGCTGCACCAAGCCCTGCTGGATGAGATAGGGCTCGATCACTTCCTCGACGACGTCGCGCTGGTCCGCGAGCGCCGCCGCCAGCGTTTCCGCGCCGACGGGCCCGCCGCCATAATTCTCGGCGATCATCATGAGATAGCGCCGGTCCATCGCGTCGAGGCCGCGAGCGTCGACCTCCAGCCTGCCGAGCGCGTTGTCGGCTGCTTTCGCGTCGATGCGCGCGAGCCCCGCGACCGACGCGAAGTCCCGCACGCGCCTGAGTAGCCTTGCCGCCACGCGCGGCGTGCCGCGCGAGCGGCGAGCGATCTCCTGGGCACCACCGGCGTCGAGCGCGACCCCGAGCACGCGTGCCCCGCGCGCCACGATCTCCTCGAGCTCGGCGGGCTCGTAGAAGTTGAGCCGGAGCGGAATGCCGAACCGTTCGCGGAGCGGCCGGGTGATGAGGCCCGAGCGCGTGGTCGCCCCCACCAGCGTGAAGGGCGGCAGGTCGATCCGCACCGAGCGCGCCGCCGGACCCTCGCCGATGATGAGATCGAGCTGAAAATCCTCCATCGCGGGATAGAGAATCTCCTCGACCGCGGGCATCAGTCGGTGGATCTCGTCGATGAACAGCACGTCGCGCGGCTGCAGGTTGGTGAGAAGCGCCGCAAGGTCGCCGGCGCGCTGGATCACCGGGCCCGAGGTCGCGCGGAAACCGACCCCCATCTCGCGCGCGATGATCTGTGCGAGCGTGGTCTTGCCGAGGCCGGGCGGGCCGAACAGCAGCACATGGTCGAGCGGCTCGCCGCGCGCCCGCGCCGCCTGAACGAAGACCCGCAGATTCTCGCGCGTCTGGCGCTGGCCCACGAACTCGTCGAGGGTGAGCGGTCGGAACGACGCTTCGGCCTCGTCCTCGCTGCGCGGGGTGCCTTCCACGACGCGGCTCACGGCGCCAGCTCCTTGAGGCTCGCCTTCACGAGCGCGTCGAGCCGCGCCTCGGCGCCGAGCGTCCGAGCCGCCGCACTCACGGCAGCGAAGGCGTCAGTACGGGGGTAGCCGAGGTTGACCAGCGCCGAGACGGCATCGCCGGCGATGCTGGCGCCCTCCGCCTCAGTGTCGCGAGCAAGTGTGGCGGGCGCGAGCGCAACGGCGCCCAGCTTGTCGCGCAGTTCCATCACGATGCGCTGCGCGAGCTTGCGTCCGACGCCATCGGCGTCCGTGAGCGCCACCTTGTCCTGCGCCATCACCGCGGCGGTGAGCGCGTCGGGCGTGAGCGCGCTCAGCACCGCAAGCGCCGTCTTGGCGCCCACGCCCTGCACGGTCGTCAGCAGGCGAAACCAGCCGCGCTCGGCTTCGTCGGCGAAACCATAGAGGTGGATGTGGTCCTCGCGGACATGGGTCTCGATCAGGAACCGCACGGGCTCGCCCCGCGCCGGCAGCCGCGCGAGGGTCCGCGAGGCCGCGAACACCAGGTACCCGACACCGTTGACGTCGACCACCACGCTGTCGTCGCTGATCTGGTCCACAATGCCGGAGAGAGAAGCGATCATCGCGCTCCTCCACTCACGGAGATCGCCCGCGCGGTCTGCGCGTGGTGCGCGTGACAGATCGCGGCGGCGAGCGCGTCCGCCGCATCGGCGCTGGTGGCGAGGCAACCGGGCAGGAGCCGGCGCACCATCATCTGCACTTGCGTCTTCTCGGCATGGCCGACGCCGACCACCGATTTCTTGATCAGGTTGGTCGAATATTCCGAGACTGGAATCCCGCGCTCCGCCGGCGCCAGGAGCACAACGCCCCGAGCGACGCCGAGCTTCAGGGTCGAGGCCGGATTTTTGTTGACGAAGCTCTCCTCGACCGCGGCCTCGTCAGGCTCGAAGCGGGCGATCACCTCGCCGACCTGCCGGAAGAGATCGACCAGCCGCTCCGCGAGCGGCCGCTTGCCGGCAATCTCCACCACGCCGTCCGCGAGATAGGTCAGGCGATTGCCGCTCACCTCGATCACGCCCCAGCCCGTGCGCAAGAGTCCGGGGTCGAGACCCAGCAGGCGGAGCGGCGCGGGTCCCGGCATCTTGCGGCTCAAGCCGACAGGCGTTGCAGCACGTCGTCCGCCATCTCGAAATTGGCATAGACGGACTGCACGTCGTCGCTGTCCTCGAGCGTCTCCAACAGCTTCAGCAAGGTATCGGCGTCGTCACCCGCGACCGGCGCCGAGGTCTTCGGCCGCCAGACCAGCTTTGCCGACTGGGCGGCACCGAAGCGCTGCTCGAGGGCGTCGCGGACCGCATTGAGATCGTCGGCGGCGCAGGTGATGGTGTGCTGCTCGGGGCCGCTCTCGACGTTGTCGGCGCCGGCCTCAACGGCGGCCTCGAACATCGCGTCGGCTGTGGCGACCTTGCTCGGATAGATCACCTCGCCCAAGCGGTCGAACATGAAACTGACGCTGTTGCTCTCGCCGAGGCTGCCGCGGGCCTTGGTGAAGGCGGCGCGCAGGTCGCTCGCGGTGCGGTTCCGGTTGTCGGTGAGGGCCTCGATGATGATCGCGACGCCGCCGGGGCCGTAGCCCTCGTAGCGGACCTCGCTATAGTTCTCGCCGGCTTCCTCGCCGGAGCCGCGGCGGATCGCGCGCTCCACCGTGTCCTTCGGCATGTTCGCTTCTTTGGCCGCGGTTACCGCGGCGCGCAAGCGAGAGTTCGAATTGGGATCGGGCAGGCCCGTGCGGGCGGCGGTGGTGAGCTCTCGGATGATCTTGGTGAAGATCTTGGCGCGCTTCTTATCCTGCGCGCCCTTGCGGTACATGATGTTCTTGAACTGGGAATGACCAGCCATGGCGAACCGCTAATCCCTGAGGCTTGAGCGAGGGAACATACCATATCTGGTAGCGGCGCCGCACCCCCCGACGAGGCCTCGTCCCCATGCCCGCGGGCGCGGTTTAGCGGGTCAATATGGCAGCAATGCGGCGACTCAACGCGTCGCGCCGGGCTTTTGCTCCATCTATCATCCGATCACTGCCGCCCATCGCCGGAGTAGAGAGGCTCATGCTGCCGAGAGGCTCGAGCGACGAGGAAATCCGCCGCGAATTCCGCTGGCGTGTGCCTGCGCGGTACAATATCGGCGTGGACGTCGCCGAGCGGCACCCTGACCGCCTCGCCCTGATCTTCCTCGACGAGCGGCACGCCGAGCGGCGCTTCACCTTTCGCGAGGTCTCCGCGCTATCGAACCGCTTCGCCAACGTGCTGAGCGCGCGGGGGCTCCGGCGAGGCGATCGCCTCGCCGTGCTCCTGCCGCAAACGCCCGAGACGGCGATCGCCCATGTCGCGGCCTTCAAGGCCGGGTTGATCTCGGTGCCGCTCTTCACCCTCTTCGGCGAGGACGCCCTCGAGTTCCGCCTCGCCGACAGCGGCGCGAAAGCCTTGGTCACGGACAGCGTGGGCCTCGCGAAGCTCGATCGCATTCGCGATCGGCTGCCCGCGCTCGAGCATGTATTCGTGACCGGCGATGCCGGCGGCACGGGAGCGCTCGCTTTCGAGGCCGAGCTCGCTCGCGCGAGAGACACCTTTGCCGCCGTCGATACGGCCGCCGACGACCCCGCGATCATCATCTACACCTCCGGCACCACCGGGAATCCCAAGGGCGCGCTGCATGCGCACCGTGTGCTGCTCGGCCACCTTCCGGGCGTCGAGATGCCGCACGAGCTCTTTCCGCAAGAGGGTGACCTCTTCTGGACGCCCGCCGATTGGGCCTGGATCGGCGGGCTCTTCGATGTGCTGCTGCCAGCCTGGCACCACGGCATGCCCGTCCTCGCCTACCGCGCGCGCAAGTTCGATCCCGACGAGGCGTTCGCGCTTCTGGCAGAACACGGCGTGCGCAACACCTTCATGCCGCCGACGGCGCTCAAGCTCATGCGCCAGGCGAGCGAGGGCAAAACGCCTCCGGGCCTGCGTCTCCGCACGGTCGCGAGCGGCGGCGAGACGCTCGGCGAAGAGCTTCTCGAGTGGGGCCGCGCCACCTTCGGCGTCACGATCAACGAGTTCTACGGCCAGACCGAGTGTAATCTCGTGGTCGGCAACAACGCGGCGCTCTTCCCGGTGCGACCGGGCTCCATGGGTAAGGCCATTCCGGGGCATGAGGTTCGCGCGGTCGACGATGCCGGCGTGCCCGTGCCCACGGGAGCGCCCGGCCAGATCGCAGTCCGCCGGCCGGACCCCGTCATGTTCCTCGGTTACTGGAACAACCTCGACGCCACCCGGCAGAAGTTCGCTGGCGAATATCTCCTCACCGGCGACATGGGCCGGCAGGATGCCGACGGTTATTTCTGGTTCCAGGGCCGGGCTGACGACGTGATCACCAGCGCGGGCTATCGGATCGGGCCCGGCGAGATCGAGAACTGTCTGATGAAGCATCCGGCGGTCGCGATGGCGGCGGCCGTCGGCATTCCCGATCCGCTCCGCACCGAGATCGTGAAGGCGTTCCTGGTTCTGAAACCAGGCCGGGCAGCGGATCCGGCGCTTGCCCGGGAGATCCAGGATTTCGTCAAGGTGACCCTCGCCGCGCACGAATATCCGCGCCAGATCGAATTCGTGGACTCGCTTCCGATGACCACCACCGGCAAGATCATGCGCCGCGAGTTGCGCAAGCACGGCTGAGACGGGGAGTTTGGATGAGCAAAGTCGTCGACTACTATTACACGCCGGCGTCGCCCTGGACCTATTTCGGTCACCAGCGGTTCGAAGCCATCGCGCAGCGCCACGGCGCCACCATCCTGTACAAACCCGTCGACTACGGAAAAATCTTCCCACTCTCGGGCGGCCTGCCGCTCGGCAAGCGCGCGCCGCAGCGCCAGGCCTATCGACTGGCTGAACTGAAGCGCTGGCGCGATTTTTTGGGCCTTCCCCTCACGATCCAGCCGAAGTACCACCCGGTCGCCTCCGACCTCGCCGCACAGCTGATCATCGCGACGGAGCGCGCGGGGAAGCCGGCGGGCCCGCTGAGTTTCGCGCTCATGCGCGCCTGCTGGGCCGAGGAGCGCAACATCTCGGACGCGGATACGCTGACCGCGATCGCAACCGAGCAAGGGCTCGACGGCGCGAAACTCGTCGCGACCGCGCGCAAGCCGGAGATCGTCACGCTCTATGAGGCGCTGACCCGCCAGGCGATCGACCGCCAGGTCTTCGGCGCGCCGTTCTTCTTCTACAACGGCGAGCCCTTCTGGGGCCAAGATCGTCTCGATTTCCTCGACCGCGCGCTCGCGCGCTGAGGCTCCCGCGATGAGCGCCGACGCTCTCGCCGCGCCGCCCCGGTTTCGCGGCCGGATGCCGCTGCTGCGCTTCCTGCGCACGCTCAAGGACAGCTCGGTCGCGACCTATGGCGACGAGGTATTCGAGGAGGCGATCGTCGAGCGCCGCGTCCTCTGGCAGCGTTTCCTGATCGTGAATGCGCCGCGCGGCATCCAGCGTGTCCTGCTCGACAACGCCGGCAACTACGTCAAGAGCCGGATCGCCCGGCGTCTCGTGGAGCCCGGGATCGGGCGCGGCCTGCTCACCAGCGAGGGCGACACCTGGCGCCGGCAGCGCCGCATCATGGCGCCGTCCTTCGACCATCGCAGCCTCACGAGCTACGCGCCGGCGATGACCGAGGCCACAACGGGGCTCGTGGAGCGGCTCGACCGCCTGCCCGACCACGCGCCTGTCGATATCTCCGTGGAGATGATGCGGCTTACGCTCAAGATCATCGCGCGCACGATGTTCTCGACCGACGCCGAGGACGTCGGTCCGATCGTCGAAGACGCGGTCGGCCGCTACCAGCGCGAGGTTAGGCCGGGCCTACTCGATCTCCTGAATTTGCCGGACTGGTGGCCGCGGCCGGCGACGCGCCGCTGGCCCCACATCTTCGACCGCTTCGACGCGGTGATCGACCGGCTGATGGCGCGCGGCGCGACGACGGGCGGCGAGCGCCAGGATCTGCTGACCCGGATGTTAGCGGCGCGTGACGCCGAGACGGGACACGGCCTGGAGCCGCGCGAGGTACGCGACCAGGTCGTCACGATCTTCATGGCGGGCCACGAGACCACTGCGCAGGCGCTGACCTGGACCTGGTACCTGCTGTCGCAACACCCAGCCGAGGAAGCTAAATTGCACGCAGAGCTGGAGCAGGTCCTTGGCGGCCGAGCGCCGCGCTTCGAGGATCTCGCGGAGCTTCGCTACACCCGCATGGTGCTCGAGGAATCGATGCGGCTCTATCCGCCGGCTCACACGATGTCGCGCGAGGCGTTGGCGGAGGACGAGGTCGAGGGCCACCGGGTTCCCAAAGGCTCAGTGGTGTCGATCGTGCCGTGGGTGTTGCACCGGCACCGCCTGCTCTGGGATCGCCCGACGGTCTTCGACCCCGAGCGCTTCGCGCCGGAGCGGGCCGCCGAGCGCCCGCGCTTCGCCTACATCCCCTTCGGCGGCGGCCCGCGCATCTGCATCGGTGCTGCCTTCGCGATGACCGAGGCGATGATCATTCTGGCTACGCTGGGTCAGCGATATCGGTTGCGGCTCGCGCCCGGCGCCGTGGTCGAGCCGGTGGGACTCATCACGCTGAGGCCGCGCAACGGC
>DATEGF010000018.1:0-2261 GCA_035280245.1 Allostellaceae bacterium
CGAATTGGGTCGATGCCGTAGGCGGCCGGGTCGATTCGCGTGAGCGCCGTCATCCACCACGGGAGGTTGGTCAGCGGGAAGAGCGCACCCGAGAGAAAGAAGATCGGCATCATCAGGAAGTTCAGCACGGCCTGGAATCCCTGCATCGATTTCATGCCGGCCGCCAGCACCACGCCCAGCGTTGTCAAGGCGAAGGCGAGGGCAAATATCAACGGAATCAGCTCGAGGACGGCCAGCGGGGTCAGGGTGACGCCGGCAATCGGCGCCAGGAGCAGCAGGATCATGCCCTGCACCATCGCCTGGGTGCTGCCTCCCAGCGCCTTGCCGATCGCGATCGCCGAGCGGTCGATGGGCGCGACCAGCACCTCCTTGAGGAAGCCGAACTCGCGATCCCAGACGATCGACATGGCGCTGAAGATCGACGTGAACAGTACCGCCATCCCAATGATCCCCGGATAGATGAACTGGACGTAATTGACGGAGGTCGCCCCACCAAGCCCGCCGCCGAGGCCGCGGAGTGACGAGCTGAGGCCAGTACCAAAGATCACCAGATACAGCAGCGGCTGCGCTAGCGAGGCGATCAGCCGCAGCCGGTCGCGCCAGTAGCGTAGGACGTCGCGGTACCAGATGATGTAGATCGCCCGCAGGGTGGCGCTCCGCGTGTCGATGCGGCGAACGCTCGCCGGCTGCCTTTTTACCGCGGCTGACGAGGCCATCAGCGGCGCCGCCCTCCCCATCTTGCCCCCATCGCCCGCAACTGATCGAGCGCGCCCGCCTGTTCCTCGCGGATGGCACGGCCGGTGAGCTTCAGAAACACGTCGTCGAGGCTCGGCCGCCGGAGCGTGACCGCCGTCACCTGTGCAGAGAGGTCGCGGACCAGCCGCGGGATCACGGCCGCGCCATCCGAAACCTCGATCCGAAGCGTGCCGTTGTCCACCGCCGGCGTCAGCCCGAACTTCGAGGCGAGCTCGGCGGCGCTGGTCGCGTTGTCCGCCGTGGCGAGGGTGATGACGTCACCGCCGACCCGCGCCTTCAGCTCGTCGGGCGTGCCGAGCGCGACGATCCGGCCCATATCGATAATGGCGATCCGATCGCAGAACTCGGCTTCGTCCATGTAATGGGTCGTCATGAAGATCGTGATGCCCTCGCGGCGCCGCAGCTCTCGCAGGTAGTCCCAGATATGGCTGCGCGTCTGCGGATCGAGGCCACGCGTCGGCTCGTCGAGGAACAGGACCTCGGGCGAGTGGAGGATGCCGCGCGCGATCTCGAGGCGGCGCTTCATCCCACCGGAGAAGGTGTTCACCTTCGAGTTGGCTCGATCGGCCAGCTCGACCATCTCGAGCACCTCGCGGATCCGCTGCGCGCGGATCGCCCGCGGCACGTCGTAGAGGAACGCATGGAAGTCGAGGTTTTCCTTTGCGGTCAGCTGCTCGTCGAGCGACGGGTCCTGGAAAACCAGGCCGATGTGGGCGCGCACCGCGCCAGGTTCGCGAACCACGTCGAAGCCGGCCACCGCGCCACTTCCGGAGGTCGGCCTCAAGAGCGTGCACAGCATGCTGATCGTGGTCGACTTCCCGGCGCCGTTTGGTCCGAGGAAGCCGAAGATCTCGCCGCGCATCACGGAAAGGTCGATGCCGCGAACGGCCTCGATCTCGCCGTAGCGCCTGACGAGTTGCTCCGCCGCGATCGCCGCCTCAGCCACGGCTCATCCGCCTCAGCCTACTGCCGCCTCGGGTTCCGCGGCAGCCGCCGGGACGTCACGGACCGCGGGCTGGCGCTGCGGTTGGCGCGACCGCAGTGGCACGTCGGGCATGAACAGCGACGCGATGAGCGCGATCGCGGACAACGCGAGCGCGATCAGAAAGAGGTCGTGAAGTGTGAACGCGAGCGCGGTACGAACGGCATGAATCGCCTGGTCATAAAGTGGCGCGAGCTGCGCGGGCAACACGGCCTTTCGTGCGGCGATCTGCGCCGGATCGAGCAACTCGTTCGGATTGCCGGCCGACTTCCCCAGGGCGCCGAGCGCGGTCGCAGGGAGATGGAGCTTGGCCACTTCGGAGGCGATGGCACCGGGCAGCCGCTGCGCCAGGATGCTTCCGAGGATCGCCGAGCTCACGGTCCCACCGACGTTCCGCCAGAACTGGATCTGGCTCGTGCCCACGCCGAGGTAGCGCATCGGAAGCGCACTCTGCACGGCATTGATGTAGAGCGGCATGGTCACTCCGAGCCCAAGGCCGACGAGGACGATGTCGATCGTGATC
>DATEGF010000019.1:0-2119 GCA_035280245.1 Allostellaceae bacterium
GGGAAGCTCCGCGTCAACACCGCGCGCGGCAGGGTGAAGGCGCGCAACCTCAAACAGGGCGCGGCCGTGGCGCTCGCCATCGTCGATCCGGACAATCCATATCGCTACATCCAGGTGCGCGGCAAGGTCGCGCGCGTCACCGAGGACGGCGCCGTTCCGCACATCAATTCGCTTGCCAGGAAATATCTCGGGCAGGACAAATATACCAACGCCGCCCCCGGCGAGGTGCGCCTGATGTGCGAGATCGAGCCGACCTCCGCGTCGGGGATGGGCTGAGCCCGCTCTGACTCGACGCTCGCCAATCCTTTATGCTCTTATGTCCGTTGTCAACCCTCGGACACGCCACGAGCGATCCCCTCCAAAAACGCGTGAGAAGTTGTTTTGCGATGATCGTGCAACGGTAGGAGCGAGCCCAGAGACGTCGGTGATCAATCTCTTATTCGCGGGTTCACGCATGTCCGTTCTTCGTCTGGGGCTGTCCCGGTCTGTCATCGGGCGTCGATCTTGCGATCGGCCACAAGCATAGCGCCGGGAATTCCCCCTTGCCGTGGCTGCGCTCCCGCCATTGCACGAGGTGTATCTTCACCGGCCCATGCCCCGGCGCAGGCTCCCTGTCTGTAATTGCCCGGAACGGGCCAACTACTCCTTAGCTCGATAGCCCATCTTACTTACTTAGCCACACGCTCGGGGCTGGACAGTTCGCGTGCTGCGGCCCAAAGGAACCCAGCAAGCTCACGCGCAACCGCAGTGATGGCGACGGTCTTGAGCTTGCCTCTCCTGAGCAGTACTCGGTAGCGCCGGTTAAGACGGCACTGAGCCTTCCAGGCGATCTCTCGTACCTTTGCCGGCGCGGCCGCGACCTTCGCCTGTTTGGCAATGCCGACACGGGGCGGATGCTGATAGCTCCAGGCGCATTCCACTAGCGTGCGGCGCGCCCGCCGATTACCCGATTTGGTAATGCCGCCGCGCTTGATCCGGTCTCCGGTCGAACCCTCCGAACACCCCAGGCCGAGATATCCCATCACTTCTGGTGCAGTTGGAAAGCGCGTCAGATCGCCGAGCTCTGCCAGCAAGCACGTCGCCGAAACCAGATCGATACCGCGAAAGGCCATGAACGCCGTGACCATCTCGGCCAGCGACCAGTCCGGCACGGCAGTACGAATCGCTTGCTCCAGGCGCTCAACACGTTCTTGCGCCTGGCGGGTTGCGAACATCATCTCCGCAAAGACGATGCCGCGCTCGGGCTGCTCGAAGCGTTGGCTCGCCAGCCAGTTCATGTGCACCTTTGTCCAGGTCTTCTTGTCCGCTGGATAAGATCGTCCCTGGCGCAACAGCAATGCCGATACCCGCTGGCGCTTCGCGCGCAGATCTATCACTGCAGCCTCACGCGCTCGCGTGAGATCCCGCATTGCCTCGTGTCGAGGATCAGGAACCCAGACCGCGGTCAGCTCGCCGGCGCGCAGCAGCTTCACCAGGCTCACGGCATCACGTCGATTGGTCTTCACCCGATCTCCCGGCTTCTTTGGGATCAATGACGGGGCCGCCACGATGCACTCGTGCCCGAGGCCGTGGATGTGCCGCTGCAGCTCGTAACCCGTCGGTCCCGCCTCATAGCAGAACGTGATCCGCTCGTATTTGGCCCCGAGCTTGCGCACTAGCTTGGTTGTCGCGCCAGCGATGTTCTCGATCTCGCCGAGAAAGCGAACCTCACCGGCCCGACCGGCCTCCGCAATGGCCACCGCATTACGCAACTTCGAGGTATCGAATGCTACGAAAACTTCGCTATGCTTGATCATGACTCACCCTCCTTGCTTGAGGCTCTGCCCGGCCTATCCGGGTAACCCTCGCAACCGCATCGAGGGTGAGTCGCCGCTCGGAGGGAACGGACATACAGTCTGTCACCCCGGCTAATTAGGGGCAGGCGGATGCAATTTGGTCAACTGAAGCGTCGCGAGTTCATCACGCTGCTCGGCGGCGCGGCTGCGTGGCCGCTTGCAGCGCGGGCGCAGCAGCCGGCCATTCCGCTCATCGGATTCCTCAACGCCGGGACGGCGGCGGGCTATGCGACGCATGTGACGGCGTTCCGCCAAGGAATGGCCGGCATCGGATATGTCGAGGG
>DATEGF010000020.1:0-8310 GCA_035280245.1 Allostellaceae bacterium
ATCACATGGACTACGGCGCCAAGGCGGCGGCCTACGTCGACGCTTACATGGAGCTGATCCGCTGGGAGAACGCAGCGAAGCTCTATGAGCGATACAGCCGCGAAGCGTGATCTTGGGAGGGGAAGAGCACATGACGACCGAACTCGCGCCACCGGAGCGCGCGGCGCGCGCGCCGCATGCGATCCGTGATGTCACGCTTTACTTCCTGAAGCTGGGCGCGCTCGGCTTCGGGGGGCCGGTGGCGCTGGTGGGCCAGATGGAGCGCGACCTCGTCGACGGCCGGAAGTGGCTCGGCAAGACCGAGATGCGCGACGCCATCGCGGTCTGCCAGTCGCTCCCCGGTCCGCTCGCGATCCAGGTTGGGATTTACATCTCGTATCTGCGCGGCGGGTTCTGGGGAGCCTGGGCCGGTGGCTGGGCCTTCATCCTGCCGAATTTCGTGATGGTGGTGGCGCTTGGCGCGCTCTACGTGGCGCTGGGCGGCCTCTCCTGGATGGCTGCAATCTTCTACGGCGTGAGCCCCGCCGTGATCGCGCTCATCCTGCATTCCTGCTGGCGCCTCGCGAAGCTCGGCATGGAGGACTGGCTGCAGTGGGCGATCGCGGTCGCCGCCTTCGCGATCACCGTCGGACTCGAGGCCGAGGTGGCGCTGGTCTTCATCGGGGCGGGGATTCTGGGCGTGCTCTATTACGGCACGCTGTTCCGCCAGCAGGGTCTGCCCGCGGCGTTGGCGCTGGCGGCCCCCGCCGCCGCGGCGACACCCGCCGCGGCTTCGGGCGGCGCGAGCCTCTGGAGCGTCTTCGCATTCTTCTTCAAGGCGGGCAGCCTCACCTTCGGGAGTGGCCTCGTCATCGTGCCGTTCCTGGAGAAGGGGCTGGTGCAGGAAGCTGGATGGCTTGACGGCCGGACCTTCCTGGTGGCGGTCGCGGTGGGAATGCTCAGCCCGGGCCCGGTGGTGATCACGGCGACATTCGTGGGTTATATCGTCACGGGCTTCTGGGGTGCGCTGGTCTCGACGGTCGGCATCTTCCTGCCGTCGTTCCTGCTGGTGCTGATCGTGGCGCCGATCCTCGTGCGCCATCGCAAGAACCCGAACGTGCAGGGCTTCGTCAAAGGCGCTTACGCCGCCGCCATCGGCACGATCCTCGGCGCGTCGATCCTGCTCGGCAAGATCGCAATCGGCGATTGGCTCACGGCGCTGATCGGCCTCGCGAGCCTCGCCGGCCTCTTCGCAACAAAGAAACTCAGCACGCCGATCCTGGTTGCGGCCACCGCCGCGATCGGCCTCATCGCCTTCCCGATCCTGCAACCCGACTGGGTCTACGTGAAATAGGAGCCGTCAATGTCCGAGCCGAGCCTCGTGCTGTTCGTCTGCCTGCACGCTTCCGCGAAGAGCCTAATCGCGGCGGAGTACTTCAACAAGGTCACCGCCGAGCGCCGCGTTCCGTTCCGGGCGGTCTCCGCGGGCACCGATCCTGACGAGACGGTGCCGCCACATGTGGTGGCGGGAATGCGCGGCGACGGGTACGACGTGAGCGCGCGCACTCCCCTGCGTCTGACGCGGGAGTTGGCGGCGCCCGCGAGGATCGCGGTGTCGTTCGAGCCCGATCTCTCGGCGTACGTGCCGCCGGGCTGCCTGGTCGAGCGCTGGACCGTGCCCGCCGTGAGCGACGACTACGCGATCGCCCGCGATGCCATCACGGCGCGCGTCGACGCGCTCATGGCCAAGCTGACGACGTAGTCCCTCCGCGATGTCGCTCAGACGGATCGCTCTCATCGAGTTTCCGGACGCGGCGGAGAGCGCGTTCGATCACGGAGCCTTCGATCCCGAGACCCGGCGCGTGTTCGTGGCGCACACCAGACGCGATCGGCTCGAGGTGATCGACCACGATCGCGGTCGCCACATCGCGACGCTCGAGGGATTTGCCGAGGCCGCCGGGGTGGTCGCCGAGGCGGGCGAGGTCTTGGTGACCAATCGTGGACGGGCTGAGCTCGCATGGCTGGATGCCCGCACTCTCGAAACACGCGCGGTCTTCGCGACGGGTTTGCGGCCCAACGGCGTCGCGCTCGTGGTGCGCTCGCGGCTCGCCGTCGTCGCCTGCATCGGCGATGCCCAGCATGTGCCCAAGCTGCAGGCGATCGATCTCGCGGGTGGCCGACGCAGCGAGATTGATCTGCCGGGACAGCCACGCTGGTGCGTGACCGACCGCGGCGGGGAGCGCATCTATCTCGCGATCCGCCAGCCCTCGATGCTGCTCGTCGCCCATTTGCCCGAGCTCGGTGAAGTCCGGCATTGGCCGTTGCCCGTGAGCGGTGCGCACGGGCTCGATATCGACCATCGGGCTGGCCGGCTCTATGCGGCTTGCGACGAGGGAAGACTCGTCGAGGTCGATGCCGTTGCCGGCGAGGTGCTGCGCGACTGGCCCCTCGACGGCGGCCCCGACGCCACATTCTTCAATCCCGCGAGCGGGCTGGTTCACGTTGCGATCGCCAAGCCCGGCCTCGTTCAGACGATCGATCCGCGAACGGGGAAGGCTACACGCATAGTGACGGCGGCGGGCGCCAAGACCACGGCCCTCGCGACACCCGATCGGCTTTATGTGTTCTCTCCCGCTCACCGCGGTGCGTTGGTGCTGGCGGAAAACGGAACCTAACTGTGGGCCAGCTCGTGCGCACGATCGCCACCCTGATAGTGCCGCTCGTGGCGGTTGCAAGCGCGCCGCCGCCGCTCGCGGACGAAACGCCATTCACGCGCCTCCTCGGCAAGGACATTCGTGCCAGGGTGATCGGCAAGACCGTGACGGACGGCGCGCATTGGTCGGACACCTTCGACAAGAGCGGTGCCCTGGTCAGCTGGAGCCAAGGCCGGAAGAGCGCCGGCACGTGGGAAATCCGCGGCGACGAGCTGTGCATTGCTGAAGCGGCTGGCGCCGACGCCACTTGCTACCAGGTCTGGGTCGCACGCGACGAGATCTCGTTGCGCATCGATGGCGTCGAATCGGGCTTCACTGGCTATCTGCGAAACCCCTAGGAGGACTCGCACTCCGGAAGCAGGAGATTCCCATGAGGACACTCATTGCGGCATTGCTGGCGTCAATCGCGATCATGCTCAGCTTCCCCGTCGGCGCCGCCGACCCGGCGCCGCTTGTCTTCGAGGCGAAAATACCGCTGGGAAACGTCAGGGGACGCATCGACCATTTCGCGATCGATCTCGGTCGGCAGCGGCTCTACGTGGCCGAGCTTGGCAACGACAGCGTTGGCGTGATCGACCTGAAGAGCGGCAAAGTCCTGAACACCCTGACCGGCCTGCGCGAGCCCCAGGGCGTGGGCTACGCGGCCTCGACCGATACGCTCTATGTCGCGAACGCCGGCGACGGATCGGTGCATCTCTACGAAGGCGACGATCTGTCGCCTGGCGGGCGCATCGATCTCGGCGGCGACGCTGACAACATCCGCGTGGACAGCCGGCGGAACCGCGTGTTGATCGGATACGGCGACGGCGCACTCGCGGTGATCGACCCCGCGCAGAAGAAGAAGGTCTCGGACATTCCGCTCAAGGCGCACCCGGAAGCGTTCCAGCTGGCCGAGGGCGGCAGCAAGATTTTCGTCAATGTACCGGACGCCCACCAGATCGCGGAGGTCGATCCCGCGGCAGGAAAGCAGGTTTTGGCGATTTCGCCTGATGGCGCGCGGTCGAATTTCCCCATGGCGATCGATGATGATCAGCACCGGGTGCTGGTGGTGTTCCGGAGCCCGCCGCGGCTGTCCGCCTATTCAAGCCAGGACGGGAAGCCGATCTCGAGCGTCGAGACCTGTGGCGACGCCGACGATGTCTTCGTCGATGCAAAACGCCACCGCGTCTATGTGAGCTGCGGCGAGGGCGTCGTGGACGTGCTCGCGGACCGTGATTCCCGCTACGAGCGTGTCGCGCGGGTGCCTATCGTATCCGGCGCCCGGACCTCGCTGTTCGTGCCGGAGCTCGATCGGCTCTATGTTGCCGCCCGGTCTACCTTCAGCGAACCCGCCGCCATCTGGGTCCTTCGTCCGACACCGTGAGGCTCCACCTGCGGAGCGGCCGGAGCGGCTCTACAGCACGGGCCAAACCCAGAACGCCACGCCGACCAGCGCGATGAAGGCGCCGCTCAGCACCTCGCCGTAGCGCTCCACGGCGCCAAGGCGAAGGCGCTGCAGGCTGGCGGCGGAGTAGACGCAGAGCGCGACGTACGTCGCGATCGTGCTGAGCGCGAAGACCAGCGACATCACGAGGATGAGGCCGATGCCGTACTTCGCGGCCGCGAAGAACGCGGGCATGCCCTCGACCATCGGCGACGAGCCCAGGATCACCAGCAGCGCAGTGTGCCCGGTCAACTTGTGACGGTGCTCGTGAGGGGGTGGGTCGCCGACCGCGGCCTCGATCGCGTGCGCGGTCTCCGGGGGGTGATCGTGCCAGTGCGCGTGCGCCGGCCCGCTCCGATGCCGATGGAGATGCGCGTGCCGCGTCAGGGTTGCGGTGTCGGCTCGCAGGGGCGCGTAGAGCGGATCGCGCGCGGGGTCCGAGGCGTGGTGCTCGTGGTCGTGCCCGTGATCGTGGTGATCCCCGTGACCATGCGCGTGCTCGGCAAAGCGCGTCTCGAAGCGATGGGCATGCCCGCCGTGCGATAGGCTGATCGCCACATCGAAGCCGTGCGGCTCGGGGATCTCCTCGACCGACTCCCAATAAATCCCGTGATGCTCGAACAGGAAGACCTGTCGGCTGCCGTCGGCGCGCATGGTCTCGACGCTCACCTGCTCGGCATCGGCAGCCGTGATGCGGAAGCGCGGCGGCGCGCCCGCCTCGTGGATCGAGATGAGGAGCGCACCGTAGCCGGTATCGACGCGTTGCAGCTCCAGTCCATGGATTTGATCACCGCCGAGGTGGGCGACGTCATGCGCATGGCTGTGACCATGACTATGGCCATGGTCGCCACTGAGCTCGCGCCAGGCCGAGACCGCGATCCAGCCGCCGAACAGGATCAGCGCGACGCTGGCGGCGGTATCGACGACCTCGCCGAAGCGGGTGGCGACCGCGACGCCCGCGAGCCAGACCACGGCGGCGATGATCAGGGTCGAGATCACGTGGCCGGTGCCGGCCATCAGCGAGGCGCGGGCGGTCTCGGCCATCGACCAGCCGCGCTGGCGCGCGATCAGCGTGATCGGAACCCAATGGTCGGGAACCACCGTGTGGAGCACGCCGACCGCCGCGACGGCGCCGATCAGCAGCAGCTCGGGCCCGAGCGTCATTCCTTGCCTTCGTGCTTGTGACGGTGCTCGGGATCGAGGTGGCTGTGCGGATGGGAGTGGCGCGTGCCGTCCGCGTGCTCGTGCTCATGCTCGTGGAACACGATTTCCAGGCGCTGCCCGAACGCGTCGGCGATCCGGCACAGCGTCCGGACGCTCGGCACGTGGTCGCCGCGCTCGAGGCGCGAGATCATGGACTCGGTCATCCGGAGCCGCTTGGCGAGCTGCCGCTGGGTCTCGCCGGCGAGCACCCGGAGGTCGAGCAGGCGCTGGGCGCAGTGCGCGGCGAGCGCCTTGCTGTCGTTGCGGACAGATCGTTGCGAGCGTCGAGCGCTAGACGATGGCATGGCGCACCACTTAGCAAAATTGCGAATAGGCTTAGCACAATTGCGAAGCGGTCGTCCACGCGCTCCCCAGGTTGCCGCCACGGCGGTTTCTCTGGTAAGAGAGCGCGACCCCTTGGGGAGTAGCCGCCCGGCGCTTCGACCGGGCCGCGCGTCAACATACTTGGCGGCAACGCCATGGCGCGCGGGGCCTTCGGGCATGGCGAGACCAACGGACCGACCTTTCCGCGGCCGAGCGGAGGGTGTCGGCCGTTGATCTTGCGCTCGGCCCGGAGCCCCCGATGGAAGCCTTCCTGGTCTCGATCACCACAGTCGCTGCGGCCGAGATGGGCGATCGGACGCAGTTGCTGTCGCTCATGCTGGCGGCGCGCTACCGGAAGCCCTGGCCGATCCTGGCGGGCGTCCTGCTCGCGACCTCGGCGAACCACGCGCTCGCCGGCGTCGTCGGCGTGTGGTTCAGCGGGTTCCTGACCCCGCGCGTGCTCGACGCGGTGGTCGGCACCAGCATGCTCGCGATGGCGCTCTGGACGCTGCGGCCCGACCGCCTCGAGAGCGGCCGGGCCGCGAGCGATCGGGGCGCCTTCCTCGCGACCCTGGTCGCCTTCTTCATCGCGGAGATCGGCGACAAGACCCAGGTCGCGACCGTGGCCCTCGCCGCCGGCTACTCGAGCCTCGCGGCCGTCGTCGCCGGGACGACCGCCGGTATGCTCGCCGCCAACGTGCCGGTCGTCTTCATGGGGAAGGCCTTCGCCGACCGCCTGCCCATGAGGGCGATCCAGCTGAGCGCCGCGGGATTATTCGCGGTCCTCGGCGCAGTGTTCATCGCGCGGACGGCGATGGGCTAGGGGTCTGTTCAAGTTCGATGGAATCACTGCGTCCTTCGACGTGCTCGCAACGCTCGCTTGCTCAGGATGAAGGGTTTTCTTTCTGCCGTAATAACTTTCGCCTCATCCTGAGCAAGCGACCATAGGGAGCGCGTCGAAGGACGCACGCTGGTCAATGCACTCGGATCGTCCGGGCGCGCGCAGGAGCCTGGAAACGGCGTAACCGGCTCAGGCCCGTGCCCGCTTGGGCTTCCGGAGGCCGTCGAACTCGACGTTGATCCTCAGCACCGAAGCGCTGCCGTCGCGGCCGAGCTTCACCTGGATCATGTCCTCCTTGATCGCGACGTATTTCGCGATCACCGACAAAAGCTCGCGCTTCAGCAGGGGCACGATCTCGGCGCTCTCGCGTTTGGACCGCTCGTGGGCCAGTACGACTTGCAGCCGCTCCTTGGCGATCGCCGCGGTGGCGGGGCTCGCCGTCCTCTTAGGGAAGAGGAACTCGAGGATTCGCATGTCACGCTCTGCCGAAGATCGCGCGGAACAGGCTCTTCCGCGCCGGCGCCACGAATCGAAGCTCCCGCTGCTCGCCGAGGAAGCGCGCCACCGCATCCTCATAGGCGCGGCCCGCGGGACTCTCGTCGTCGAGGATGACCGGCGTCCCGGTGTTGGAGGCGCGCAGCACGCTCTCGGATTCCGGGATCACGCCGAGGATCGGCACCGACAGGATCTCCTTCACGTCGTCGATCGAGAGCATTTCCCCGTTGGCGACCCTGCCGGCCGAGTAGCGCGTCAGCAGGAGGTGCTCCTTGACCGGCTCCTGATTGAGCTCCGCCCGGCGCGACTTCGCGGCGAGGATGCCGAGGATGCGGTCGCTGTCCCGGACCGAGGAGACCTCGGGGTTGGTGACGATGATGGCGCTGTCGGCGTGATAGAGCGCGGTCAAGGCGCCTTTCTCGATGCCGGCGGGGCTGTCGCAGACAATGTAGTCGTAGCCCTCGCGGAGCTGCTGCATCACGTTCGCGACGCCCTCGGGCTTGAGCGCGTCCTTGTCGCGGGTTTGCGAGGTCGGGAACACATAGAGCGTCTCGATCCGCTTGTCGCGGATCAGCGCCTGGTTGAGCTTGGCGTCGCCGTTGATCACGTTGATGAAGTCGAACACCACCCGGCGCTCGCAGCCCATCACCAGATCGAGGTTGCGCAAGCCGACGTCGAAGTCGATCACCACCGTCTTGTGGCCGCGGACCGCCAAACCGGTCGCGACCGCCGCCGCGGTGGTCGTCTTGCCGACGCCGCCCTTGCCGGAGGTCACGACGATGATCTGCCCCGGCGCCTTGCTCGCATGCTTTGTCAAAATAACCCTCCTATCCCCAACCCGGCAGAATGCGCAGCTGGTCGTCGATCAGCGCCACTTGCGCCGCGTGCTTCAAATACTCGGGCGCGATCGCCTCGCTCACGAAGTAGCGGCCGGCAACGCAGAGCAGCTCGGCCTCCAGGCGATGTGCGAAGATGCGGGCGCTGGTGTCGCCCATGGCGCCCGCGATGGCGCGGCCCCTGAGGGCGCCATAGACGTGGATGTGGCCGTCGGCGATCACCTCGGCGCCCGCGCTCACCGGCGCCAGCACGATGAGATCGCCGCCTTGGGCATAGATCTGCATGCCCGAGCGCACCGGCTGCGTCACCAAGCGGGTTTTGGTCGGCGCGCTCTTGGGTGAGGCGCCGTTGGTGGTGCCAGGCTCCACGGCGCGGGCGCGGCCGCCCATGGGGGCACCGAACACCGCCAGGCCTGCGGCGACGGCGAGCCGGCGCTGCACCGGCGTCACGCGCTGGACGCCCACCGGGACCAGGCGATGCTTGCGCAGCGTCTG
>DATEGF010000021.1:0-3770 GCA_035280245.1 Allostellaceae bacterium
CCCACCATCGATCTCGTCCGGCGCATCTCAAGCGCGGTGGCGCTCCCAGTCGCTGCATCGGGTGGGTTGATGGACGGCTCGGATATTCGTGCCGCGCTCGAGGCGGGCGCTGCTGCTGCGGCACTCGGTACGGCATTTCTCGCCTGTCCCGAATCCGGCGCCTCCGCCGTCTATAAGCAGGCGGTGCTGTCCGCTCGCTCGGACACCACGGTGATCACGCGCGCCTTTTCTGGAAGGCCCGCGCGCGGGCTCGCAAACGTCTTCATCGAGACAATGCGTCGACACGAGGCCGCTATTCTGCCTTATCCACTCCAGAACGCGTTGACGCGCGCGATGCGGACGGCGGCGGGACAGCGCGGCGATAGCGGCTATCTATCGCTCTGGGCCGGCACCGGTGTGGCGCGCGCTCGCGCACTACCCGCGGCCGAGCTGGTGAGGCGGCTAGCTGCGGAGCTTGCCGGTACGGGCGCTTCCGTCAGCTCCGCGACCCGCCACCGTCACCGATGATGGCGAAGGGTGCCCAGAAGATCGGGTGGGCGTAGGAGAAGAGCGGCTTGCCGTCGGTGCTGAAGCCGGGACCGTCGATGAGCGCGAGCTCCGCCTGGCGCAAGGCCTCCGCGCGCGAGAGGCCCGGCTGCTCGGCTTGTCGGCGGAAAAGGTCGGTGGTGAGCGTGCGTGCCGAGGTGGTCTCGACCGGCCAGTTGGAGACCAGCAGCGCGCGGGTGCCGGCGTAGAAGAAGGCGCGGCCCAGACCGGAGACCGCTTCGGCACCGGCGCCGCTGCCGGCGGCGGTATTGCAGGCGGAGAGCACGACCCAATCGGCGTCGAGCTTGAGGCCGAGGATCTTGCTCATGGTGAGGAGGCCATCGCCCTGGACGTGCGCGACGCCGGGCGCCGAAAGCGCCAGCGCCGGCTCCTGGAGCCCGTCGAGATCGCCGGGCACGAGCCCGTGGGTCGCGAACATCACGACGCGGCGGTTGCCGAGATCGACGGTGCGGACGGTCTCCTCGTTGGCCCTGGCGCCCAGGAACACGTCGGCGTTGGGATCGGCCTTGAGGGCGATGGCGACGTTGCGGACCTCGTCGGCGGTCTCGGGGAGGCGCGGCAGGTTTGCGACCGTTGCGGTACGGGCGGTCTCGGTCTTGGGCGCCGCGCGCAGCACGATGTGAAGGCCCTTGCCGCCGGCGCCGCGGCTCGCGATCACCGTGCCGGGGCCAGCGCCCGACTGCGCCTCCTTGGCCTCGGCCTCGTTGAACCAGGGATCGCCGAAGCCCAGGAAGGCGCGGCGGCTGGCGTTGCCCGCGGGCAGCGTGCGCAACGTCACCAGCGACGTCGCCGACGGCAGCTGCGTCACCGCGACCTGGCGAATGAGCCAAGGCACCTTCTGGTACTCGGCGAACGGCAGGGTACCGGCGGCACCAGGCTTACCTGGCGCGGTCGGCAGGAGCGCCAGCGGCAGCTCGCCCAGCGCGCCATGGGGCACCACCAGGAGCGAGTTCGCCCCGCGCCAGCCGCTCTCGACCGGCTGCAGGAGCGCGGCATAGAGGCGATAGGCGCGATCGGTGTCGAATGCCGGGATCTCTGCGAGCGTCGAGGCATTGGGCTCGAGCGCGCGGCGGAGCGCCTGCACTTCGGCGGCGACTTGCACGGCTGAGAGCGGCGCTCCGGCGAAGGCGGGCACGCCCGAGGCCGGCACGGTCCAGACGAAGCTCCGGGTCTCGCCGAGGTAGAAGGTGACCATCGCCTCGCCGGCGCCGAGCACCTTGCGCGCCTGCTCGAGCGTCACGGGCTTGGGATCGATTAGGTTGGCGTAGTCGGGGAACCGCTTCTCGATCTCCTCGCGGAGCTTGGCGCGATTGCCGCGCATCTGGTCGACCTGCGCGCGGAGCGCGGCCGCGGCCTTGTCGTCCCGCTGATCAGCCGGCGCCGCCTGGATGTTCGCGATGAGCGCGAACAGCGCATTGATCTGGGAGCGCGCGTCCTGCTCGCGCCGGACGAGATCGGCGAGCGCGGGATCGCGCACGCTGACGCGCGCCGCGCTCTGCGCCAGCGCCCGCTGCACGGATTGGCCGCGAATGACATCAGCAAGCGCGAAGGCTTCGCCCGCCGCGGCTGCATCGCGTCTCTCAGAGAGCAGGCCGATATATGTTTCGAGCACGAAACGCATCTGCATCTCGCGCAGGATCGGTGCGCTGTCGCCGCTATCGTTGACGCGCGAGGTCTGGATCAGCTTCGGCACCGCCTCGCGGAACGCGGCCAGCGCCTCGTCCTTGCGTCCGGAGTAGTAGAGGGCGGCCGCGCGAAGGCCTTGGGTCTCGAGTGTCGCGGGATGGCTCGGCCCGAGATTCTTCAAGCGCGCCTCCGCCACGCGCGACACGTGATCCAGCGCCTCGGCGGCGCGCCCGGTCTTCAGCATGGCGATGATCCGGCCGAGGGCGCCATTGAACAACGCCCCCGCCGCCTGGTCCTGTGGACCGATGCCGCGGCCAGCCTCGTCGTAGGCGGCCATGGCGCCTTTCCAGTCACCCTTTACGAGCAGGGCGTTCCCGACCACTAGGCGAGCGTTCGCGGAGATACGCGCACCGCGGGAGGCGCCGATCTTGTCGAAGATCTCGACCGCTGCCTGGGCGAGGCGCAACGCGTCGTCGGCCCGCCCCTCGTCGAGCACGATGTTGGCGAGCACGCCGACGGTGCTCGCGGTGCGCGGCGCATATCGGCCCTGCTGATGCAGGTTATCGAGCAGAGTCTGACGCGCGATCGCCTCCGCCTCGGCAAGGCGCCCTTGACGCTCGACCACCAGCGCCAAGCGCGACTGCATGCCGGTCACGATGTACTGGAACGTCTCCTTCGAGCCCTTGTGCTGGTTCATCCAGCCGTCGTAGCCGTCGAGGACCGTCTGTGCCGCCGCCAAGGCTTGCCGGTACTGAGTCTCGGCGTCGGCCGTGCGCCCCTCGACTTCCGCGACGACGCCGACGGCTAAAACGGCGCTGCGTTGGACATTGGTGATCGAGATCGGCTCGATGCGCCGCATCTGCTGCATGGTCTTGACGCCGTTCACGGCGGCCTCGGCCTCCGCGCGAGCCTCGGGCAAGTGGCCCGCGAAGGCATAGGCGCTGGCGAGCTGACCATGCGCGGTCACGCCTTGGCCGACGAAGGCGCCGGCGGTCGCCACGCGCTGGCGCGCGTATTCGATCCCCGCGGCGTAGTTTCCGACCTGGGATTCCGCTTGCGCGAGCTCATTGCGAGCGTCGTCTGAGAGATTGCTGTCGTTGATTTGGTCGGCGAGCCTCAGCGCCTCCTTGCCGTCGGCGATCCACTGGTCGATGCGGCCGAGCTGGCTCGCCGCGACCGATCGATCGCGATAGAAGGCAGCGAGCGCGCCGGGTGATGCGCCCGCCGGCACTTGCGCGTCGGCTTGCGCGAGGTAACTGGCGAGCTTCGCCGGATCCGGTTTCTCGCTGTCGAGCAGGGCCGTGACATCGGCGATGCTGCGCGGCGGCGGAACGTAGGTCTGCGCGAGTGCCGCCGACGACATCGCGGACGCGCCGAGAAGCAGCGCAGCGGCCGCGTGCCGGCGCCAATTAACGATCGGGTTCAACGATGCTCCCCATTCGTCGCGTTAGCGTTTGCCCGCCGCGATCATACCGCAGCGAGGCTGGAAAAGCAGGCGCCTCCGCCGATCTCTCGGCGGAGGCGCTGGTCTCGATAAGCGGCCGGCCGGGACTCAGACGCTGTAATACATCTGGAACTCGATCGGGTGCGGCGTGTGC
>DATEGF010000022.1:0-34626 GCA_035280245.1 Allostellaceae bacterium
GCTCACATGGGCGGTCTGGGGCATCGTCGCGCTCGGCGCCTGGCTCGCTTGGCGTCTCACCCACGGCCTCACCGGCACGGCCTACGCGGTGCTTCGAAGCGACCCGATCGCCGCGGCGGCGATCGGGTCGCTCCGCAGCACCGCGTAGGCGGTGCCCGTGAGGCCGTGGGTGAGGCGCCAAGCGAGCCAGGCGCCGACCGCGACGATGCCCCAGACCACCCATGTGAACGCCAGGCCGCGCGGCACTGGCTCGCCCGACACCACGATCCCCGGAATGCCCGTCAGTCCGAGCGCGCCACCCGTCCACTCGTCGGAATTTACGGCGGCCAGCAAGACCACCTGCGCGAGACCCAGGGTCGCGAGCGCGAAATAGTGCGACGCGAGGCGCAGCGTCGCTACGGCAACCACACTCGCGACGAGCACCGGCCCCAGGACCGACAGCGGAAACGTCGCCGTGAAGTCCAGGTGATATCGGGTCCCGAGGATCGCGGTCACATAGGCGCCGAGCCCGAAGAACGCGCCTTGCGCCAGGGATAAGGTGCCGGCGTGGCCGAAGATGAACTGATAGCCCAGCACCAGGAGCGCCTGGGTCCCAGCCAAGGTGAGCACGCGCAAGCCATAGGGCGAGGCGAAGGTACTCAGGTCGAACACAGCCGCCAGGATGAGGATCGCCCAGAACGCATCGCCTCCGAGCCCGCGCCTCGTGCCCGGCGTGTCGTCGCCGATGCTCATGCGCGACGACCCGCCGCCTCACCGAAGAGGCCCTGCGGCCGCAGCAGCAGAATCAGCAGGAGCGCCGCATAGAGCAGCGCGCTCGCGGCCGTATAGGAGACCGCCGCCGCCACCACGGTCTCGAACAGTCCCACTAGCAGCGCGCCGATGACCGCACCCGCGAGCGAGCCCCAGCCGCCGATCACCACGGCGATGTAGGCCTTGAGGATGAGCGCGCCGCCCGCCGTCGGCGTCACGAAAAACTGGTTGGTGAGCAGAGCGCCCGCGGTGCCCGCGAGCGCAGCTGCCAGCATGAAGCTCAGCGCGATCATCGCATTGACGCGAATGCCGAGCGCCGCCGCCATCTCGCGGTCTTGCGCGGTGGCGCGGAGGTTGCGCCCGAGGCGCGTGTGCGCGAGAAGCCAGGCCTGACCCAGCACCAGCACCGCCGCGATGCCGATCACCGCGAGCGACTGGCTCGAGAGCACAATGTCACCCCAGCGCAGGGGCTCGCTGTCCCAGACCGGCGGCGCCGTCCGGGCCTCGGGTCCGAAGAGCGCCAGCGCGGCGTTCTGCAGCACCAGTCCGATCGCGATGGTGCTCACGAACACCGCCGTCGCCGGGCGGCGCATCAGCGGGAAATATCCCAGCACTGAGACCGCGAGGCCGAGCAGTGCCATGGCGGCGATCACGATCGGCAACAAGGCGAGTCCCGAGACGGGGAGCAGGGGCGCCAGGACGGCGGCCGCATAGCCGCCGGCCATCACCAGATCCCCCTGGGCGAAATTCACGGCGCCGGTGGCGTTCAGCACCAGTACGAACCCGAGCGCCACCAGTGCATAAGCCGCGCCCAGCGCGAGGCCGTTGAGGGCGAGCTGAAGGGCCGTAACCATCCGCCCAACCCTCGCGCGATTTGCGCCGAGGAGCAACCGGGCGCTGGCAATGGGCCGCTACATCCCCGCGTCGATGTTCTCGTAGGTCTGCACGATCTTCGGCACGCGGCTCGCGCCGTCGTAGCAGAGGATGACGGCGGTGTGGGCCATGTTGCCGCGGCCGTCGGATTTGTAGGTCATCGCGAGGCCCTGGTAGCTCGTGGTCGCGAGCGCCTGGCGCATGGCCTCGGGCGTGGTGGCGCCCGCCTTGACGGCGGCGAGCATCATCTCGGTGCCGTCGTACTGCGCGAGTGCGTAGGCGTCGGGCTCGGTGTTGAAAGATTGGCGATAGTCGGCGGTGAATTTCTCGAGCGCGGGCGAGCCGCCGGAGATCGGCGAGGAGGCGCTCTCGGCGCAGACGTTCGCGAGCTCCTTGGGCTCGAGCAGCGCCGCGGTCGTGGGCTGGCCGATGGCGGAGCCCGAGACGATCGGCAAGCCCAGGCCCATCGCTGCCGCTTGCTTGATGATGAGCGCGGTCGCGGGCGCGTGCAGCTGCAGTACGAGGATGTCGGGATTGGCTTCGCGGGCGCGCGTCAGTACGGGAAGCAGGTCTTTCACCGAGATATCGACCCCCTCGGAGAACGCCGGCTTCACGCCGAGCTTGCCGAAGGTGTCTTCCAGCACGGCCTTGCCGCCCTGGCCGTAGGCGGTGGTCTGGTAGACGATGGCGGGACGCGTCTTCTTGAGCGCATCGACCACGTATTTCGCCTGCGCGACCTTCACCACCTTGTCGCTCGGGAAGAAGCGGAAGACGTAGGCGTTGTTCTGCTCGGTCACCGCGACCGAGCCGGATATGGTGAGGAGCGGCACCTTGCGTTCGGCGCCGATCGGCAGCATCGCCAGGATCTGCGGACCGAACATCGAGGCCACCACCGCGACCGGCGTGCCGGGGTCGAGCGCTTTCTCGAGCGCCGTCACCGCGAGCTCGGGCGCGGCGCCGGTATCGGCGACCTCCGACTTCGCCGTCACACCCCCGGGCGGATGCGCGATCGCGAGCAAGGCACCGTTGCGCTGGCTCGTGCCCTCGAGCGCCAGCACCCCCGTGAGCGGCACCAGCACGGGAATCCGGAGCTCCTCCGCGTGGGCGGGCGCTGCGACGGCGACGGCGACGGCGAGCAAGAGGCTGGCGATGCGCAAAGTCACGGGCGGCTCTCCCTCTCAGGCACGCGTCGGATGGGCGCGCAGGAAATCGAAATCGCAGCCTTGGTCCGCCTGCAGCACCTGCTGGCGATAGAGCCGGCGATAGCCGCGCGCCGGCGTGGCGGGTGGCGCATGCGGCCGCCGCGCGAGCTCCGCTGAATCGACCAGAAGATCGATGCGGCGCTCGGCGACGGAAATCTTGATCCGGTCGCCGGTGCGCACCTTGGCGAGTGGGCCGCCGCTCGCGGAGTCCGGCGCCACATGGAGGACGACGGTGCCGTAGGCCGTGCCGCTCATGCGCGCATCGGAGATCCGCACCATGTCCTTGACGCCCTTCTTCGCGAGCTTGCCGGGGATCGGCAGATAGCCCGCCTCCGGCATGCCGGACTCGCTGGTCGGGCCAGCGTTCTGCAAGACCAGGAAATCTTCCGGCGTCACGTCGAGGTCAGGGCTGTCGATGCGGGCCGCGAGATCGTCGAGGGAGGTGAACACCACCGCGCGACCGGTGCTCTCGAAGAGCTTGGGGTCGGCCGCGGCGCGCTTGAGGATCGCACCCTTGGGGGCGAGCGACCCGAAGAGCGCGACCAGGCCGCCATTCGCCTGCAGCGGCTCCTTGAGGGACCGGACGACCGCGCGATCGACATAGGGGTCGGTGGCCACGAGGCGCTCACCCAAGGTCTCGCCAGTCACGGTCATGGCGTCGAGATGCAACAGGGGCTTGAGCTCTCGCAGCACGGCGCCGATGCCGCCAGCGGCGAACAAGTCCTCCATGTAGTGCGGACCCGTGGGCTTGAGGTCGACGATCACCGGTGTCGAATCGCTGAGCGCGTTGAGGCGGTCGAGATTCACCTCGACGCCGGCGCGTCCGGCGATCGCGGTCAGGTGCAGCACCGCGTTGGTGGATCCGCCGATCGCCAGCAGGACGCGGAGCGCATTCTCAACCGATTTCTCCGTGACGATCTGGGTCGGGCGGAGCCGGCTCTGGATGAGCCGCACCGCCGCGGTGCCCGTGGCCTCCGCGGCGCGCAGGCGGTCGGCATGCACCGAGGGAATGGCGGCGGTGCCCGGCAGCATCATGCCGAGCGCCTCGGCGATCGAGGCCATGGTGCTGGCGGTGCCCATGACGGCGCAGGTGCCGGCGGTGGTCGCAAGGCCGCCCTCGATCTCCTCGATCTGGGCGCGACTCACCTCGCCCGCTCGATAGCGCGCCCAGAAGCGCCGGCAGTCCGTGCAGGCGCCGAGCCGCTCACCCTTGAGGCGGCCGGTCATCATGGGCCCGGTCACCAGCACGATCGCCGGCACGTCCGCGGAGATCGCGCCCATGAGCTGCGCCGGCACCGTCTTGTCACAGCCGCCCACAAGCACCACCGCATCCATGGGCTGGGCGCGGATCATCTCCTCGGTGTCGATCGCCATCAGGTTCCGGAACATCAGGCTGGTCGGATTGAGGAAGGGCTCGCCCAAGGACGTGGTCGGGAATTCCAGGGGGAGCGCGCCCGCCGCCAGCACGCCGCGCTTCACCGCTTCGACCAGGTCCGGCACCAGCCGGTGGCAATTGTTGAATCCGCTGGCGGTATTGGCGATGCCGATCACCGGCCGCTCCAGGAGGGTGGTCGAGTACCCCATCGAGCGCGCGAAGGAGCGCCGCAGGTAGAGCGCGAAATCGGGGTCGCCATAGTGTGTGAGGCCGCGTCTCAGCCCGACGGGATCCGTCATCTCGCTTCCTCCGCTTTGGCTCAGTGGATGTTCGGGATGGCCGGCGAGGAGCTAACAGGGCGCCGCCGCGACCGTCAACCGGGCGCCGGAGCACCCGCGGTCCGGGAACAGGCCGGAACTCGCGTGCCGCTTGGGATCGGGCCCGCCGCGCACTATACTTTCAGGGGAGTCAGGGACTTCACGATACGACAACAAACAATTTCACCGAGGAGCGAGCCCATGAAATCGATCCTGGCGGTGGTGGGAGACGGGGCGGCGCGGCCCTTGCTGGAGACCGCGCTGCTGGTTGCCAAGCGCTTCAGCGGCCGCATCGTCGGCCTCAATACCTTGACCACGGAGTACGCCGTGGTGTTCGGCGGCGAGATGGGGTTCTCGATCTCCTCCGAGGTCGACCGCACCCTCGAGCGCGAGGGCCAGGAGCGGCGCGAGGCCGCGCGATCGTTGTTCTCCGCCTTCATGCGCGAGCACGGCGTGCCGCTCGGGCCGGCGGCGCCGGGTGACCTCAGTGCCGAATGGCGCGAGGAGAGCGGCCGGCAGAACGCGGTCGCTGGCAGCTTCGGCCGGATCTTCGACCTGATCGTGGTGGAGCGGCCGGCGAAGCTCGCCTCGCTTGCCGAGGCGACGCTCGAGGATGTGCTGTTCGAGAGCGGTCGAGCCGTGCTGATGGCGCCGCCGGCGGCGGGCACCACCATCGGCGAGCGCGTATCCGTCGCCTGGAACGGCAGTACCGAGACCGCGCGCACGGTCGCTCTTTCGATGCCCTTCCTCGAGGGGGCGAACGAGATCGAGGTGGTGAGCGTCGAGGAGGGCATGACGCCAGGCCCGACCGGCGAGGAGCTCGCGCGCTCGCTCGCGCTCCACGGGCTCGCGGTCAGTGCCCGCCACGTCCAGGCGCGGGGCCGCACCCCGGGTCAGGCTTTCCTCGAGGAGGCGACGGCCTTCAATGCCGATCTCCTCATCAAGGGCGCCTATACCCAAAGCCGGCTCCGCCAGCTGATCTTCGGCGGTGCCACGCGCCACATCATCATGGAGGCGACGATCCCCGTGGTCCTCGCGCACTAACGCGCGGTAACCGGAGGATTTCATTGCCACTACCGGCGGTCGCTGGTTAGAGTGTGCGCATAACGAAGGGGCGACGGCGCGCGCCATGCGGGACGCGCGCCGTGCAAGACGAGCGAGCCGCGCGTCTCTTTGGGGGAGTCGACATGACCCGTCTATATGGCCTCGCCACGATTCTGGGAACCGTGCTCGCGTGCGCGCTGGGCGCGTCCGCGGCCCAAGCCTCCGGCTTCGCGATCCGCGAGAACAGCGCCGAGGCGCTCGGTACTGCGTTTGCCGGCAATGCCTCGTCGGCTGACTTCCTCTCGACGATCTTCAACAACCCCGCCGGCATGACGCATTTCAGCGGCGATCGTGCGCAGCTCGACGCCAGCCTGATCTTTCCCTCGTCGCGCTTCGAGGGCGGCGCCACCGAGACCTGTCCGCACTGCAGCTTTCTG
Source organism: Allostellaceae bacterium (assembly GCA_035280245.1). GTDB lineage: Bacteria > Pseudomonadota > Alphaproteobacteria > ATCC43930 > CGMCC-115725 > DASZHJ01. The sequence goes on from DATEGF010000022.1 coordinate 5,999, forward strand.
CCGTTTCCGTTCTTCTCGACGCCGGGCACCGCTGCAATCTCCGGCGTAGGGAGCGGCAATGCCGGACAGGCGGCGTTCGTGCCGGCCGGCTACGTGATGCATAGCTTCAGCGACGATTTGAAGTTCGGCATCGCGATGACCGTGCCCTTCGGGTTGTCGACGATCTACCCGAGCGACTGGGTCGGCCGCTATTTCGGCGTCAAGTCCGCCCTCGAGACGATCGACTTCAATCCGAATATCGCCTATCGCGTGAACCGGTGGCTCTCGGTCGGTGCGGGCGTCTCGGCGCAGTACATGAACGCCGATCTGACCCAAGCGGTTGACCAGAACGGGATTGTGGGAGCGCCACCGGTTCCGTTCGGGCCCTTCCCGGATGGGCGGCTCCGCGTTCATGGCGACGACTGGGGCTTCGGCTTCAACGGTGGCGTCCTGGTGGAGCCGATGCCCGGCACGAGCATCGGGCTCACCTATCGCTCGCGCGTCCGCCACACGGTCGAGGGATCCGCGGATTTCACCGGCATCGCATTCCCGCTCTCGCTCAACCCGCTGTTGCAGAGTTCGAGAGCGCGCGCCACGATCGTGACGCCCGACAGCGCCGACCTCAGCATCACACAGAACATCACCGATCAGTTGCACGTCGCCATGGACGTGCAGTGGACGGACTGGAGCGTGTTCAAGAGTCTCGGGGTGCAGCGGACCAGCGGCGTGCTGGCCGGCGCCAATCTCTCGCCGGCGACGCCGGAGAACTTCCGGAACACCTGGTTCGTGGCGCTGGGCGGCACCTATAACTGGGACGAGCATTGGACCTTCCGCGCTGGCGTCGCTTACGACGAGACGCCGGTGAGGAGCCAGTTCATCACGGTGCGGCTGCCGGATGCGGACCGCTTCTGGCTCGCCTTCGGCGCCGGCTACAAGTTCAGTCCCGGCTTCTCGGTGGACCTCGGCGTCGCGCATATCTTTATACGCGACTCCAACCTGAACTCGAGCGTAAACAGCACGCTGCTGCAGCCAAAGAGCATCGATAAGATCTCGGGCAAGTACGCCAATCAGGTGGACCTGGTTTCGCTGCAGACGCGGTTCCGCTTCTAGTCAGGACCCGGGCCCGCGAGGGTTGCTCGCGGGAGGGCCGAGCCGGTAACCTCCGCCCGTTGTATGCGGCTGGAAGGGGCATCGCGGAAATGACGGACCGGCCGTGGCTCAAGAGCTATCCGCCGGGCATCGTTTGGGACGCGGATTTTCCCGCGCACCCCGTGACAAAGCTGCTGGACGACGCGGTCGAGCGCTTCGGCGACCGCCCCTGCCTCGATTTTCTCGGCAATGTCTCGACCTATCGCATGGTTGGCGACCTCGTTCGCCGGGCCGCCAAGGGGTTCGCGGCGCTTGGCGTCAGACCGGGCGTGCGCGTCGGGCTCATGTTGCCGAACACGCCCTATTACGTGATCGCTTATTTCGGCGTGCTGCGTGCGGGCGGCACCGTGGTGAACATCAATCCGCTCTACGTCGAGCGCGAGATCCGCCAGCTCCTCGGCGATGCCGGCTGCGGCATCGTCGTGACCCTCGATCTCAAGCTTACCTACGATGTGCTCGAGCGGCTGCGCGACGGCAATCCACTTAAGACCCTGGTGGTCTGTCCGATGGCAGACATCCTGCCGTTCGCGAAGGGTATGCTCTACCGGGCGCTCCGCCGCCGCGACCAGGCCGAGGTCGCGGCCGACGAGGCCCATGTCGCCTTCGCCGCGCTCACCGACAACGACGGCCGGCTCGATCCGCCGGCGGTCGATCCGATCCGCGACGTGGCGGTGCTGCAATATACGGGCGGCACCACCGGCACGCCCAAGGGCGCCATGCTGAGCCATGCGAACCTGGTCGCCAACGTGCTGCAGTGCATGGCCTGGTTCCCGGAGTTCAGGCCGGGCGAGGAGCGCACGCTCGCGGTACTGCCGTTCTTCCACGTGTTCGCGATGACGGTGGTGATGAACCTCTCCCTCGCGGCGGGCGCGGAGATTATCCTGCTGCCCAGGTTCGATCTGAAAGAGCTTCTGAAAACCATCCACCACAGGCGACCCACCAGCTTCCCGGGCGTTCCCACGCTCTTCACGGCGATCAACAACGCCAAGCACCTCGACCGCTACGACCTCACCTCGATCCGCTCTTGCATTTCAGGCGGCGCACCGCTGCCGGTCGAGGTGAAGGCGCAATTCGAGGGGTTGACCGGCTGCACCCTGGTCGAGGGCTACGGGCTCAGCGAGACGGCGCCGGTGGTCGCGTGCAATCCGCTGAAGGGCGTCAACAAGCCGGGCGCGGTGGGGCCGCCGATGCCAGGCACGGTGATCGATATCGTCTCGGTGGACGATCCCTCCCGCGTGCTGGGCCCGGGCGAGCGCGGCGAGGTGCGCGTTCGGGGGCCGCAGGTCATGCTGGGCTATTGGGCGCATCCCGAGGCGACCGCGGACGTGCTGCGGGGCGGTGCGCTCCGCACCGGGGACGTCGGCTATCTCGACGAGGACGGCTATCTCTTCCTGGTCGATCGCATCAAGGACGTGGTCATCGCCGGCGGCTACAAGATCTATCCGCGGCTCGTCGAGGAGGCGATCTTTCAGCATCCGCGGGTGCGCGAGTGCATCGTGATCGGTGTCCCCGATCCCTATCGCGGCCAGACTGTGAAGGCCTTTGTCGTGCTGCGCGAGGGCGAGGCGCTCACCGCCGAGGATCTGACCGAGTTCCTGAAACAGCGTCTCTCGCCGATCGAGATGCCAAAGCTCATCGAATTCCGCGACAGCCTGCCGAAGACGCTCATCGGCAAGCCGTCGAAACGCGCGCTCGAGCAAGAGGAAGCCGCGCGCGCCCGAGGCGAGAAAGCTCCATCCTGACGGACTGCTGCTACTTTTTCAGGAGTCCTCGATCTAGGTTCCTCTCATCCTGCTAGTCGGCCCGGCCTTGACATGCGCGCGTTAATCGCATAACGTTCGCGGCATGTCTGTTACGTCCGCGTAATGAAATGCTAACTCAACCGGCGTTCGTTGGATCCGCGACCGACCCGACGCGCCTCTACTCAATCGGTGACCTTTCGGGAGAGTTCGGGGTCTCACCGCGTGCGATCCGGTTCTACGAGGACCAGGGCCTGCTGCGGCCGCAGCGAATCGGTGGGAACCGCGTCTACAATTATCGCGACCGGGTGCGGCTGATCCTGGTGCTCCGTGGCAAGCGCCTGGGCTTCAGCCTGGCCGACATCAAGGAATTGCTGAACCTCTACGAGGTCGACCCCCAGCACATCGAGCAGCTCCGCGCGGCGCTCGCGAAGGGGCGGCAGCGCATCGCCGAGCTCGAGCGCCAGCAGGTGGAGATCACGGAGACCCTCAAGGAGCTCCGCGAACTCGAGGCGATCGCGCTTGCCCGGCTCGAGGAAAAGACGGCACATGGTGATGCCCCAGCTAAGCGCGCAGAAGGAGAATCCTCGTGAAGAGCGTGGTCATCGCGGGCTATGCCCGGTCGCCGTTCCACTTCGCCAAGAAGGGCGCGCTCGCCCGGGTGCGGCCCGACGAGCTCTGCGCGCAGGTGATCTCCGCGCTGGTCGAGCGCACCAAGCTCGATCCCGCCGATATCGAGGACGTGATCGTGGGCTGCGCGATGCCCGAGGGCGAGCAGGGGCTCAACGTGGCGCGGCTAATCAGCTTCCTCTCGCATCTGCCGATCACGGTGGCGGGCACCACGGTGAACCGGTTCTGCGGCTCCTCCATGCAGTCGATCCACATGGCTGCGGGCGCGATCCAACTCGATGCCGGCGAGGCCTTCATCTGCGCCGGCGTCGAATCCATGACCCGCGTCCCCATGGGCGGCTTCAATCCGAGCCCGCATCCGGGCCTCGCCAAGGATTTCCCCGCCGCTTACATGTCGATGGGCCAGACCGCCGAGAACGTCGCGCGCAAGTATCAGGTGACGCGCCAGCAGCAGGAGGCCTTCGCGGTCGCGAGCCACAAGAAGGCGGCGGCGGCTCAAGCCGCCGGCAAGCTCTCGGGCGAGATCGTCGCCATCAAGGGCAAGGACGGCGCCGTCGACAAAGACGGCTGCATCCGGCCGGACACCTCGGCGGAGGCGTTGGCAGCGCTGCAGCCCGCGTTCGACCAGGCGGGCACGGTGACGGCCGGCACGTCGTCGCCGCTCACCGACGGCGCGTCCGCGGTGCTAGTCTGCACCGAGGACTACGCCAAGAGAAAAAACCTCGAGCCCATCGCCCGGCTCAAATCGATCGCGGTGGCGGGTTGCGCCCCCGACATCATGGGGATCGGCCCGGTGGTCGCGAGCCAGAAGGCGCTCGCGCGCGCCGGCCTCAAGATCAAGGACATCGATGTGGTGGAGCTCAACGAGGCTTTCTCCTCGCAGGCGCTCGCCTGCATGCGCGAGCTCGGCATCCCCGAGGAGAAGGTGAACCTGGACGGCGGCGCGCTTGCGCTCGGTCATCCGCTCGGCGCGACCGGTGCCCGCATCACCGGCAAGGCCGCGCAGCTCCTCAAGCGCGAGCGCAAACGCTACGCGCTCGCCACCCAATGCATCGGCGGCGGCCAAGGCATCGCCACGATCGTTGAAGCCGTTTGACCCATGGATGATTGCGGTCGCTCGATATTCGCATTCCCTCTCCGCCCCTCAGGGGCGGAGAGGCTAGGTGAGGTGGGGCGTCCCCGCGGCTCTGACGCAAGCCTGGGACATTCAGCCCTTCTCCAGTTCCTTCCGAATAGCCTCCACGACTCCTTCGAGATTCTCCATCACGTCCGTGTTCCAGAATCGAACCACGCGATAGCCATATCGTGCCAATTCGCGAGTGCGGAGCTCGTCGCTCCGCGAATCCGCATGCTGGCTCCCGTCGAGTTCGACCACGAGCTTTCGCGCCACACATGCGAAGTCGGCAATGCGTTGTCCGATCGGATGTTGTCGTCGGAATCTCCAAGGCAATCTATTCTGCCGGAGCGCGTTCCACAGACGCCACTCGACTTGGGTCGCTTCACGGCGCAGTCGGCGCGCGTTGATTGTTCGCTCGCGCAATGGCACGGCCCCACCTCACCTAACCTCTCCGCCCCTCAGGGGCGGAGAGGGAAATCTAACATGGAGTGCCGGTGATGAACGCAATCCGTAAAGTCGCCGTCCTCGGCTCCGGGGTGATGGGCGGCGGCATTGCGGCGCATGTGGCGAATGCGGGTGTCGAGGTGGTGCTGCTCGACATCGTGTCGAAGGGCGCCGGGAGCCGGAGCCAGGTGGCGGAGATGGCGATCCAGCGCCTGCTGAAGGTGAGCCCCGCGGCCTTCATGCATCCGCGGAACGCTCGGCTGGTGACGCCCGGCAATCTCGAGGACCATCTGCCGCTGCTCGGCGAGTGCGACTGGATCGTCGAGGTCGTGGTGGAGGACCTGGCCGTCAAGCGCGCGACCTACGAGAAGGTCGAGCGGCATCGCAAGGAGGGCTCGATCGTCTCCTCCAACACCTCAACGATTCCGCTCCGCGATCTCGTCGATGGCATGCCCGAGCGCTTCCAGCGCGATTTCTGCATCACGCATTTCTTCAATCCACCGCGCTACCTGCGGCTTCTGGAGATCGTGCGCGGACCGAAGACGCGGCCCGATGCGGTCGCGACGATCGACGAGTTCTGCGACGTGCGGCTCGGTAAGAGCGTGGTGCACGCCAAGGACACGCCGGGCTTCATCGCGAACCGCATCGGCGGCATGTGGATCCAGGCGGCGATGGGCGGTGCCATCGATCTGGGCCTCACCGTCGAGGAGGCCGATGCCATCATGGGCCGGCCCTTCGGTTTCCCGAAGACGGGCGTCTTCGGACTCCTCGACCTCGTCGGGATCGACTTGATGCCGCATGTGGCATCCAGCATGAAACGCACGCTCCCCGCGGACGACCTCTACGTCCGCAGCCTCCGCGATCTCGAGCTCGTCAAGAAGATGATCCTCGGCGGCTATACCGGCCGGAAGGGCAAGGGCGGCTTCTACCGCATGATCAAGGGCGCGGAAGGCGCGCGCACCCTCGAGGCAATCGACCTCAAGACCGGCGACTACCGCAAGACCGAGGAGCCGCAGCTCGACAGCATCCGCGAGGGCAAGCGCAACCTGGGCGCGCTCCTCACGCACGCCGATCGCGGCGGCGAGTTCGCGCGGCGCGTGGCGGCGCTGACGCTTTCCTACTCGGCGGCGCTGGTGCCGGAGATCTGCGACGACATCGTCGGCGTCGACGAGGCCCTGCGCTCGGGCTACGCCTGGAAATGGGGTCCGTTCGAGCTCATCGATCGGATCGGCGTTGACGCCGTGATCGCCGGCCTCGAGAAAGCAAAGATTCCGGTGCCGCCGCTCCTCCAAAAGGCGAAGGGCCGGACTTTCTACCGGGTGACCGACGGCGTGCTCGAATATCTCGGCGCCAACGGCGCTTACAGAAAGGTCGAGCGCCGGCCGGGCGTGCTGCTGCTGGCCGACATCAAGCGCAAGTCGAAGCCGGTGGCGAAGAACGGCTCCGCGAGCCTCTGGGACATCGGCGACGGCGTGCTCTGCCTGGAGTTCCACACCAAGATGAACGCGCTCGACGGCGACGTCATGGACCTCCTCCAGAAGTCGCTCGACACCGTGAAGCGCACGGCGAAGGCCCTGGTGGTCTACAACGAGGGCAGCAACTTCTCCGTCGGCGCCAACATCGGCCTCGGGCTCTTCGCGGCGAACCTGGCGCTCTGGCCGATGATCGAGGAGCTCGAGACCAAGGGCCAGGCGGTCTACAAGGCCGTCAAATACGCGCCCTTCCCGGTGGTCGCGGCGCCTGCGGGCATGGCACTCGGCGGCGGGTGCGAGATCACGCTGCATGCTGCCGCCGTGCAGGCCCATGCCGAGAGCTACCTCGGCTTGGTCGAGACCGGCGTGGGACTGGTGCCGGGCTGGGGCGGCTGCAAGGAGCTGGTGTTCCGCCACGCGCTCAATCCGAAACGGCCTCAGGGTCCGCTGCCGCCCGTGGTCGCGGCCTTCGAGACCATCGGCCTCGCCAAGGTCTCGAAATCCGCGGCCGAGGCGCAGGACTTTCTCCTGCTGCGGCCGACCGACGGCATCACCATGAACCGCGACCGGCTGCTCGCCGACGCGAAAGCAAAGGCCCTGGCGCTCGCCAAGGACTATCAGCCGCCGAAGCCGCAGCCGATCAGCCTGCCAGGCCCCACGGGCGCCGCGGCGATCGGCCTCGCGGTCGACGACTTCCACCACCAGGGCAAGGCCACCGACCACGACATGGTGGTCTCCGCGAAGCTCGCCCGCGTGCTTACGGGCGGCGACGCGGACATGCTCGACGAGACCACCGAGGACAAGCTCCTGGCACTCGAGCGCGAGGCGTTCCTGTCGCTTATCCGCGAGCCCCGCACCTTGGCCCGCATCGAGCACATGCTGGAGACGGGCAAGCCGCTCAGGAACTAGCTGTCAGCTGAGAGCTAGAGGAAACCAATGACCACCTACAAAGCCCCGCTCCGCGATTACCGGTTCGTCATGAACGAGCTCTTCGATGTGGGCGAGCTTGCGAAGCTGCCGGGATATGAGGAGGCGACGCCCGATCTCTTCGAGAGCGTGCTCGAGGAGGGAGCGAAGCTCTGCGAGGAAGTGTTGCTGCCGCTCAATCGCTCCGGCGACGAGGAGGGCTGCACCTTCGAGAATGGCGTGGTGCGCACGCCCAAGGGATTCAAGGAGGCCTACGACACCTTCCGCGAGGGCGGCTGGACGGCGCTCGGCTGCGATCCCGCCTATGGCGGCCAGGGGCTGCCGCGCACGCTCCACTTCTTCGTGGAGGAGATGATCTGCGCCGCCAACCTCGCCTTCGGCATGTATCCAGGCCTCTCCTATGGCGCCTACAACGCGATCAAGGACCACGGCTCCGACTCGCTCAAATCCCGCTATCTTCCGAAGCTCGCCGACGGAACCTGGACCGGCACCATGTGCCTGACCGAGCCCCATTGCGGTACCGACTTGGGCCAGATCCGCACCAAGGCCGAGCCCGCGGGCGACGGTGTCTACAAGATCACCGGCACGAAGATATTCATCTCCGCGGGCGAGCATGACCTCGCGGACAACATCGTGCATCTCGTCCTTGCGAAGATCCCGGGCGGTCCGCCGGGCACGCGCGGCATCAGCCTCTTCCTGGTGCCGAAGTTCATGCCCAAGGAGGAGGGCGGCCCCGGTCCGCGCAACGGCGCGCGCTGCGGCTCGATCGAGCACAAAATGGGTATCAAGGCGTCCTCGACCTGCGTGATGAATTTCGAGGAGGCCGAGGGCTATCTCGTCGGCGAGGCGCACAAGGGCATGCGCGCCATGTTCACCATGATGAACAGCGCGCGGCTGGGCGTCGGCATCCAGGGCCTGGGCCTCGGCGAGGCTGCCTATCAGACCGCGCGCGCTTACGCCAACGACCGGCTCCAGGGCCGCTCGCTTGCCGGCGCCAAATTCCCTGACAAGGCCGCGGATCCCATCATCGTGCACCCCGACGTGCGGCGGATGCTGCTCACCATGCGCGCATGGACCGAGGGCGCCCGCGCGCTCGCGGCCTGGGTCTCGATCGAGCTCGACAAATCCCAGAAGCATCCCGATCCTGCCGAGCGCGAGGCCGCTGACGATTTCGTCTCGCTGCTGACGCCGGTGGTGAAGGCGATGTTCACCGACAATGGCTTCGCCAGCGCCAACATCGGCATGCAGGTGATGGGCGGCCACGGCTACATCCGCGAGTGGGGCATGGAGCAGCTGGTGCGCGACTGCCGCATCACGCAGATCTACGAGGGCACCAACGGCATCCAGGCGCTCGACCTCGTCGGCCGCAAGCTGCCCTCGCACATGGGCCGCCTGCTCCGGCGTTTCTTCCATCCGGTCGACGCCTATATCCGCGCGCGCCTCGAGAAACCGGAGCTCGCCGACTTCGTCCTGCCGCTCGCCAAGACCTTCGGCCGTCTGCAGCAGGCCTCGGCGCTCGTCGCGCAAAAAGGCCTCGCCGACCCCGAGGAAGCCGCCGCCGCCGCGACCGACTATCTCCGTCTGTTCGGGTTGACGGCCTACGCCTACCTCTGGGCCCGCATGGCCGAGATCGCGCTGCCGAAAGCGGAGGGCGAGGGCCCAGATGCCGCGTTCTACACCGGCAAGCTCGCGACCGCGCGCTTTTTCATGACCAAGCTGTTGCCCGAGAGCACGGCGCTCTTCGCGCAGATCGGCGCCGGCGCAAAGCCGCTGATGGCGTTGGAGGCGGAGGCGGTGTGAGGAAGATCGGCGGCAGGGGATCGCGACAGTACTGAGAGAGAAACACGCTTGCGGCTTCGCTTGGCCTTGAAACGCGCGAGTGAAGCTTTCGCCTCAACACGAATCAAATTCTCGAGAGACAGTCTCGATCTGAGGCTCCCTCAGGAGTCCGCCAGTCCCATCACGAAGGCTAGCGCGACATTAAGCCGAGTGATCTCGTCGCTGGTAAGACGCCCCAATTGCCGGCCGACCCGCTCGCGTCGGATCGTGACGGGCTTGTCGGCCATCACCTGAGATCTCGTCCGCAAGCCGTTCTCGGCACTCGGATCGATCGTGACCCGGAAGGAAGGCGCGTCCGCCAGCTCCGATGTCATCTGGCAGACGATGACCGACGCGTGGCTCTCGGGAAAGGCGTCACTCTGCACGACAACGGCGGGCCGCGGCTTGCCGTAGTCACCGGCCGCCGCCACCGTGACGATGTCACCGCGACGCATCGAATTCGGAGACGGATTCGATCCACCGCAGCGCGTCCCGCTCGCTCTCGGGCGTGAGACGGGCGACCTGCCGAGCAATGCGTCGGCGGACGGCGCGCGAGCGCGCATCAGGCACCACCAGCCGCAGCTCGCGCAGACCCTGGGTTCGTCGCCGCTCGCGCATCATCCTCATCCGCTCTGCAGGTGGTGCCATGCTCGACCCGCGCTCATTGTAACGCGTGACAATGTAACGCGTTACCTACCAGAACGCAATCACTCGAGAAAGTTGGTCAGAGACGAATTACTGACGTGGGCAGCACCTACTGCATCCCCGCTCGTGCGAGCAGTTCGCGGGCTTCGAGGGTGACCACCGTGCGGTGGCCCTGGCTCGGCTGAGCGGAGCTGGGCAGGGGCTTCCCGCCTGCCAGTACTTGGATGCCGTGCGCGTTGCCGACGCGCAGGGTGAGGCCGGGCTTCTCGGGGACGCGATACTCATCCCCCGGTTCCAGGAGCTGCCGGAAGACCGAGGTGTCGCCGTCCTTCACCTCGAGCCAAGTCTCCGCGGTGGCGCGGAGCGCGATGCGGTAATGGCCATCGCCGGTGACGCCGAAGACATGGGCCGCGCCCGTCGACGGTGCGGATGTCGCGACAGCGCCGCCGGCACTCCGCGCCGCTTCGGCCGGCGGCGCGAGCCCCAATGCCCGCTCCACCTCGATCTTGTGAGCTGCCGCCGCGTCCGAGCGGACCTGAGCGAGTGAAGCGGGTCCGGCGGCCGGCGACAGCGACCACATCGTCTCGCTCGGCGCATCGGTGGTTTTCGCGGCGCCTGGCGCGGCTGCGGAAGGCGGCGGGACCAACGCGGCTGGCGGAGCGGCCACGGTGACGTCGCGATCGGGCCGGTCAGCGGAAAGCCACCACGTACCGAGGGCGCACAGGCCAAGGATCGCAAGCCCGACCAGCGCGCCGCCGAGAGATAGGCTGGGCTCGCGCAGAGGCTCCGGAAAGCTCAGCTCGTGGGTAAGGTGCCGCTCGCCCATTTCCTGCTTGAGGCGGCGCACCAACTCCGCCGCATCCAGGCCGAGATAATCCGCATAGCTTCGGATGAACCCCAGCGCGTAAGCGCGGGCTGGCAGGTCGGCGTAATTGCCGGCCTCGATCGCTCGGAGGTGCTCGGGTCGGATCCGGAGCGCAGCGCTGATCCGCCCGAGATCGCCTCCCATTGATTTTCGAGCGTCACGCAGCACCGTCCCGACACTCGGAAGGCGTGTACCGGGGAAGCCGGCGGGATCGAACTCGTCCTCAAGGGCGACGAGCGCAACACCGTCGCGTGTGGGCCGGGAGCCAGGGATACCCGAGCCCATTGCCCCCCGGAGCGCACGCCAACCCAGCGCGAGAGACGCAGCCGGGTGAGCGAGGAGGAGCCTTATGCCGCTTAGCGGCCGATCCGCCAGCGCCCAGGGGTGCATTGCCGTCGATCCAAAGGAGAACTCTCCCGTGAATCGATCTGGTCCAGGGTGACCTCTATTGCCAGCCCCGGTCCGACGGCATTTTTGGCGCTTCCTTGCGTGCGATACCGCGCGCGCCTGCTCCGGGCCATGGCGGCGATAGCCATTGAACCCCGCGCGAAATCCGTGAAGAGTGGGCCGACCCTAGGGGGTGAGGGCATGAAATTCCAGCTCGTTATCAACATGGAACGATACTCCCCGGCGGTGGATCTGCGCGAGCTCGAGCGGCATACGCTCGAGATGGTGCAGATGGCGGACGCGGGCGGGTTCCACATCGTCTGGGCGGCGGAGCATCACGCGCTCGAGCTCTTCATCGGGCCCAATCCCTTCTCGATGCTCACCTGGTGGGCGGCACACACCGAACGCATCCGGCTCGGCACCGCCGTGGCGGTGGCGCCCTACTGGCACCCGATCCGGTTAGCCGGAGAGGTGGGGCTGCTCGATCTCTATAGCCGCGGCCGCGTCGAGTTCGGCATCGGCAGCGGCGCCTTCCAGCGCGAGTTCGACCGAATGATGCCCGGCCTCAAGCAGACCGAGGGCTTCCTCTACATGGAGGAGATGCTGCCGGTGCTGAAGCGGCTCTGGGCGGGCGATACCACGCACGACGGTAAGTACTGGAAATTCCCCGAGGCGACCGCGGTGCCGAAGCCGCAGCAGAAGCCGCACCCGCCGCTCTGGGTCGCCGCGCGCTCGCCACACACTTACGACATCGCGGTCAAGAACGGCTGCAACATCCTCTCCTGGGCGTTGTCGAGACCATTCTCCGAGGTCGAATCATATAAAGTCCGGCTCGAGACCGCGCTCGCCGCCAATCCCGGCGCCAGGCGGCCGGTCTTCGCAACCATGCGCTACGCCTGCGTCTACGACCGTCCCGAGCAGTGGGAGGTGCCGGTCAATGCCGTGCGGCACCGCATGGGCTGCTTCGAGAACCTGTTCAAGAATCTGGGCGGCGTGAAGAACGGCTTCGCCGAGGAGGTCGATCTCGAGAAGATCAACTTCACCGGCGAGTTCAGCGTGGAGTCATTCCGCCAGAACCTGATGTTCGGCACGCCCGACGAGGTGATCCACAAGCTCAAGCCCTACGAGGCGCTGGGCGTCGACCAGTTCACGTACTGCGCGACCTTCGGCCTGGGCTTCAAGGAGCAGAAGCGCTCCCTCGAGCTCTTCATCAAGGAGGTCATGCCCGCCTTTGCCGAGCGAGAGCCCGCGGCTGCGGCTCGCCGCTGATGTCGCCTCGGCGGGAAATGCTCCGACGCTAGAGTCCTTCGTATTCGTCGGGTATGCGGTGATACCCCCACGTGATCTGCAGTACGAGCGATGTCGCACGCAGCATCACGTCGTGGGCCCGCCCTTTCAGGAAATGAGCCAGAGTCGGCGGATTCTCGGACTCGAGCAACCAGCGCGGCATCATCAACCACTCCGACGGATGCAAGGAACCGTCGTTGCTGTTGCTATACGTGACCTCGCGGACCAGGCAGGGGATATGCGTGGCGCCCAGTTTCGCCGCGCCAAACACGCGATGATATCCGCTCCGGAGCAGGTACCGTCCGCCCAGGCGCACGACATTGATGAAGGGCAGGGCCAAGTGAAGGTTCACGCCGGCGAGGGTGTGCTCGAATCCGTCCTGCTCGATGGTCATCACGCCTGGCACGAGGGCCTCGACGTGCGCTCTGCGAGATTTTATGACGATCGAGTGCGGCTGCTTAGCGACCACGGTTGGCGGCTCCAGCGGTTGTGGCGCCGCTTGTGGCAGGCAAATCGGCATCAACTCGGCGACGGTTGAGCCGCTCAGGCGCCGGCTGCCGTCCTGTACTCGCTCGAGGTCGATGAACGGCTGGTGCGCCAGCAACGGCTCGATCTCGACGAGCTTGAACTCGGCTGACTGATAGGTGGGCTTCCGCAGCAGGGCATTGACCCAGGGCTGCGCGCGCAGCTCCCGGACGTAGGCGGCCTCCGCGAACTCGAACTCGCGAACCTCGGGCGCGCCTGCCCTCGGTACCGGCGGGCCGAGCTTGGACCTGGCCGCCACCCACTCAGTGCGAAGCGACGCATCCGATGCGTCGCGGAACACGCAGGTGTTGCGTAGATGCGCGAGCGCGTCGCGCTCCTGATCGTAGAATCCGACCAGCGATAAGCCGCGTGTTCCCACGAGCCGTGTCCCCCACGGCGGCGCGTCAGCCCTCTCGGGCTTGGCCGTCTCCCTTTTGGCGATAAGCCTATAAGCCAACTGAGGCGGGCGCCAGGGGTTTGCCTCGAGACGTTAACGAAGCTGATTCCCGTCTGGGAATCGCTTAACGTCTGGCCCGGTATCAGCGGGACCGGGTTTCCGATAGGGGGAGGTGCTGCGGGTGGATCTGCATGGCCCTCGCGGCGCCTCTGCCGTGGCGCTTCCAGAGCCGCCGCGCAGCGGGCAGGTTGCGGCGCTCCTGCGCCTCGCGGGACCGGTGGTGCTGGCGCGGGCAGGCAATACGGTCGTCAACGTCACGAACCTCGTAATCATCGGCCATGCGGGGCCAGCGGAGCTCGCGCGGCAGAGCGTGGCGTTCTCGGTGCTCAATGCGCTGCAGATGATAGGCTTCGGCCTGCTCACGGGCACGCTGGTGACGGTCGCCGTCGCCTTCGGGCGCGAGGACTTCGCCGAGTGCGGGCGGGCGTGGCGGCGCTCGCTGCAATACGCCGTGGGTCTCGGTCTCATCGGGGCGGTGCTCAGCAGCTTCGCGCCCGAGCTCCTGGCCGCGATCGGACAGCCGCCCGAGTTCGCCGCGTCGGTGGGACGGGTCACGATCATTCTGGGCTGGTCGCTGCCCGCCCAGTTCCTTTTCGTCGCGACGTCGTTCTTCCTGGAGGCGATCGGCCGGCCGCATCCCGGCATGATCGCGATCGGCCTGGGGGCAGCCGCGAACGCGCTCCTCTGCTGGGTCCTGGTGTTCGGCCATTGGGGATTGCCGGCCCTTGGCGCCGAGGGCACCGCGATCGGGAACCTCGTTGTCCGCGTGCTCCTCGCGGTGGGTATGATCGTTTATGCCCTCACGTTCGCCGAGGCTGGCCGCTTCGGCACCTGGGGCAAGGGAACCGGCGGCTGGCGGAGCGGCGCCTCGCAGCGGCGGATCGGCTATGCCGACGGGCTAAGCCTCGGCATCGAGTCCGGCTGCTTCGCCACCATGAACATCTCGGCCGCGACGCTCGGCACCGCGGCGGTCGGCGCCTATGCGATCGCGCTCAGCCTGCTCGGCATCATCTTCACCTTCGCGCTGGGGATCAGCGCCGCGACCGCCGTGCTGGTGGGCCGGGCCTATGGCCGGCGGAGCGCACGCGGCGTCGCGTTCTGCGGCTGGCTCGGGATCGGCGTCAGCAGCGCCGTCATGGCGGTCGCGGGAATTCCGCTTGCGCTGGCGCCGGCCGCGCTCGCGGCGCTCTATTCGACGGATCCCGTGGTGGTCGCGACGGCGGTGCCGCTCATCCTCATCATTTCGCCCACCATGATCGGCGACGGCGGCCAGCGCGTGGTGGCGCAGTCTTTGCGCGGTTGCCACGACGCCTGGTTTCCGACCGCGCTCCACATGATCTCCTACGCGGTGATCATGGTGCCGCTCGGCTGGACGCTGGCTTTCGGATTGGGCTTCGGCGTTACCGGGCTTGTGCTCGCGATCGCCATCGCGAGCGTCGCGTCACTCGGCATTCTGTCGGCGCGCTTCGGCTGGATCACACGCGCGCTCCGGCGGCAGTGGTCGCAGTCCTGACGGTGCTTTGCCTCAAGGAAAGTAGCGTTTGCTCGCGATCTCCTGCTGCGCCTGGGCGGGATCGACGAGCACCACTACGAAAATATCGGGCTGGTAGTCGAGCAGGGTGATGTTCGGCTCGAAGACCTCGCTCTGGATCTTGACGTAGACGGTCTGGCCGCCAGCGACGGTCACGGTCTTGTCCTTGTAGGGGTAGATGGCCGAGTAGGGCACCGAGATCAGGTAGGCCCCGGGGGGCATATCGCGATAGGTCACGCCGCCGATCTCCGAGATCGCGACCCCTTGGCCGTTGAGAGTGATCGTCGGCCGCTGCGTGCTGTTGTAGAGCGAATAGTCCCGATAGAAGAAGAAGCGTGCCCGGTCCGGCGGCACCGGTGGTAATTGGGACGCGACCTGCGCGAATCGTGTGCCCGGCGGCTCGCCGCCGCCGGCGCAGGCGGCGAGGCCGAGCGCGGCGGCGATGATCAGGGCAGGAATGAGCGGCTTAGGCATCGAGGCACCTCATCGTTCGACCCCCCGGGGAATCATCCGATTTTCGACTGCCGTCGCAAACTAATTCCTCTGTCAAAGTCTTCACGATTTCTGGATCGGGAGCGCGCCTCGCGGCACGGCTATTTCGTATAGGCATAGGACAGCAGCACCCCCTTGTCATCGAAGGTCAGGCTGACTTGACCCATCACCGTGTCCGTGGTGCTGCCGATCGGGCCGAAACCCGGCGCAAAGGCGACGGTCGGTCCGGTCTGCAGGTGGATGGTGCGATAGGTCCAGACATGCCGGCCGTCGGCCATGGTGGCGTCCCGGAGCGGCGGACCCCAAAGGCTCGTGAGCTCGGCGCTGGTCGTCTGTCCCACCGCCAGGTCGGAGAGCCGATTGCTCTCGACCGTGCCCTGGTCCGAGCAGCCCGCGAGCAAGGTCACGGCGAGCAGGATCGGGCGAAATCGCATGGCGGCTTCTCCTTTCGGCGCCGGGAGTCACGTGGGGTGACACCGCCTCGGGGGCAAGCGGGGGCGCACGATGCCGGCCCCGTGGCGCCTGCGCTATAGTCTAAGACCAATTCGAACCAGAGCGGGAGCGCACCTCATGAACGACACCGTCCTTTACGAGACCGCCGCCGGCATCGCGACGCTGACCTTCAATCGGCCGAAGGTGCTGAACGCGCTCGACGCGACGATGCGCGACGGGCTCGAGGCGGCGTTGGACCGCATCGAGGCGGAGGCTGGCCTGCGCGTGGTCGTGCTCAAGGGCGCGGGCGGCGGCTTCATGGCGGGTGGCGACATCAAGTTCTTCACGGAGATGACGCCGCTGGCGCCGCGAGAGCGCGCGCGGCGGTTCGAGAGCTTCATCCACCACGTCCATCCCCTGATCATCCGGTTGCGCCGGCTGCGCGCGCTGGTGGTCGCGAGCGTGCACGGGCCGGTCGCCGGCATCGGCATGAGCTTCTTGATGGCCTCTGACCTCGCGATCGCCGCTGACGACAGCTTCTATACGCTGGCCTATTGCCATCTCGGTACCAGCCCCGACGGCGGCTCGACGTTCTTCCTGCCGCGCACGCTCGGCATGAAGCGCGCGATGGAGGTGGCGCTGCTGGGCGATCGTGTCGATGCCAAGACGGCGCTCGCCTGGGGTCTTGTCAATTGGGTGGTGCCCGCGGTGGAGCTTGGCGACCGCACGAGCGCGCTGGCGCGGCGGCTCGCGAGCGGCCCCGCCGAGGCCTATGCCGGGACCAAGCGGCTCCTCCAGCAGTCGCTCGGCACCTCGCTGGAGACGCAGCTGCAGGCCGAGCTCGAGAATTTCGCCCGCTGCACCGGCACCGAGGACTTCGTCGAGGGCGTCGCCGCCTTCATCAGCAAACGCCCCCCGAAGTTTGTGGGGCGGTAGGGCCCATCTTCTTTTTTCCCGTTCAGGGGGTCGCGAAGAGCGGGTCGGTGCGGATGAAGTCGGTCTTCGGGACCGGCTGCTGCGTCGATGGAAAGGCGCGGTGGGCGCAGTCGCCGCGCGGGCAGGTGCGGCAGGTCATGCCGATGGGATCGGCCGCGTCCTTGTCCTCGAGCCGGAGGCCGTCGGCATAGACGATGCGCTCGGCGTGGCGCGCCTCGCAGCCGAGCGCGATCGCGTACTGCGCGGCACCGAGCGGCCCTTTGCGCCAGGGTTTCGAGACCGTGCGCGCGATCGAGAGATAGCGGCTGCCGTCCGGCATCTCCGCGAGCTGGGTCAGGATCCGGCCCGGCGCCTGGAACGCGTGGTGCAGGTTCCAGATGGGGCAGGCGCCGCCGAAGCGCGCGAAATGCAGACTGTTCGCGCTGAAGCGCTTGGAGACGTTTCCAGCCGCGTCGATGCGGATCATGAAGAACGGCACACCTGCGGCACCGGGTCGCTGCAGCGTCGTGAGGCGATGGCAGACCTGCTCGAAGCTCGCGCCGAAGCGGGCGCTCAGCACGGCGAGATCGTGCCGCAGATCCTGCGCCGCGGCCGCGAAAGCCGCGTAGGGCAACAGCACCGCGCCCGCGAAGTAATTGATGAGACCGATCCGAGCGAGCGCGCGGGCGTCCTCGTCGGTCGAAGCGAGCCGCGCGACAATCCGATCGAGCGTCGCGCCCTGCTCGAGGATCGCGACCTCGCAGGCGAGCTGAAAGACGCGACCTGAGGTCGGCAGCATCTCCGAGAGCAGCACGCGGCCGCGGTGCGGGTCGTGGCGGCGGATCATCGGACCCATGATGCTCTGGGGCATCAGCTGCACCTTGAAGCGGTGCGTCGTCTCGAGGTAGCGCGCGAGCGAGGCGTAGAGCGCCGCGGGCTCGAGCGCGGCGCGACCCCACAGATCCTCTGCCGCCGTCTCGAGCTCGGGGAAATGATTGAGCTCCCCCTGGAAGAAATCGCGAGCGGCCTCGCCGGGGGACGCGCGGAGCCTTGCGAGATCGGGGCTACCCGCGGCGTCCGCGATCGCCTCCAGCTCCTGTCGCGCTTGGGCGTAGGCGCCATAGAGTGTGGTCATCGCCTCCGCGATCCCCGGTGCCACCGCGGCGAGCTCGCGCAGATCCTGCTTGCCGAGGTCGGTGCCGCGGAAGAGCGCATCGGTCAGGACCTCGCTGAGTCCGCTCACGAGCCGAGCCTCGTCATCCTCCGCGAAGCGCTGGAGGTCGATGCCGAAATTCTGTCCGAGCTTCAGCAGCAGGGTCAGCGTCACCGGCCGCTGATTGTGCTCGATCAGATTGAGGTAGCTCGGCGATATGCCGAGCTGCTCCGCCATCTGGACCTGCGAGAGCCCGGACTCCCGGCGGAGCCGCCGCACCTTGTGGCCCAGCATCAGCTTCTGGCTCATGCGCCGGAGTCTCGCTGCGGCGCGCTATTTTCACAAGGGACCGTTTACAGACTTTGGTTGTAAAGATTTTACAAGTACACGCTTTTCCTTGGTTTTACAGGGAAACCGAGCGTGCAAACCCGCGTTCTCTTGGCGATATTGCGCTGCAGCAGTCCCTTCGAGGAGATCTCATGAGCCCGCTCGACCACGGCCCCGCCGCGAAACCATCGGATATCCAACCCGGCCGCTTCCACGGTATCCGACGCGACTACGGCGCGGAGGTCGTCGCTAGGCTCGGCGGCTCGATCCGGATCGGGCACACGCTCGCGGAGCTGGGCGCGCGCCGGCTGTGGGAACTCCTACACACGCGGCCCTACGTGGCGGCGCTCGGCGCGCTCACCGGCAACCAGGCGATGCAGATGGTCCGCGCGGGGCTCGAGTCGATCTATCTCTCGGGCTGGCAGGTGGCGGCGGATGCGAACCTCGCCGGTGAGGTCTATCCCGACCAGAGCCTCTATCCCGCGAACTCCGTTCCCGCAGTGGTGCGCCGGATCAATCAGGCGCTCCGGCGCGCCGATGAGATCCAGACCATGGAAGCGAAGGGCGACACCTACTGGTACGCGCCCATCATCGCGGACGCCGAGGCAGGCTTCGGCGGGCCGCTCAACGCCTTCGAGCTCATGAAGGCGATGATCGAGGCGGGCGCCGCCGGCGTCCATTTCGAGGATCAGCTCGCCTCCGAGAAGAAATGCGGCCACTTGGGCGGCAAGGTGCTGGTGCCCATGCAGAGCTTCATCCGCACGCTCAACGCGGCGCGGCTCGCGGCCGATGTCTGCGGCACCTCGACTTTGGTGATCGCGCGCACGGACGCCGAGAGCGCGCAGCTCATCACCTCGGATATCGACGAGCGCGATCACCCGTTCATCGAGCGCAGCGCGCGCACGCCCGAGGGGTTCTATCGCATCAAGAAAGGCGTCGGCGTCGACTACTGCATCGCGCGCGGGCTGGCCTACGCGCCCTATGCCGACATGCTCTGGTGGGAGACGTCGCGGCCCAACCTAGCGGAGGCGCGCCGGTTCGCCGAGGCGATCCATGCGAAGTTTCCGGGCAAGCTCCTCGCCTACAACTGCTCGCCGAGCTTCAACTGGAGCGCTAATTTGAAGCCGAAGGAGATCGAGGCCTTCCAGGACTCGATCGCCGCCATGGGCTACAAGTACCAGTTCATCACGCTCGCGGGCTTTCACAGCCTCAACTATTCGAGCTTCGAGCTCGCCCGCGCCTTCCGCGCGCGCGGCATGGCCGGTTACTGCGAGCTGCAGCAGGCGGAATTCGCCAGCGAGAAGCACGGCTACACCGCCGTCAAGCACCAGCGCGAGGTCGGCACCGGCTATTTCGATGCGGTCAACCTCGCGATCTCCGGCGGGAAATCGGAGACCACCGCACTCACGGGCTCGACCGAGGCCCAGCAATTCCATTGATGTCGCAGGAGGACATTGCCATGACCCAAGCCGCCGAGGAGCTCACCCGGAAATCCCGGACCTTCCACGAAAAATTCCGCGATCGCGAGCTCGACGAGTATCTCAAGAGCTTGACGCGCCGGCTCGAGGACGCCGATGCGCTCTATCACCACTTCGGCCATCTCCTGAAGCACGTGCGTGCAAGCGTGGCGCATCCCGTGCGCCCGAAGCACCTGCAGGGCGCCATCGAGACCGCCGAGCGCTGCCTCAAGCGCTTCGAGGCAGAGCAGGCGTAAGGAAGCGAAGCTCACCACAGAGGCGGTGAGACAGTGAGGATGGGACCTGGCGCTTGCGCCCAAACACCTCTCGTTGCCTCACTGCCTCTGTGGTTCACTTGGTTTTTCGGCTAGCCTCTCTCGCAACTAGGTAGAGAGGAGAGCAGGCATGGCCGATCTCAAGGGCAAAACCCTCTTCATCACGGGCGCCTCGCGCGGCATCGGGCTTGCGATCGCACTCCGGGCCGCGCGCGATTGCGCCAATGTCGCGGTCGTCGCCAAGACCACGGAGCCCCATGCGAAGCTCCCGGGCACCATCTACACCGCGGCGAAGGAGATCGAGGCGGCGGGCGGCCAGGCGCTGCCGATCATGACGGACATCCGCTTCGAGGATCAGGTCCAGGCGGCTGTGGCGAAGACAGTCGAGCGCTTCGGCGGCATCGACATCCTCGTCAACAATGCGAGCGCCATTAGCGTCACCGGCACGCTGGAGACGCCGATCAAGCGCTTCGATCTCATGATGGGGATCAACACCCGCGGCACCTTCTTGTGCTCGCAGGCGTGCCTGCCGCATCTGAAGCGCGCGGCCAATCCGCATATCCTGACGCTCTCGCCGCCGCTCAACATGAGCGCGCGCTGGTTCGCGCCGCACGTCGCCTACACCATCGCGAAATACGGGATGAGCCTTTGCGTCCTCGGCATGGCCGAGGAGTTTCGCTCTGCCGGCGTGGCCGTGAACGCGCTCTGGCCGCGCACCATCATCGCGACCGCGGCGCTGCAGATGATCCCCGGCGTCGATCCCGGCTGGGGCCGCAAGCCTGAGATCCTCGCGGACGCCGCGCACTGGATCCTGACCCAGCCGAGCCGGACGCTCACCGGCAACTTCTTCATCGACGAGGACGCGCTGCTGCGCGCCGGCGTGAAGGACCTGAGCGCTTACGCGGTCGATCCCGCGAAGCCGCTCCGGCAGGACATCTTCCTCGACTGAAGGGCGTACGCAAAGCCGTCCGAACTGTTGCGAGGAAGTTGTCGATCTCGCGGCGCGGTCGGCGTCAGTCGCCGACCCGCCGCGACACCAGGACCTTCGAGCCGCCGCCGACGCTGCTATCGGATTCGACTAAGCTGATCTCGACCACGCGATTGCGCGGGTCGCGCACGCCGGCAGGCGGCGAGTCCTGCGGGCCGATCCAGCGCGCGTCGATCCGGTCGGGCGAGACGCCGGCCGCGACCAGCGCTGCCTGCACCGTGTCGGAGCGCTTCGCCTTGTCGGTCTCGGGCGCCACCACCACGATCTGCGTGCTCGGGCTCTGCTTCGCCTGGGCGACCGCCTGGGCGATGACCTGCTGGCCCTCAGGCGTGAGCTCGGATTTGGCGACGTCGAAATAGACGTTGAACCGATGCTGTGTGACGGCGCTCGCCGGGGAGGCGGTGCCGGAGCCCGGGCTCGAGCAGCTCGCAAGGGTCAGCACGGCGGCAGCGGCCATCAAATAAGCTAGGCTTCTGCTGGTGTTGATCATCATCGTTCCCTCCTGAGATCAAGTATCAGGGCTGCCACCAAGAGCGGCGGCACGGGTACATCTTCGGTTACAATTTGGGAGCTACATGGGCCGTACTTGGGCGAATTCTGGGCAGCCGGCTGCTGTCACTGTTTTGTCTCGGCGATACCCTTTGGGACGAGTAATCCCGAGCAATGGTTTCCTTCGGCCGGGCGAGCCGCTACGCTCAGCGTTAATTGTCGGGAAAGGTGACCCATGGGGACACGCGTTTCGACGAGATGGTGGCTGATTGCGGCGGTCGCGAGCGTGAGCCTCGCGACATCGGCGCCCGGGCAGACCCTGCTACGCTCACCGCAGGATATCGGGCGCTGCCTCTGCCAGAATCGCGCGGTGGACGAGCTCAGAGCCCAGATGGACCGGCAATTCCGAGTCTACGAGGAATCGCGCCAGCGCTACGCCGCGCTCGAGGACCAGGTCGACGCAGTGCGTGCGCGCATGAACGTGCAGGACCGGGAGCAGATCGAGTCGTTCCAGCGGCTGCTCGACCAGCGCGACGACGCGCGACGGCAGTTCCAGGATGGGGCGACACCGCCCTATGCGGCGGCGGTCGACCGCTACAACGCCGCGGTCGATGCGTACAACGGCATGTGCGCCAACACCGTCTTCGATCCGATTGCGCTCGAGCAGGTCCAGAAGGCGCTCTACTGCCCCCGCTGAGCGACGTTGCTCAAGGCTTGCGGCGGATGAACTCGCTGCGGGCGAGCGCGCGATGGCGCGCGAGCCGATCGGCGACGCTCATCGGTGCCTGATGCGCGCCTGAGTCGCGTCTGCCACTGCTGCCGGCGCTGCTGGAGAGCAGACGGTCGAAGCCCGTTCCGTCGAGCTCCCAGCTCCGGGTCGGTCCGGTGTCGAGATGCACGAAATGCGAGCGCGGATACCAGCCGACGCCGCCGCGTGCCATGCGGCGTGCGGCGGTCTCCGCGTCCAGCAGGCGGCGATCGAAGGATACATCGATCGCTCGGCCATAGATGTGCTGGCTCTTCTCGGCGACGCCGAATGTCGTGGCGCGCAGCCGCGCATTCGTCTCGGGCGTGCGATAGGCCGATAGCACCGTGGCGCTGGTCTCGCCGACCGCGTCCATGACGTCGGCGAGGAAGTCGAGCGTGCCGACATCGAGCGGCCCCACCTTGTTCACGTGGAAGTCGCGCAGGAAATGCGCGAGATCGGTGACCGCGTTCGGGATCGGCCCGGTGTCATCGCGATAGGGACCCTCGAAGGTCTCACCGGTGTGCACGTTCTTGAGCTTGAGCCGGCGCGCGACGGACGGCCGCGCAATCGCCACCGGTGCCGCCTCGCCGCTGTCGAAGGCGCCGGGGATGAGGACGGTAAGGCCGGTCGCAAACAGCAGATCGCGGCGCCGCCACAGCGCCGCGCTCATGCGAGCCTCGCGGCTCGCGCCGCCCGTCGAAAAAGCGCGCGAGCGACGCGCGCGATCTCAGCGTCGATCAGCGCCAGCGGTCGCGATGCCAGCCGCCACCATAGTAACCGCCGTAGTAGACGCCGACCGACGGCCCGTAATACGCGGGACTGCCGTAGTAGGCGGGCGCGTAGTAACTCGGCGCGTAGTAGCCGGAATCGTAGGCATAGCCAGGGGCGGGCGCGTAGTAGCACCCGCTGAGGCCGAGGCCCAGTCCGGCCAACAGCAACATCGTAATCCGTGATTTCAAGCGCATTATCGGACCTCCAGGGGAAAGCACGCAACCGAACCCACGCAAAACCTCCGGCTAAACAACGCTTGAACGACATATTTATTTCCACGCGAGCAGGAACCGCCCCGTGGCAAGGAATGCACGGCGCATTGGCTCTATGTAGGGCGGCGCTGGTAGATGGGCAGGGCCGGACGCGAACGGTGCGGTAGAGTGTCGCGCGCACTCAGGGCCCCGTGCTGGCGGATTTCGGCGGTGTCCGGGTCACGGCGACGCTGACCTCGAGGGGCGGCGCGCTCGAGAAGGTGAGCGTGACCGGGAAGGATTCTCCGGCCGCAAGCTGCGTTTTGATGCCGATCAGCATTATGTGGTAGCGCCCCGGCTCGATCGCGGTGCTGGCGCCCGCCGGCAGGGTGAGCGCCGGCACGGGCGCCATGCTCATGACGCCATTCGTCGTGACATCTTCGTGGACTTCGGCACGTTCCGCCACCGGCGTACTGACGCCCACCAGGCGGTCGCTCGCGCTACCGTAGTTGCTCAGCATCAGGTAGATGACGCCCGTGCGCGTGCCCTTGAGCGTCGGTCGCGCCCAGGCGTCGCTCGCCGCGATCGGTGAGTCGTCGGCGAGGACCGGCGTCGCGACCGAGAGCGCCAGAACGGTCAGCGCGGCTCGGACGACGCGCATCATCACTCCCGGCCCCCCGGCGGCGCGTTCAACCTGTCGAGCGGGAAGATCGGGCGCCGGACGCGCGCATAATCGAGCGTCGCATTGTCGGAGGTGGTGACGCCTTCGCCATCGAGCGTAATGGTGGCGCGGCCGAGCGGCGCGAAGCCCGCGCGATAATGGATACGCGACTTCAGCAGCAGATAGCGCTTGCCGCGTGGATCGATGCCGACACTCGTGAAGACGCCGACGTCCCAGGGCTCGTGATGACGCGAGACCACCACGATCTGGATCTTGCCGGTGTCGAGCACCGCGGTCGGCCCCATCTTCACGGTGACGCCTGTGTACATGGGGCCGCGCACCACCCACTCGCCGTCGGTGAGCGTGCGCACGCGCCCGGTGATCTCGAGCGGCGCCCCCTTGAGCTTGACCGAGGGCATGTCGGTGCGGCCCCCGAGCTTGAGTTTGACCGTGGCGCCGACGCCGGCCTTCGCCATCTGCTGGACCGCCGCGGGATCCCAGACCGCGGCCACCGCCACGTCCTCGAGGCCCTGGCGCAGCACCTCGGCGATCACGGTCATCACATCCTCGGTGCCGCCCGAGCCGACGTTGTCGGCGTGGTCGAGCAGCAGCACCGGGCCCTCGGCGATCCCCTTGGCGCGCGCCACCGCCTCCGCGAGCGGCTCGGGCCGGTAGAGCAGCTCCTGGCGCTGCTCCCAGGCGATGTCCATCAGGCGGTGCGCCGCGGCGGTCGCGGCCTCGCGATTGCCGTCGGCGATGCAGATCGCGGACATGCCGGCATCGGCGAAATCGGCGAGCGGAAAGCCGCCGAACACCGTCGCGGCCAGCATGCCTTTCGCCTCCTCGTCGCGCGCCAGGCGGATCAGCGTCTTGAAGGGCTCGTCGTCGGTCCCCATGCGCAAGGTCTGCGCGAGCAGCGGCCGGCGGTCCCAACCCATAGCCGGTCGAATCTCGCCGTCGAGCGCGCGCAGGAGAATGCGGCCGACCCGCTCGCCCACCGCCTCCATGTCGACGTGCGGATAGGTCTTGTAGCCGATGAGCGCGGTCGCGTTCGCGACCATCGCCTCGGTGAGATTGGCGTGGAGATCGCAGGTGACCGCGATCGGCAGGTCCGGTGCAATGGCGCGAATCTGCTGGAGGAGCGTGCCCTCGCCGTCGGGCGTGGTCTCCGCCACCATGGCGCCGTGTAGATCGAGGAAGGCGGCATCGCAGCCGCGGCGCACGGCGTCGAGGATCGGCGTCACTATCGTCTCGTAAGCCGCCTTCTCGACGGGACCGCTCGGCATCGCCTCGGCGGCGACGGGTGTTGCCACCTCGGCGTCGGCCTCGCGGGCGAGCTTGAGATAGGCGCCGAAGGGCATCGCCGTGCCCTCATAGGCGCGCCGCGCGTCGGCGCCAAAATAGGCGCCCCATTCCTCGAAGCGCTTCCAATCCGTGCGGATCGGCGAGAACGTGTTCGTCTCGTGCTTCATCATCGCAATGACGAACCGGCGTGCCATTCAGGCCTCCGCCCCGTAGAGCGTCTTGGGATCGACGATCGGCCCGGCGATCGTCTCGAGCTTTCCGCCGCGCACCGCACGGAAGAAGCAGCTCCGCGTCCCCGTGTGGCAGGCGGCGCCGGTCTGATCAACCAGCAGCAGCAGCGCATCGCCGTCGCAATCGACGCGCAGCTCGACGAGCCGTTGCGTCTGTCCGGAGGTCTCGCCCTTGCGCCAGAGTTTTCCGCGCGAGCGAGAGAAATAGGTGACTTGACCCGTCGCCAGCGTCTCGTCCACCGCCTCGCGATTCATCCACGCGACCATCAGCACCTCGCCAGTGTCATGCTGCTGCGCCACGGCGGCGACGAGCCCGTCGCGGTCGAATTTCAGAACCGGCAGCAGCGCCGCGGCGGCGCTCGGCGAGGGAGCGGACATGAGGTCTCCGGAGCGGGGTTTAGCAGACAGTAATAGGAGCGAGTGCTCGCTCCGCGCAAGTCGCAAGCATGAACGCCGTGCGTCCTTCGACTCACGTCCCTTCGGGACGTGGCTCAGGATGAAGGGCTCCTATTAATGCCGCTAATTACTCCCTTCATCCTGAGCCGCGATGCGAAGCATCGCGAGTCGAAGGACGCACCACATTTACGGCTTCAGCGTCATGCCCTGGGGCCGAATCAACCCGTCGACGCCGGGCGAGAAGCCGTCGAGGCGGGCGGTCGTGCCCCAGATCCACTTGATGTGGAAGAGGAAGATATAGGCGTCGTCATTGAGGTAGAGGCTCGCGGCGTCTTTGTAGTACTTGAGCCGCTCCGCTGGCGCGGTCACGTGACGGGCGTTGGCGAGCGCCTCGTCGACTTTCGGGTTGCAGTAGTGGCTCCAATTGAGCGAGCCGTCGCATTGCAGCCAGATGTTGATATTGCCGTCGGGGTCCGGCCGGCCGCTCCAGAATACCAGCGTCGATTGGAAGTCGCCCTTGGTCGCCGCGGCGACCAGCGTATTCGCTTCCGCAGACTCGATCTTCATCTCGAAGCCGGCCTCGGCGACCATGGACTGGATCACCTGCGCCACCTGCTGGTCGATCGGGCTGTTCGCGATCAGCATGGTGAAGGCGGGGTGCTCGACGCCCGCCTCCTTGAGGAGCCGCTTTGCCTTGTCGAGGTCGCGCGCGGGCACGGGGATATCGTTGTCGTAGTAGGTCGAGCCCGGCAGGATCGGCTGGTTGTTGGGCACGTATTTGCCGGCGAACACCACTTGATTGAGGACGTTGCGGTCGATGGCGGCGTCGAGCGCTTGGCGCACGCGCACATCTTCGGCGAGCGGCTTCGCGGCCGATGGTCCCTTCAGGTTGATGGCGAGATGGTAGTAGAGCGTCGCTGGGCTCTCTACGAGCTTCAGCGCCGAATCCGACGCGATCGCGGGCGCGTCGGTCGGCGGCACGCGCTCGATGATGTCGAAGCCGCCCGCCTTCAGATTGGCGAGCCGCACGGCGCTGTCGGGCACTGGCACGAACTCGATCTCGTCGATGCCGATCGCGGCTTTGTTCCAGTAGCCGTCGAACTTTTCGAGCGTGATCTTCTCTTGCGCCACGCGCGAGCGGAACTTGTAGGGGCCGGCACACACGGGATTGACGCCGAACTTGTCGCCCTCGGCGGCGCCGGCCTTGGGCGAGACCATCATGCCCGCGCGGTCGGAGAGCACGCCGACCAAAGGCGCGCTGGGCTCCGAGAGGCGGAACGCCACGGTGAGCGGGTCGATCGCCTCGACGCTCGTCACCTGTTTGAGCTCGGTCTTGCGCTTGGACCAGGCCGCGGCCTGGTAGCGCTCGATGTTGTACTTGACCGCCTCGGCATTGAAGGGCTCACCGTCCTGGAATTGGACGCCGGGCCGGAGCTTCATGGTGAGGGTGAGATTGTCCGCGGACCACGACCACTCCGTCGCGAGCTGCGGCAGGTAGTTGAGCTTCGCGTCGATGTCGACCAGCTTGTCGCAGAGGCTCGCGAAGACGACGCGGCCCGCGAAGGAGACACCGCTCGCGGGATCGAGCAGGTCCGGGTCCTCGTTGAGCGCGATCTTGAGCGTGCTCGCGTCGGCGAGGCTCGCCGCCAGCACCAGCCCCGCCGCGCAGATTCCAATACCGTTCGATCGCGCCATCCGCTCCTCCCTCGCCCGCCGGCCGTTAGGGCCTTGCCTCATCGAGTATAGGCACGGGTGCGGCCGGCGGGCGACGGGGTCGCGGAACGGGGCTCTATTTGATCGGCTTGTAGCGCGGCAGCTCCTTGCCGGTCTCGATCAGGCTCTTCAAGCTCGAGAGGATGATGGGCCAGCCGGTGGAGACCGCGCCGATGAACTTGGAGCCGGTGCGGTCGATCTCGTGGGTCACCGTGAGCTTCACCATCTGGGCCACGGTCTCCAGCTCGAAGGTGGCGCGCGAGTAGCCCTCGGCCTTGAGCTCCGGCATGAACTCGTTCCGCCATTTGATGACGAGCCGGCGAGGCCGATCGGCTTCCACGATCTCACCGGTGTCGGCGATCCGGCCATCCTCGAACTTGAGATGCCAGGACGAGCCCGGCCTCCAGTCAGACTCGGCGGAGACGCCGTGCCAATAGACCCGTGTGAACTCGGCCTTGGTCAGGTGATCCCAGAGGATCGCGGGCGTGGTGCGGATATAGGTGACGTAGACGAAGCGGTCGCTCATCGGCCATCCCTTTCTAGTTTGCGCTTGAGGTCCGCGAGGGCTCGCAAGCGCCCGCGCTCGAACTTGTCGATCCAGCGGTCCGCGATCTCGTGGATCGGGACCGGATTGAGGTAGTGCAGCTTCTCGCGCCCGCGCTTCTCGGTGACCACCAGGTTGGCGTCCTCCAAAATTCCGAGATGCTTGGTCACGGCCTGCCGGGACATGTCGGGGCGCTCGGAGAGTTCGCTCAGGGTCTGTCCATTCCGGGCACGGAGGGCATCGAGCAACGCGCGCCGCGTCGGATCGGCGAGCGCCTTGAACACCGCGTCCATGCTCATGAGTAAAATATGCAACTGAATAGTTGCATGTCAAGAGGCGCCGGATTGGCGGACGTGCGTCCTTCGACGCGCGCCCCAACGGGGCGCTTGCTCAGGATGAGGGGATTTGTACGTGCACGAAGAAAAGCGCCTCATCCTTCTGTGATTGGGGCTGTGGGTGTCAATCGGTTTAGCGGGCGGACCGGGCGACATGCTTCTGTGCGCGGTCGGCGCGAGGCCGCCGCAGGATGGCGGACGCAGGCAAGGGGCCTCGATCTGAGCACCGTGCTC